>CAZETZ010000248.1:0-4154 GCA_964514735.1 uncultured Acidobacteriaceae bacterium | reverse complement strand
ATTTCCTGTTGTTCCAGGACTGGGAGACGCCGCAGCTCAAGATGATGCGCAATCCGGATGTGTCGATCCGCAGCCGCGGGGTGATGGAGAAGTGCACCTACTGCGTGCAGCGCATCAACGAGGGCCGCATCGCTGCCGAGCGTGAAGATCGCAAGATTGTTGACGGCGAAGTGAAGAGTGCTTGTCAGCAGTCTTGTCCGGCGGATGCGATTGTGTTTGGCAACATTAACGATCCCAACAGCCGGGTTTCGCAGTTGAAGGCGCAGGCGCGCAACTACAGCCTGCTGGCGGATTTGAATACGCGTCCGCGGACAACTTATTTGGCGGAGATTCGTAACCCGAATTCCGAGCTGGAGAAGTAAAACGCTGTCATCCTGAGCGGAATCATTGCTGAGCGAAGCGAGGCAATGATGGAGTCGAAGGACCCCGGAAGGGCCGGCGGCTTGAGTGGCGCGGTTAGGCATTCTCTTAGCGCCGCTTGAGTGATGTTTCGAGAATGCCTTGCGGGGCCGATCGGAGTGCCTGCGTTATAGGGGTCCTTCGACTGCGCCAGAGCCCGCTTTGCGTGCTCTGGCTTCGCTCAGGATGACATTGGATCGAGTGACGATAACGATATGAGTGAGCAGACAGAACAGACGCCACTACGGGCCCCGGTGATTGCGCCGGGTTATACCTTTGGCTCGGTCACCGACAAGATCGGTTCGATCGTGCTCACGCGTCCGACTTCGAACGGCTGGTTCCTGGGCTTTGGAGTTGCCTTCCTGCTCACCATGATGATGCTGTATGCCGTCGGTTATCTGTTTGTTCGCGGCATTGGCATCTGGGGCGATACCACTCCCATCGGCTGGGGATTTGAGATCGTCAACTTCGTCTGGTGGATCGGCATTGGCCACGCCGGCACTTTGATTTCAGCGATTCTGATGTTGTTGCGGCAGTCCTGGCGCAATTCGATTAACCGGTTTGCTGAAGCCATGACGTTGTTTGCCGTGTCCTGCGCGGGAATTTTCCCTGCGATTCACGTGGGGCGCCCCTGGCTGGCGTATTGGATGTTCCCTTATCCCAATACCATGAATTACTGGCCGCAGTTCCGCAGTCCGCTGATGTGGGACGTGTTTGCGGTTTCTACTTACGCGACTATTTCCGCGCTGTTCTGGTATGTGGGGTTGATCCCCGATCTGGCCACGCTCCGGGACCGCTCGGAAAAACGGCCGTTGAAAATTGTTTACGGCATGCTGTCGCTGGGATGGCGCGGATCGGCGCGGCACTGGCACCGCTATGAAACCGCTTATTTACTTTTGGCTGGATTAGCAACTCCACTAGTGCTTTCTGTGCACACCGTGGTCAGCTTCGACTTCGCCATTGGCATTATTCCCGGATGGCACACCACCATTTTCCCGCCCTACTTTGTGGCGGGCGCAATTTATTCCGGCTTCGCCATGGTGGTGATGCTGTGCATTCCCATCCGCAAGATTTACGGCTTGGAAGGTTTCATTACCGAGACGCACCTCGACAACTCCGCCAAAGTCATGCTGGCGACTGGTTTGATCGTCGGCTATGGCTATGTGATTGAAGCCTTCATGGGCTGGTACAGCGGCAATCGCTACGAGGCGTTTACCTTCTGGAACCGGCTGCATGGGCCTTACGCGGCTTTGTATTGGCTGCTGTGGATCTGCAACATTTTTGTTCCGCAGGTGCTGTGGATCAAGAAATTCCGCACCAAGCCGATTTTGCTGTTCATTATTTCCGCCGTGGTGCTGGTGGGTATGTGGCTCGAGCGGTTTGTCATCGTGGTGATGAGCCTGCACCGTGACTTCCTGACTTCCTCGTGGGGAATGTACTATCCATCGCGCTGGGACTGTATGACTTACGTTGGGACGTTTGGCATGTTCCTGGCGCTGATCTTCCTGTCCGTGCGCGGATTGCCCATGATCTCCATCTTTGAAATGCGCACCTTGCTGCCCGAAGCGGAGGTGAAGGAGTGAAGCGGACTCCCATCTACGGGATGCTGGCGGAGTTCGATTCGCCCACCGCTTTAGTGAAGGCGGCGGAGCAGACGCACGCGGCGGGTTACATCAAGATCGACGCTTACAGCCCTTTGCCGATTGAAGGGCTGGCCGAGGCGATTGGGTTTCATCATGATCGGGTACCCCTGGTCACGTTGATTGGGGCGATCATTGGCGGGACCACCGGCTATCTGATGCAGTACTGGATCAACGTGATCAACTATCCGCTGAACATCGGCGGCAAGCCGGTTCATTCTTGGCCATCGTTCATCATTGTGACCTTTGAGATGACGATTTTGTTCGGCGGTATCTCGGCCGTGTTTGGCATGCTGGCGTTGAATGGGTTGCCGATGCCCTATCACCCGGTGTTCAATGTTTCGCGGTTTGCCATGGCCAGCAAAGACCGCTTCTTTTTGATCGTGTTTTCTTCCGACAAGAAGTACGACGAGGTGAAGACGCGCGAGTTTCTGGAAGGGCTAGGGCCGAAGACGCTGACGGAGGTGCCGGATTAATCGCGTGAGCAAATTTGTGATGTCGTTGGCGCGCAATCTGAAACACTCTGTCATCCTGAGCGGAGCAATCGCTTCGCGCAGCGAAGGGATTGCGGAGTCGAAGGACCCCGGGGATGTGTGGGCTGCCACTGGCCTAACAGGGAATTCTCTTGCTGCACAGGCAGAATGCCTATCCGTGTCACGGAAACTGCCGGCCACGCCGGGGTCCTTCGACTCCGCCTGGTCCGCGCTACGCGCCGACCACGCTCCGCTCAGGATGACAAGGGTTATAGGTGCTGTGCTGAGCGCTGCCGGGCTTCTTGCTCTCTCCGCGTGCCGGCAGGACATGCACGATCAGCCGCGGTTTAAGCCGCTGGCCAAGAGCGATTTTTATGCGGACCTGCGGTCGGAGCGGCCTCCGGTGGAAGACACGGTCGCCCGCGGGCAGTTGCATGAGGACGTTTATTTTTATACCGGCAAAATCGGCAACAGTCCCGGCGACTATATGCCATTTCAGGTCACGGACAAGGACCTGGCGCGCGGGCGCGAGCGCTTCAATATTTACTGCGCGCCCTGCCACTCGCGGTTGGGAGACGGCAACGGCATGATTCCGCAGCGTGGGTTGAAGCATCCGCCTTCGTTTCATGATGAACGTTTGCGCAAGTCGCCGCTGGGATACTTTTTCGATGTGGCAACCAATGGGTTTGGCGTGATGCCGGACTACGCTTCGCAGATTCCCGCGGAGGACCGCTGGCGGATTGTGGCTTACATCCGCGCGCTGCAACTGAGCCAGAATGCTTCGCAGGCCGATGTGGCGGCGGACGCGAAAGTGCCTTCGCAGGCGCCTCGGTTCAAAGAGCCAGGGTCGGGGGCAACTTTGCCGGTGATTGAGACTAAACCGGAAGCAGGGCCGATGGAGCACGAACGATGAGCACCATGGCGACCCACAATCTGGATTTGTCCACGCCGCCGGTGGTGAAAACCATCGGGCAGCGGTCGCTGATCATTGGGGTTATTTTTTCCGTCATCGCCGTAGTCCTTGCGTACAAGAATGCCGACGATTTTTTCCAGGCTTATCTGCTGGGCATCATGATGTGGCTGGGCGTGACGCTGGGGTCGATGGCCATCCTGATGCTTCGCCACCTGACCAAGGGTGCGTGGGGCATGGTCATCCGCCGCATACTGGGTGCGGCCATGCGCACCGTTTCGCTGGTTACATTATTTTTTATTCCGATTTGGGCGGAAGTTTATCTTGGCCACCATCACCTTTATAAATGGTTGGACCCAGGCGAGATTGCCAAGAATACGCACTTGCGGTGGATTGCCGGGAAGTATCTGAATTCGCCCGGGTTCATCGCGCGCTCGGCACTTTATTTTCTGGTCTGGAATGTGATTTCGTTTTTCCTGACCAAGTGGTCGCGGGAGCAGGACAACCCGAGCGCGCCGGACCACACGTTGCGATTCAAAGCGGTGAGCGGGCCGGGAATTTTGCTTTACGCCTTCACCATTTCATTTGCTGCAATTGACTGGGTGATGTCGCTTGACCCCAGCTGGATTTCGACCATCTACGGATTGCTGATTCTGATTGGTCAGCTACTTTCTGCGTTGTGTTTTGCGATTGTGGTGGAACGGATTTTGTTCCGCTACAAACCAATGTCTG
>CAZETZ010000247.1:1308-4164 GCA_964514735.1 uncultured Acidobacteriaceae bacterium | reverse complement strand
TTGTTGTATTTTTTAAAACCTTGAAACGAAGGGGGGGTAAGGTGTCAAGGGAGAAATCCGTTCTTGTGTGGGATGAGTGGCAGTCGAGAGAGTTTTGGGCAAGGCGGGAATGGAAACTTCAGTTCTGACTGAGAGTCAAAATATCAATGCAGACAGGGACCTAATCAGCCAGTACAATGATTTCCTGTTCAGCAATGATGTCTTCCGCTTCCATCGCGATTCGTTGGGCGGTCCGCAACAGCGGACTCTGACACGCCGTACCCGCTTCTGCGGGCAGGAACATATCTAAACGACTTCCTGCCTAACTGTTAAAATCCAGCGACTCAGCGCCGCGAGCGCCAAAGGCTGATATGGCAGCTTCCAACACAAAATATGATGCAATCGTAATTGGCGGCGGCCACAATGGCCTCACCACGGCCGCCTATCTTGCAAAGGCTGGGAAGAAAGTTGTGGTGTTGGAGCGCCGTCATGTTCTCGGCGGCGCCGCCGTCACAGAAGAAGTTTTCCCCGGATTTAAATTTTCCGTCTGCTCGTATGTAGTTTCGTTGCTGCGTCCGGAAATCATCCGCGACCTCGATCTCCCACGCCACGGCCTGGAAATTCTTCCGCTGGACGGCACGTTTACGCCGATGCCCAACGGCGACTACCTCTGGCGCGTGAATGACCACGGAAAAACTCACCGCGAAATCGCGCGCCACTCCAAACTCGACGCCGAGGCCTACGACGAATTTGGCAAAGCCATGCAGGCCATGTGCCGTTTCGTAAAGCCGATCCTAAGCATGGTGCCGCCGGACCCTCATTCGCTAAATCCAAAAGAGCTGATGAAGTTGATGTTCCTGGGCCGCCGCTTTCAGGGAATGACCAGCGAGGACAAATACAACCAGGTGCAGTTGATGACCATGAGCGCCATCGACTTCCTCGATCAATGGTTCGAGACCGATGTGCTCAAGGCGACAATGTCAGCGTCTGGAATCATCGGAACGTTCCTGGGCGTGCGTTCGCCGGGAACGGCTTATGTGCTGCTCCATCACTACATGGGAGAAATTGACGGAGCTTTCCGCTCCTGGGGATTTTCGCGCGGAGGTACCGGCGCGATCTCGAATGCAATTGCAGATGCTGCACGGGAAGCGGGCGCCGAGATTCGCACAAAATCCGGCATTGTCAAAATTATCGTCAAAGACAATAAGGCCAAAGGCGTGGTGCTGGCGAATGGTGATGAACTCTATGCCGATGTCGTTTCCTCCAGCATTGATCCTCGTCACACTTTCGTCGAGTTCATTGATAGCGGCCATCTGCCTGCCGATTTCCTGGAAGAAGTCCGCCGTTACAAATACCGCGGCTCGTCCGGCAAAGTGAACTTGGCGCTTAATGGTCTGCCGAATTTCAAATGCCTCCCCGGCGTGGGAGCCCATCTTCGCGGTGCAATGTCAATTTCTCCAAACGTCGAGTACATGGAACGGGCCTATGACGATGCCAAGTACGGCAACTTCTCTCGCCGTCCGTACATTGACATGGTCATCCCGACCCTGACCGATCCGTCGGTCGCTCCCGCGGGAAAACACATTCTCTCCTGCTTTGTGCAGTACGCACCCTACAAGCTGCGCCCAGGGCTGAACTGGGACGAACAGCGCGAAGCATTCGGCAACAACGTGATTGACACCATTGTCGAATATGCACCCAACATCAAAGACATCATCCTGCACAAACAAGTACTCACTCCGCTCGACCTTGAACGCGAATTCGGATTGAGTGAAGGCAATATTTTCCAAGGCGAGCTTTCGCTCGAACAACTTTTCTTCCTGCGCCCCGTCCCCGGCTGGGCGCAATACCGCACGCCGATCAAGAACCTCTACATGTGTGGATCGGCAACTCACCCCGGCGGCGGCATCATGGGCGCGAATGGCCGCTTGGCCGCGATCGAAATTCTCAAAGACCACAAGGGAGCAGCCTAACTGATGCCCGACAAACGCGATGTCGTAATCATCGGCGGAGGGCACAACGGTCTGGTCACCGCTTTCTATCTGGCCAAAGCTGGATTCAAGCCGCTGGTGCTCGAACGCCGCCCGCAAACCGGCGGCTCGGCGGTCACGGCAGAATTTCATCCCGGCTTTCGTGGATCGATCCTTTCTCACTCCGCTGGACCATTGCGTGAGGACATCGTGCGCGAAATGCAGCTGGAAAAAAACGGACTCCAGCTAATCAAGCCTGAAGTAGGAGTGACGGCACTTTCACCCGACGGCCGGGCCCTGGTCCTTTACGCCGATACCAAGAAAGCAGCAGAAGAAATCAGCAAATTTTCCGCGAAGGACGCCGCAAAGTATCCCGAGTTCCAGCAATCGCTGGCAAAAATAGCCAAAGTGATCGCCGACGTGCTGGCGACCGCTCCACCGGACATCGACAATCCCAGCAACGGCGATCTCTGGAGCATGTTGAAAACCGGCCGCGCCATCCGCAACCTGGGCAAGAAAGATATGTATCGCCTGCTGCGCTGGGGGCCCATGGCGGTTGCGGATTTAGTCGCCGAGTATTTCGAAACTGAATTGCTGCGTGCGGTAGTTGCAGCACGCGGAATATTCGGTACCTTCCTCGGACCATGGTCAGCAGGAAGCAGCCTGGTGCTATTACTTCGCGCGGCTGCCGATTCTCATCCCGCCGGCGCGGCCTGGTTCGCCGCAGGCGGCATGGGAGCAGTCACGCAAGCCATAGCCGCAGCCGCCAAACAAGCTGGCGCTGAAATCCGCAGTGGCGTGGAAGTAATTGAAATTCGTGTGAAAGACGGCGCGGCGACCAGCGTGGTGCTCTCCACCGGAGAAGAAATCAGCGCCTCAGCAATCGTCTCCAACGCCGATCCCAAAC
>CAZETZ010000247.1:0-1208 GCA_964514735.1 uncultured Acidobacteriaceae bacterium | reverse complement strand
TCCACCGGAGAAGAAATCAGCGCCTCAGCAATCGTCTCCAACGCCGATCCCAAACGCACTCTGCTCAAGCTGGTTGATCCGATCCATCTATCGCCCGATTTTGTAATGAAGCTCCAGCACTATCGCATGCCGGGCACGGTGGCCAAGGTCAACCTCGCGCTTTCTGGATTGCCAAAATTCACCGCGCTCGAAGGCAACACTGCTGCGCTAAGCGGCCGCATCCACATCGGCCCCGAAATTGATTACCTGGAACGCGCCTTCGACGAATCCAAGTATGGAGAATTTTCCAAGCAGCCTTACCTGGAAGTCGCAATTCCGTCGTTGACCGATCCATCGCTTGCTCCCTCAGGTCAGCATGTGATGTCGGTGTACATGCAATATGCGCCGTTCAAGCTTAAGAACAGCGACTGGGAAAGTAAACGGAAAGCGCTCGGACAGGCGGTGGTCAAGACCCTCGCGCAATACGCACCGGGCTTACCACAGCTGATTTTGACCCATCAGATCATTACGCCGCAGGATTTGGAAGACAACTACGGACTCACCGGAGGCCACATTTTCCACGGGGAGCTGGCGTTAGACCAGTTCTTTACCATGCGTCCGTTGCTCGATTGGGGGCGCTACAAAACGCCGATTGAAAATCTATACTTGTGTGGATCGGGTACTCATCCTGGCGTGGGTTTGACGGGAGGATCGGGTGCCAATGCTGCCAAAGAAATCGTAAAGACTCTGAAAAAGTAGGAACCTGTCTCCCTTTGTCATTCCGACAAGGAGCGTAGCGACGAGGAGGAATCTGCTTTCCTAGCCAGCGATAACAGCAGATTCCTCGCGCCAAAAGCTGGCGCTTCGGAATGACAATTCTTAAGGTAGTATTTGATCCAGACAGATTCCCAATCTAAATGAAGAACTCCGCGATACTTCTCCTCACTTGCCCTGACCGTAAGGGATTAGTCGCGACCATCTCTGACTTCGTCTTCCGCCACAATGGCAACATCCTCCATGCCGACGAGCATGGAGACGAAGAATCAGGCTTGTTTTTAATGCGGGTAGAGTTCGACCCCAAAGAGTTCGACATTAACTTCTCCGAGTTCGACAAGCATTTCCTTCCCATCGCCCAGAAATATCAAATACAGTGGCGGCGGGCGCCATCGAACCATCGCCCGAAGATGGCGATTTTATCGCGTTCGTCAAAAAAGAGGCGACAGCGAGGG
>CAZETZ010000246.1:0-4165 GCA_964514735.1 uncultured Acidobacteriaceae bacterium | reverse complement strand
GTGGGGACAACTGAGTGCGAAGTTGCTGGTGCGCCCGGAGAGATTCGAACTCCCGGCCTGTTGCTCCGGAGGCAACCGCTCTATCCAGCTGAGCTACGGGCGCGTGGTTCCAGTTTACACCGCCCACGACGGCCCAGCAATTGCCGCCAGGCCAGCCGCCGGACAGAGATTACCAGCGGTCTCTGCCTCCACCACCGCCCCCGCGTCCGCCGCGATCACCGCCGCGACCGCCGCGTCCGCCTCCGTAACCGCCCCGACCTCCACCACCACCTCCGCCGCCCCCGCTCCGCTCGGTCTTGGGCCGGGCTTCATTAATGTTGAGCGTGCGTCCGCCGATTTCCTGTCCATTTAGCGCGGCGATGGCTTTCTCACCGTCTTCGGCGCTTGCCATTTCGACAAATCCAAATCCGCGCGAGCGGCCAGTGTCGCGGTCGGTCATGATACTGACCCGGTCGACCTGTCCATAGGGTTCAAAAAGTCCACGGAGGTCTTCTTCCGAAGTGTTGAAGTTCAAATTTCCAACGAAGATATTCTTCACGGTCGTGCCTCGAACTGAGCTATTTGAGAAGGGGCAAGTTCGGCCGAAGAGCAGAGCCGGAGAGGCACGCTATGTTGCCGGGAGCTTGGCGACCACTTCAAATGCGGGGGAAGTATAGCAGTTAAAGTCAAGAAGGGAAGTATCAGTTTTTCTCGCCGGCTCAAACTGAGAATATTGGGACGACCGGGCGCCGGAGAGTAACTAGAGGTCGAGCGAAGCGGCGGTCTTTCTAAGTACATCGGCGGAGTGTCTTAATTGCTCAATTTCGTTGGCCGCGAGTTCCAGGTGGACCGCCTTCTCGATACCACCGCGATCGACCACCGTCGGCAGGCTGAAACACACATCGTGTATGTCGTAATAATCATGGACCAGGCTGGAGACTGACAGGACTGTGTTCTGGTTCCGCAAGATCGCTTGGGTGATGCGCATCAACCCCGCGGCAACGGCATAGTATGTTGCGCCTTTACGTTCGATGATGCGATACGCCGCGTCGCGGGTCTGGGCGAAGATATCGTCCATTGCTTTCTGATCATAAGCGCGGTTTTGGGCGTTGCAGAATTCCCGCAATCGCATGCCGGCGATGTTCGCCAGCGACCACACCGGAACTTCGCTGTCCCCATGTTCGCCGATGATGTAGGCGTGGACGCTGCTGGCGTCCACATTAAAGTGCTGGCTGAGAAGATAACGAAAGCGGGCCGTATCAAGAATTGTTCCGGAACCGATCACGCGCTCAGGGGGCAACCCGGAGAGTTTCAAGGCGGCGTAGGTGAGCACATCAACCGGATTCGTGGCGATCAGTAGAATGCCGTGGGGGTTGTTCTTTACTACGTTCGGGACAATGTCCCGCCAGATGGCAGCGTTCTTTTTGATCAAATCCAGTCGCGTTTCACCCGGTTTCTGTCCGGCTCCAGCCGCCAGCACGGTCACAACAGCGCCCGCGCAATCCGCATAACCGCCCGCCCACACTCGTGTGGGATGGGTGAAGGGAACCGTATGGTTGAGGTCCATGGCCTCGCCCTCGGCCTTGGCGCGATTGACATCGATGAGGACGATTTCTGCCGCCAGTCCACTGAGCAGGAGGGCATAAGCGAATGTCGCACCCACATTGCCCAGGCCGACTACCGCAACCCGTGTAGGGCGAAGATGCTCTTTATGGTCGGAATTCAAGTTAGCACTCGTCCACTTTCCAGTAGCCTTCCCGGTAATAGCCGATTTGTAATAGGCGGTTTTTGGGATCGTGCCGCTTTCTGCATTTCGGACATGTCAGGTAGCGGCCCCAGGTAGTCCCCTGACAGTCGTAATTCTCGGCCACGGCAAAACTGGTGCCACAGCTACAGGGCACCAGGAACATCTTGAGGCGGGCCAGCTTGGACTCATAAGTCATTTATTATCAGTATAGTAATACGCGCACGAAGGTGCCATATCCTTCACTCCCAGAGCTTGCTATCTTCACAGTCTTGGTCCTTGGTTTGAAGGACGTCTTTGTGCGGCCATGTTAGGCCATTGTTGAGAACTTCCAAACAAAAAAATTTGGGAGTAATGCGCCGAGGAAGGGAACTTGCGTGTCCAGCCAACACAAGGTTCGCTCCAGAAGTCTTTTGATTGATTTTCTCCGGGGTTCCTGCCTAATCCTGATGACGATCGATCATCTTCCCCCTGATCCATTCCAAAAATTTACCTGGCAAACCTTTGGATTTATCACCACTGCGGAAGGTTTTGTGCTTTTGTCTGGGTTGGTTTCCGGCATGGTGTATGGTCGCATGGCAATCGAGCAGGGGTATGCTGTGGCCGCCCGCCGAATTCGGAAACGGGCCATAACCATCTTCCTGGCGAATGCCTGCCTGATAACCGCTGGAATTCTGGCAGCTCAAAAGGGATTGGCGTTCTTGGGGGATGGTTTTCAACCGGGGTGGTCCCTTTGGATCAAAACCCTTCTTTGTCTTGAATCTCCGGGACACTCGGAAATACTCCGAATGTACTTGGTTTTTTTGCTGTTCCTGCCGTTTGTAATTGGGGCGCTCGTCAAGGGAAGGTTCCCTTACGTGGCTGCAATCAGTATCGCATTGTGGCTCGCCGCTTCCCGGGGATATGGAATGACGGCGTTCCCCAACCTTGGCTATTTCGATATTGTGTCCTGGCAATTGGTATTTCTGGGGGGAGTATATTTCGGGTTCCAAGCGATTCGGCCGGAAGGGTTATCGATCCCGCGCTCCGTGGTGGCGGTTTCCTATCCAGTTGTATTGGTTTTCTTCGTGGCTCGTCATTGGCATGTCCTTACAGGTCAGAATTGGAGCCCTTACATTGCGTGGCTCGCGGACCGGCGACACACTTTGCCGCTGCTGCGCCTGGTGGATTTTGCCGCGTTTTCCATCCTGGTGTATCGTTTCCGGCGCCCATTGAACAAGTTGGTTATGACACCGATGGCGCGGGCGGTGGCTTTCCTCGGTCAACACTCGCTGCAGGTGTTCGTGTGGAGTGTTCTTGTCGGCATGGTCATGGCTGAGGCCGTGCGCCGCTGGCCGGAAGCAACCAAGGTTGATGAAGCGGCGATTACGATAGCGATTGTGGTCAGCTGTTTTATTCCGGCGCGGCTCCATCAAGAGTGGCAGCGTTTCACCCGCGGGGTTTACGGCGTGCGCTCCGCAGGCTTCCCTGCGTCTCCTTTGGCGGAGAAGTCGACTTCGTAGCCGCTAAGATTCTTCGCCGGCCAGGACCAAAGGATTCCGCTTCCGTTTGTTGGCTTGCAGCACTTTTTTCCGCAGGCGCAGGGACTTGGGAGTCACTTCGACGTATTCGTCCTCGGCGATGAATTCGATGGCCTGCTCCAGATTCAGATTGCGGAAGGGCACCAGGCGAATGGCCATATCTGAAGTGGAAGAGCGCATGTTGGTCAGCTTCTTTTCGCGGACCACGTTGACGTCCAGATCATTATCTTTCGCATTCTCGCCCACGATCATGCCTTCATACACCTCAACCGTCGGGCCGACGAACAGTTCGCCGCGTTCTTGCAGGTTGTAAAGAGCGTACGGAGTGGTTACCCCGGCCCGGTCAGAAATTAATGCGCCCGTAAGGCGGTGGGGAATTTCTCCCTGCCATTCGATGTAGCCATCAAAAAGGGAGTTCATGACGATCGTGCCGCGGGTATCGGTCAGCAATTGGCTGCGCAGGCCGATCAGTCCACGGCTGGGGACGCGGAACTCGATGCGCACCCGGCCGTAGCCATGATTGTGCATATTAGCGACTTCACTCTTGCGCGCGCCAAGTTGCTCCATCACCACGCCGACGAATTCTTCGGGAATGTCCACTGTGAGCCGCTCAATCGGCTCCATCAGCTTGCCGTCCACCCGCTTGGTGACAATCTCCGGCTTGCCCACCATGAGTTCGTAGCCTTCGCGGCGCATCATTTCCAGCAGAATGGAAAGTTGCAGTTCGCCCCGCCCCATGACTTTGAAGGAGTCGGTGGTGTCGGTCTCTTCCACCCGCAGGGAAACATTGGTCAGCAATTCTTTTTGCAAGCGGTCACGAAGATTTCGCGAGGTTACGTATGTGCCCTCGCGCCCGGCGAATGCCGAAGTGTTCACCGTGAACAGCATGGCGATGGTGGGTTCATCGATGGCGATGAGAGGA
>CAZETZ010000245.1:0-4173 GCA_964514735.1 uncultured Acidobacteriaceae bacterium | reverse complement strand
ATGAACGTCGAATACACCGGCCGGCAGCACAAAGTCACTCCCGCCAACCGCAAGGAAGTCGAAGCCGCATTGGCAAAAATCCAAAAGTTCCTCGGTGATAGGTGCGAAGCCAAAGTGATTCTTACGACTGAAAAGCACCGCCACAAAGCCGAGATCACGATTGTTGCCCGCAAGGGATCGCTGGTTGCGCTGGCGGAAGCGGGAGACATGACTGCTGCCATCGGTGAAGCTTTAGACCACATACAGAAACAGGCAGTGAAATACAAAACCCGCTGGCGGACCAAAAAACGCAATCAGCAAAGAAAGTGGGATGGCAAACCGGAGTTGGAAGAAGCTCCGTCGGAGGCCGCCGCAGCTAACAAAGCCGTTGTATCCGTGGTGGTCCACAAATTCCCGGCCATCGCCAAAACCACCGATGTACACTTGGTCCACTCTTCCGACGCTGTCGCCATCCGCCCCATGACACTGGAAGAGGCCATCAAAGAAGCCCACTTCCGCGACCGCGACGTTTTCGTATTCCGCGACCCCAAGGGCAAAGTGATGGTCCTGCACCGCACCCGCGACGGGAAAATGGAGCTGATTGAAGCCCCATAGAATCATCGGACTGGCCAAGTAACGATTACTTCCCATTACCAAGGCCCTACTACCACCACACTCCCGCCCTAATACCATGCGCATCTGTGCGCCCGGGTCCCGTCAGGCTATTCTTCCCAGAACTCAGACTCCTTCCCCAAGTAGTTTGAGTCAGGAGCTACAAACTTATGCACCTGCGGTGGAACGCGATCCTGTCCAGCTTTCTGGAATCCATCCCTCTAATTGCCACCGTAATTACCAGCGTGCTGAGTATCCTGATGGCGCGGGCCACCCTGCGCTATGCCGCCGCTTCCGACAAAAGCCTGGCCTTGGCGCGGGAAGAATTCGAGCGCGAATGGGCCCCGGAGCTGCACATTAAACTGGCCAAGGTCTCTTCCACCGAGGCCGACCTCATCGTGACCAACCTGGCCAAGATTTCCGTTCTGCTCCAACTGGTCCAATTGCGCAGGCTGACTCACGCAGTTCCCTTCGAGCGGGTCTTCTTGAACGAACCGCTGGTTGGAGGCAGGACCTGGACGCAGAACTTTCAGCGCCGCCTGGTTACCGCGACGGGTGACGAGTTCGAGGGACCTATCGCCGCATCGGTAACATTCTTCGCTTCCGGACGCATGTACCGCACCGATTGGTTTCGCTTCCAGATCAGAGTGAGGGACGGGAAGATACTCTATCTGGAGCCCATCACCATGACCGCGCGCCGCGTACAAATCCTCGAAGAAGAAACTTGCGAGCCCATTTCCGAGCGCGAACTCGAGTTGGTCCAGGATGTAACCGGGGCAAATTCCGCGGCGGACAAAGCTTTCGTTGCCGGCGCCTCGAGCTAGCCCCTTATTTCATTGGCCGGGCTTGCCGCTCTTCCGCTCTAGCGGCCCCGATGCACGGTTTCCATCGAAAAGGCGGGCAGGCAAACCGCGATATATTCTGCCCCGCCCTCCAGTGGAGTTGAATACCGGATCCACTACTTTAGCGGGGAAATCGGTCTTACCAGAATGTCCCTGTCTTACACCGAAAGAGCGCGCGCTTTTTCCGCATGCGCGCGCGCCAGGTCCTCAATCGAAGGACAGGACCTCGGCGAGGTCAAACTGCGTTCCGGCGGCTGGGTCCCGGTTTGGATCGCGCGCACCAGCATATCGATCCCCATATCGGTGTTGGTGGGTACGATCACGGATGCCGCCAGCAGTCCGCTTTTCACCCAGCTTTGCCCGGTCTTCGGTACGGCATCGACGCCGGTAAAAGGCAAGAGCATCCAGCGATCGCGCTCGCGACTGTCGCTGATTTCCTGAAAGGCCTTTCTTGCCCCCATGGCCATGGCATCATTCTGCGCCACGATGGCATCGATCCGATTCTGACGGGACGTCGATAACCGCAACCAGGAGGCAATTGCCTTGTGGGCGCTGGCTTCGGTCCATTGTCCGCGCAGGCTTTTTACCTGCACGCCATTCGGTTTGGTTTCGTGAAAACCAACCGTCCTTTGCTTGGCGGCGAAGGTCTCCGCCGGACCTTCGATATACAGAATCGATCCACCTTTGGGGAGGATCGCGCCAATCTGCCGGCCTTGGATGCGGCCGACTTCTTCGTGGTCCGCCGCCACCGAAAAAATCGGCACGCGGAACGACCTCCTCAAGTCCGCGATATAGTCGATCTCCCGGTTGATGACCACCCATCCAATCCCCGCCGAGACCGCGGCTTTGGCCACTTGCGGCAAAGCCGTTCCCCCAACCGGCTCAAACAGAATTCCGTCGGGGTGCGACTCGCGCGACTGGATGATGTTTAGGAGTTGCTGGCTCTGGGTGATGGTGTCATTGTCGGCGTAAAGAATCTGGACATCGATCCCGAGCTTTCGCGACGCTTCTTCGGCAGCCCGGCATTGTTCTAGCTGGTAATCGTTTTCACTGGTGACGAGTGAAACAACAAATCGCAGCCGTTTCATGAGTTTTCCTGTGGCCGGCGGAAGGCCGCGGCAATACTCCGGCCACGCCTTCGAGGTTGCAGAGGACGTACGTCGCGTTACACTACGCGACCCCCCTGAAAGTCTTCCGCAGCCTTCTAATACTCCAAAATCATACGCTTCCAGATTTGGGACTGTATCGTGACTAAGGTACCCTCGGCCCGTATGGAATGTGTCCAGTCCAAAGCCGACCTCAAGGGGACATTGCATGAAAAGCGCTGTGGCACACAAGCGATTGTGGGGGTGCGCCCGCGCTGCCCGCGGATCTTGAAAGCCCAGTGTTGCCCATTTTTTCGACGTAACTTGGGTAACGTTGGACCGCCGATACCCCGGTGCTAGGCTCTCTACCAGGGCTGAAGTCGGGGAATTCTAAGGGATCTCCGCGGAGCGTCAACCCTTTCGCACTTCCGACGCGCAAGCCATCCGAGTGTAAGAACCATTCCTCATGCCACGTTTACCCATCTTCCGCCTCGGACAGTCCAAAGAAGAAAATCAACCGCCTTCCCTGACCTCCTATGCGCCCTCTCTCTCTCTGACCGGCCTGCAACTCGGCATTGACAACTTGCGCCATGACGTTCACTTGAGCCCAAAGTTCGTTGAGCAGGCCAGGCTGCATGTGGCCAGACTGATTACGCGCCATGGGACCGTAGAAGGGCTGGTGGCCGCCGAAGCCCCGGCCCGCGCCACCGGAAACTATTTCATCGGCTCAAACTCGGGCGCGAAGGTGGTATCCAAACCGCAGCTCTTCGACCTCAAGCCTCTGCTTGCCGAACTGCACGTGGCGGCCCTCAATCGCGCGAAAACCGCCAGCAACCCCTCCATGGACATGGTCGCGCGCTTGGCCGTCATTAAGTTCCTGCGCACCGAGCTGAACGCCCAATTTGCCCAGGTGCTGGAACGCTGCCGCATGATGCTCAAGAGCTATGAAGGCGTGCGCCAACAAAAGGCGATGGAATACCGGGAGCGGGTGGCTGGTTTTCAGATTTCCAAGAAAGTCATTCAACGCAAGACCGCCCAGGAATTATTTACCACCCTGCGTGAAATTGAAAAAGAGACCCTGGCCCGCATGCGGCGCTCCTTGTTTGGTTCGGGGGCGGACGCGCAATACCGGTTGTTCCAGAACCCGTTGATCTTCACCGAAGACGGCCGCGATAACTACCTCAACGCCGAGCACTACGTCATGCTGGGCAACTTCGATCGTGATCCCGATCGCTTTGCCGCAGTACGGTCCTTGGTCTGTAATTTTTTACAGGCGCCTGAACTAGGGGCGAAGTTTGCCGACGATACCACCCTCGACGCCTGGCTGAATGTCCCGGAAAATGCGCAGGAATTGCTGGGAGCAGGGTCCCCCAACGAGGCCGGCGCGGACAGCTACTCGCAGAAAGCCCGCCTTGAAACCTGGGTGGAAATGCTGGAACGCGAACGGCTCATGAGCTACGTCATCGCGTCCTATGAGGTCGTTCCCTTGCTTGCGGAATACTCGCCGCAGATTAATGCGCAGCAACTAAAGAATGCTTTGGTGTCACCGGAGGAGCGCGAACGGGTCGAGAAACTCATCGCCGACCACGGCAAGTTTTCCACTCGCGGGTTGACCGCGGCCGTGGCCCGGGTCGAAGGATGCCGGGGGGCGGAGC
>CAZETZ010000244.1:0-4176 GCA_964514735.1 uncultured Acidobacteriaceae bacterium | reverse complement strand
GATGAGTCCGACCGCGAGGGAATGCGGATTGTAATTGAACTCAAGCGCGGAGCCGAGCCGCAGATTGTGCTTAACAAGCTCTTCAAGCACACGCAAATGCAAGAAAGCTTCTCCATGATTCTTTTGGCGGTTTGCAACGGCCAGCCAAAAGAATTGGGATTGATCGATGCCATCAAGTACTTCATCCATCACCGCGTGGATGTAGTTCGCCGCCGCACTGCGTATCTGTTGCAGAAGGCGAAAGACCGCGAGCACATCTTGGAAGGCTATCTCGCTGCGCTCGATCATCTTGACAACGTCATCACCATCATCCGCGGCAGCGCCAACCGCGCCGATGCTCGCGAAAACTTGGTCAACTACTTCGGCGGCAAAAAGATTGACATCAACACCGAAGGCCGCGCGCCCAAGCGTGATCCAGAGAAACCGTTCACAACGGTACAAGCTGACGCCATCCTCGAATTGCAGTTGCACCGCCTGACCAAACTCTCGATCGACGAAATCACGAAAGAGTTGGGAACGGTCCGCGACAGCATCGCCGAGTACGAAGCCATCCTCGGCTCCGAGAAAAAGTTGCGCGGGGTCATCATCAAAGAACTGGAAGAAGTAAAGAAGCAATACGGCGACGAACGCCGCACCCAGATTGAAGACGAAGCCGCAGAAATCGTGCTCGAAGACCTGATCGTTGATGAGCAGGTAGCGGTGACGGTAAGTCACAGTGGCTACATGAAGCGGACGCCAATCAGCACTTACAGGATGCAACGCCGCGGCGGCACCGGCCGCACCGGCATGAAGACGCGTGATGAAGATTTCGTCGAGCATCTGTTCATCGCTTCAACGCACGCTTATATTCTGATTTTCACCAACACCGGACGCGTGTACTGGCTGAAGGTTTACGAAATTCCCGACGTCAGCGCTGCCGGTAAAGGCAAGCACGTCGGCAACCTCGTCGGCCTGCAACCGGGAGAAACTGTCCGCACCATGCTCGCCGTGCGCAATCTGGAAGAAGCGGGCAAACACATCCTCTTCACCACGCGCCAGGGCCTGGTGAAAAAGACCGAACTCAGAGAGTTCTGCCACGTGCGCTCGAACGGAATCTACGCCATCACCATCGAGCAAGGCGACGAGTTGGTCGCCGCCACCGTCACCGACGGCCAGCAGATCATCTTCCTTGCGACGCACGAAGGTCAGGCGATCCGCTTTGACGAAGAAAGTGTCCGCCCGATGGGACGCCAGGCGGTTGGAGTCTGGGGCATCCGCATGGAGAAGGGCGACTATGTCGTAGGCATGGCGACCACTCCGAAAGACATTAAGAAGGCGGAAGCTGAGGCGAAGAAAGCCGCCGAGGCTGGAATCGAAGCGACGGCCACCGACGAAACGTTGCCGCTGAAAGGATCGCTCATTCTGTCGGTGACCGAAAATGGCTACGGCAAACGCACCGCTGCCGACGAGTATCGCCTGCAAGGACGCGGCGGCTCCGGCGTCATCAACGTGAAGACCACCGAGCGCAACGGAAAAGTGGTGGGCATCGCGCAGGTGACGGAGAAGTCCGAAGTCATGCTGATCAGCCAGTACGGCAAAATCATCCGCATGGATTCGACCACCATCCGCGAATCCGGTCGCGCCGCACAGGGCGTGAGACTACTGAACCTGGAAGCGGGAGATCGCGTGGCTGCAGCTGTGGTACTGGCTCCAGGTGAAGAGCCGAATGGGAATGGCGGGTTGATTCAGTAGAGAGCTTGGCAGCTCTCAGCCGTCAGCTTTCAGCCCTGACACTTTGTCATTCCGAACCGGGTTTATCGGTGAGGAATCTGCTTTTGTGTGGACAGGAACAACAGATTCCTCGCGCAAAATACGCGCTTCGGAAAGTTATTTAATCATGTTGTTTCTTTCCCGAATCGGCACCGATCCCAAAATATTTCTGCCGATTTTCTCTGACTTAGACGCTTCCAGAAATACAATCGCTTTCGCAGGCAGGCGTTTAGAGGGTGTTGCCAGTGGGTACTGGACGCCGTCTGCAAAACGGTCGAGTGGTCTAACCAGCCACTAGGGTTCGAGTCCCTCACCCTCTGAAGACAGTCGACAAAGATCAAAAGGCTTGACTTCGCCATAGGCCGCGCTATTCTAAACTTGCAGACGGCGTCCAGTTCCTGCCCCGGTTGGTTACCGGGGCTTTTGCTTTTTAGTAATGACTGCAAGTGAACCGAACAGGCGATGAAGAAGAGCATCTACTTGGGTAAATCGGCGGGATGGGTGAAACACACCCGCAATTCCGATCTCGGTGGCCGCCGCGGAGTGAACAAGAAAATCCGCCGGGCAGTGAAGGCGGAGGTTCGGGCGATGAAGTCTAAGTAGACAGACGAGCAAGAAATTCTCGCGATTCAACCAAGGTTTAATCAGCAAAAGAAAGGGCAAGCCGTACGGCTTGCCCTTTTCCTTACTTTTGCTCGGTCGGGAACGGCATCAGCAAGTTAGTTTTCTCGCCTAATACCGTTGTCGGTACGTTGCCGCTCCAGCGATCAATCAACGCCCGTTGGTTCTCGAGCCGTTTCCACTCCAACAATTGCGGAGTGATTGATGCCTGGCGCAAGCGGTTCGCCTCCGCCTCACCGCGAGCGCGTTCGATCAAGCTGGTCGCTTCACCTTGCGCGCGGGCGATCTGGCTCTTGGCTTCGCCTTCCGCTTCGGCCACGGACTTCGCCATCTCCGCTTGCGTGACCGCTAACTGATTGCGGGCACGTTCGGCTTCGGTGATGGCCTGGGTCTTCTGCGTGATCGCTTGTTCGATCGCCGCAGTAAACCTCGGCTTGCCGATGAAGCCGAATTGCTGGATCTGCACACCTACCGGAGCCAGTTGCGCCTGTATGCCTTCACGCGATTCACGGAGGAAGCGTGCCTTGTTCTCGCCGTAAATGTCTTCCAGCGTGTAAGTGGAAGCCACTTCGTTCAGCGAGTTGCGCACGATGTCCTTCAAAATTCCATGCGTGAAACGCTCCAAGTCATCGGTGCGATACTTTACATAAAACTCCGGCACCTTGCCTGACTCGATCGCATATGACAACGAAACATCGGCACGCACCTCCTGTCCTTCCTTGCTGTTGAATACCAGCTCTTCGTTCAGCGGATGGCCTTCGTTTACATCGGCCGTCCACTTCACCGTTTGCACAAAGGTCGGAAACTCGATCACCTGCGTTTTTAGTGGTGAATAGAATACCCACCCTGTGCGGACTGGAATGTCCTGCGCTCCGCGCTGGCTGCCGGCGAGATTAACTTCCACGCCGACGTATCCAGCACCAATGCGCGTTGTCCGAAAGATGCTCGACAACAGCAACACGGCGAAGAACAATGCTCCACCAAACAGCAGCACCCGAAACAATATCTTGCTCGCCCCAAAACCTTCTCCACTACGAACTTCACGATTGTTGAAAATTGAAGTGGTCATACACTCCTCCTTGCGCGCAAGTCTCACTCCGCATGCGCTTTGCTGTGCGGTTGGGTTTTAGTCTGCGTCCTCTGCGATCTCAACGGTTCAAGCTTTTTGTCCACTTCGAAAAAACTCTTAACCGCAGAGTTCGCCGAGAACGGCCCGCAGAGGACGCTGAGAAGGTGCTCTAATTACGGCTGATGCGTCTAAACCGCAGTGGCCGCCAGATGGCCGCGATGAGGGAAGGAGCCACGACCAGCAGTCCGAGCACGCCGCTTACGCCGCTCCAGAACCACGCGTCGCTCGGCAGATTCATCCAGCCTAGGAAGCGGCTGAACGCGGCAAGAGCCAGCAGCAAAACCAGCACCGTCAGCGCCAGCTTCAATCTGCTTTTCATTTGCCTGCCTCCTTCTACTTACGGCTATACAGATGATGCAGTAAGTCGCGGGAACTATAAATATATGTGCAATTGAATCAATGAGCTGGAGGGCCCAAATCATATGGTCACTAGATTATCGGTTGATTACGATGAGCTTGTGAGATGAAGTTCAAAATCGCTGTTTGCGTTGACAGCGAGTCTGATTTGAAATGCGAGTGTCTCCGTGGGCGAAGGATAACAAAGGACTAGGATTGATCAAGTGCCGGCAATTCTTCTCTGAGTTGGAAGCCGCTGCTCTGGGCGGACATCATGCTGGCGGCAAGATTCAGTAGTCGCTCCGCAGCTTGCTGCGCGCTCACTCCCCGTTGGTGAATAT
>CAZETZ010000243.1:0-4177 GCA_964514735.1 uncultured Acidobacteriaceae bacterium | reverse complement strand
GGTCCTGCAAATTGCTCAACCGGTTCAGCGAGTCGTAGGTATAGGTCGTCACCCCGCCCTGCGGATCGGTCATGCTGGTGCGATTGGAAGCAGCGTCGTACCCATACTGCACCGTATACGCCCCCGCCGAGTCGAACGAGTAATTCGTCGTCGTCGACCGATTCATGTCATCGTAGGCAAAGTTATTGGAATACAGGGGCAGACGGGCCTCTCGACAATGCTGAATCGCGCATAACAAATTTTAAAACCAAAGGGAAAGAGTAGGTCAGCTTCGCTTATTTAGAAAAGTTCATTGTCATATGCATGTAGTAGGGAGCGAATGGCGGATGCGGAAATTCATCCTTCTGCAACGTCGGCCGCACACAGGCAAAGGCTTTGCTTTCGTGATCGGCATAGAGCCGCAACACACGACCATCTGCTCCGATTGCCGCAACGAATGAGAGCGATGCGATGTCAGGTTCAGTTGAGGCTAAACAAGACTGAAAAAGAGGAAGATATTTCTTTTCGTAGTAATCCTTCAGATCAACCGCATCATAGATACGAGTTGCGCGATCCCTATCTTTATCTTGTTTATCTGCCAGCGCGACGGCATCCTTGAATGAATTAGGCAGATTAGCTGCAATGCTGGAGGTCGTTAGCAAAGAAATCAGGACTATGGTGTAGAGCGTCTTCATGAACTAAATTGCATCAGCAAGAAGCAATGACCACAAGTGACTTTAGTCTAAGCGTCTGAGTGAACACGTGGGAGGTTGGTATGCGACTAGCCTACGAAGTGGCAGGCTAGACTTCGCAAAAGCATCCCGGATCGAAGAAGATGCGACCTCAAAACAAACGACTAAAAGCATCAGGCAGGCTGGCTCTGCGCCAATTACCACAGTCAAGAGATTACAGGTAGTCACTCAAGCACAGAAACAGAAATACAAGCATAAAAACGAAGACGACAGCTAGTCGGTCACATCTATTCCTTCGGTGCCTTTCTGAGGCTTTTCACGATGCCAAAAACAAGCACAACACCAAGCGTAACTTCGCGACCCCAAAACCAACCCCAATAGGTCTTTCCCAGGTGCCTAGAGTGGAAATAATTGTATGCCGTTAATATCAGAATGCTGAAAACAATCACGAAAACTCCTACAATACGCCTTCGCAAGGCCGTGCCAGACAAACGAGCGTTCCTAACATTACCGGTCTTGCATTGTTCGACTGGCTCTGGTACTTCTCCTTTACGTTTCATTCATTTACTCATTATTTTGTCTATAGCTTTATCTATGCATTCGCATTCACGTTGCTTCGCACCTCTCAGCTTCTGTTTAAACTCGTGATACTCATACGACTCCCAACCAATGTCCCATGCACCAGCTGCAAAATCGCTCCATGAAAGCGCATTTGCCAGTGGTTTCCAACCTGCGTGATGAGCTCCCGTTTCAGCGGCCTGGATCACCAGACTTTTGCCTGGACCCTCCGATGCGGATATGAAGGCACCATTTGTCGCTTCGTCCCAAATGTCGAGTATTTCCCATTGTCTCTGTCGACTGCAGTTGCTCATCGCGGTCAACAACGCAATAGCTTGTGCAAAGCCTTTTGCGGAAGGCGAGGGAGGAAGAGGCGGAGGCGGCGGACCAATTGGCGCTACGTTACAAACGTTGCCGAGGCACTTGTTGGCGCACGGTACTTCACTAAAACCATTCGGCGTTCTCAGGTAGCATCTATTGCCGCTGGGATCGACCCAATTCAAGGGATTATTTCCAACATAGCTATAGAAATTAGAGCCCTGCTCAAAGCGAAGGTGATCTTCGCTAAGGAATCTGCCCGCAGTTGGATCAAGATAGCGAGCCCGGTAGTAGTAAATACCAGCGTCGGAATCAAACTCGCGCCCTGTGTATTGGAATGGGTTGACGAGCGCTCCAGTTGATGACGTTACTTTCCCAAAGCCATCATATATATAGGTCTGAGCTAGCGCTCCTGCTGAATTACTCAGAGATGTGACGGAACCGGGGCCATCCTGCTGATAGTACGATGTGGTTCCGCTACGCAGCATGGCAAGATCCTCGTCCACCGCATTGCCGTGTGTGTATCTTGCAATAACGTTCCCGCTCGAATCGGCATCTTCCAGCAGATTGAAACCATCATAGACATAATTCACAGTTCCGCTCGCCGAACTCTTCTGAATCCTCCTCCCGAACGGATCATACTTAAACGAAACCGTTCCTCCAGAACCAGGCAGCACCACCGAAGTCAGCCGATTCTCCGTGTCCCAGTTGTACGTCGTCGTTCCTGACGAATCCGTCTTCGTTGTCGTGTTCCCGTTGTGATCGTACGTATACGTCGCCGACGGCGTCGAGGTCAGTTCATTCGACGAATTGTAAGCATACGGCGACACGCCCAGTGAACTTAATCTATTTCCCACCGCGTCGTAGGAGTAGCTCTCCGTGGTACTACTCCCCTGGGTTACCTGCGTCAGTTGGTACAGATTGTCGTAGCTATAGTTTGACGTCACGCTCGCCAGGTAATCGGTTTTCGACGTCCGGTTGCCCGCATTGTCGTATGTGTAGCTGGCCCCATCCAGAGTCGTGCTTCCTATCCAGTCCAAGGCTTGGACAAAAAGTCCACCCGCCCGGTGTTCGTTGTGTGGGGTATTTTCGGATTTCGACGCGATCATGAGTAGTCGGTTATTTGTGTGGCTGGGCAGCCGTGATCATATTGGGGCGCACATAAACAAAGTGGATTTCTCCGTCACGATCAGTAAACTCAAGCTCAGCCCTTCCTTCAGCGTCGTACCCATTTAGCCGAACTGGTTTTCCAACCACTTCAACTATGGATTGTTGATCTTTCGTCGGCAGGCCATCTAGAAGACCGGGTGGTACCTCAGTGAGTAGTACTGTATCACCGGGTTTTGGTTTATTTTGTGAATCCATTGTTTGTCACTCCTTTAGCAAAGACGCTCCTTATCGCTCTGTACACCTGCAGCCCACGTGCTTGGGCTTCATCGCAAGACTGTGGATCGCAGCTCGTTTGGCTTCCCTGGCAGCTTCTGCACAGCTCGAAGCCGTTACCGTACCGAAAGCAAACAGTGGCATTCCTTCCTGAATGTTTCCGGGCATCGTGTCATCTGCATCAGCTCGGCATGTGCAGGTGCATCCTCTTTTAGGACATGGCGGTTTTTTTATTGCTCGATCCTCCGCAGGCTGGTTCTCCATTTGAGCTTCCTGAGAGTTGGCCCATTGTTCGTTCGGCGGATGGATGAGATAGATAATCCCCAGACACACTTCTGGGTTGGCGATACAGAATGCGAGTGGGCCGCGCGGCGCTGGCTCTGGGTCAGAAACTGGTTCTGGTCCGGGCGCAGGAACTGGCTGTGGTCCTGGTCGTGGTGGTGCGGGAACAGGTTTTGGTAATGCTTGTAGCCCAAATGGATCTCTCAGTGCAATGGGATCATTTTCGACATAGTTGTAGAAGTTATTCCCCGCGTCGAATCCAAGAGGATCTTCGCTGAGGAACCTACCTACGCTTGCATCATAGTATCGGGCACGATAGTACTGGAGTCCGGTTTCGGTGTCGGCTTCTCGGGCTGCATACTGGAATGGGTTGATGATTGACCCCGTAGACGTAGAAATCTTACCGAAAGAATCGTACGTATAGGTACTCGCAAGAGCTGCACCAGAGTTGCTAAGCGAAGTGACAGAGCCGAGGCCGTCCTGCTCGTAATAGCTGGTCGTTCCAGACCGAAGCTCCGAGAACGGTTGGTCTACCCCTGGCCCTGGCGTGTAACGGGAAACAACATTTCCTGCGTTGTCCAATTCCTCCAGAAGATTATCTCCATCATAGAAGTAGTTCGCGGTTCCACTCGTTGAACTCTTCTGAATCCTCCTCCCAAACGGATCATACTTAAACGAAACCGTCCCGCCAGACCCCGGCAACACCACCGAAGTCAGTTGATTCTCCGAATTCCAGTTGTAAGTCGTAGTCCCCGAAGAATCCGTCTTCGCAGTCGTATTCCCATTGTGATCGTAGGTATACGTCGCCGACGGAGTCGAGGTCAGCTCATTCGATGAATTGTACGCATACGGCGACACGCCCAGTGACGACAGCCTATTCCCCACCGCATCGTACGAGTAGCTCTCCGTGGTACTACTCCCCTGCGTTACTCCCGTCTAAATGTGGGGACAGACGGAACGTTCAC
>CAZETZ010000242.1:0-4192 GCA_964514735.1 uncultured Acidobacteriaceae bacterium | reverse complement strand
GGTGTTAAGCCGGATGTTCCGGTGGTTCCGTTTTGCGATACCGCGCGTTTTAGACGGCATATTGCGTCCGCGGGAGATGGTTCACGTGTCTTTGTGGCCAATTGCGACGCCGGCGGGACCGACATCATCCGGACTTCCGACGATAGTTTTGTGCTGAACCTGACCGCCCCGGTCAGTTCCGCGCCAACGCTTCCCGGGCAGACGTTTCCGCCACCGCAAAACCCGGTGTTTGTGATTTCGGGACGCTAGAAAGTACAACGCGGAAAACGAGAAATGAGTAGAGAGGCAGGCCAGTGCCTGACTGGAATGCCTCTCTATTGGGAGGCTGCCGCGGCCAGATGAGAGCGCTTCTTGCCGTAGCGCAATGCCAGGTTCATGAATACCGCGCCGCTTTCGGTATCGAAGCAAAGGACCAGCGCTTCGGTATCTTCACTGCTGGTCGCGCCGGTTTCCGATGTGTGCAACACCGGTGGATGAATGCGGAACTGAAAGCCGAGATCGTTTAGAGTGCAAATCGCATTGCCGACAATCTGGTTGGCCAGCTCGCAGACGGTTTCGCGGATCAAGGCATCCGATTCCGGAAGCGTTGCCCCGGCCAGCTTGCTGGCCACACGGATGGCGGTTTCTTCATCCAGGTCGAAGACGATGCGGCCTTCAATGTCGCCCGTCAGCCAAACCTGCGCCGCTACCCCCTTGCGCCGATAGGCTTCCTCCTCCATGGTGAGGTTGCCCATGGATGTAGGCGACTGGAGCATCTGCGAAAGTACCGCATCCGCCGCGTTGATGAAGGGCTGGATCAACTCCATTTTCATGGCTAGTCTCCTGCGCCGGCAGCGCTGGCTACGGCGGCATCATCTCCCAGCACGTATTTGATGACTTCGTAGAGCACTTCCGGCTTGACCGGCTTTTGCACAAAATGCCGGGCCCCGCGCTGCAGCGCGGCCACGATGTTTTCCTGGTATCCCACCGAGGACACCATGACAATCCGCGCCTCGGGGTGCTGTTGGACAATCTTTTCCGCTGCCTCGATGCCTTCCATCTGGGGCATGGTGATGTCCATGAGGACGATATCTGGTTTTAGGCGATCGTATTCCGTGATCGCGGTCTTGCCGTCTCCGGCTTCGCCCACCAGCTTGCCCCCAAACGTTTCAATGATGCGGGCCAAGTTCTTGCGGGCGAAGACCGAGTCGTCCACTACCAGGTAGCGGACGGGCTGGCCGTCTTTGCGTTTTACCGGTGCGAATTGATCCATGTTGCAACCTCCGTATCCTCTCTCTGT
This sequence comes from uncultured Acidobacteriaceae bacterium, assembly GCA_964514735.1. Lineage (GTDB taxonomy): Bacteria > Acidobacteriota > Terriglobia > Terriglobales > Acidobacteriaceae > CAWBXL01. The sequence goes on along the minus strand of CAZETZ010000242.1, from coordinate 2,913 downwards.
CCCCTGCCGGTTTCCCCGGCGCTGAACTAACTTCGAGCTGCTGCTCCGGCGGCCTGCTGCCCGCCGGTCTTGCACTGCGCTAGCAACGTGCTTACGATGGCATCCAGTGAGATGACGCGCGTGGCGTATCCGCGTTCGATGGCGGCCTTGGGCATGCCGTAAACCACGCACGAATCCTCGCTCTGGGCGACGGTGAACCCGCCCGCGTCCTTGACCGCGCCCAAACCTTCCGCTCCATCGTCTCCCATCCCGGTCATCAGGACGCCCACAACCTTGTTGCCGAGTTCCTCCGCCACGCTGCGAAATAAGACATCGACCGAGGGGCGGTGCCCGTTGACCTTTTCGTCGTCCGTCAGGACCGCGACATCCCCGAGCGGCATCTTCTTTACCTTCAGATGGCGGTTGCCGGGGCAGATTAGGGCCCGCCCGGCCTGCAAAATATCTCCGGACTGCGCTTCTTTGACCCGGATGGCGCAAACCTCGTCCAGGCGCCGGGCAAACATCTCGGTAAAATTCTCCGGCATATGCTGTACCACGAGAATAGTGCCGGGAAAATCCGCGGGCAATTGAGGGAGTAGATACTGCAAGGCCTGTGGGCCGCCGGTGGAGATCCCAATGGCCACCACCTTCGAGGGCATGTTCTTGGGGTCGGCCGAGGCTTTTTCCCGGTGACGTTGCAAGTCGACCGTGGGCAGCGGTCGTACTCCCGCTCCACTGCTATGGGCCGCGGCCTTGATCTTGTTGATCAGGTCCCGCGCAATCTCCGGCATGCGCGATGAGACATCGGCCGGCTTGGCGACAAAATCGAACGCTCCCAGGGACAACGCTTTGAATGTGACCGAGGCGCCTTCCTTGCTGTGGGAGCTCACCACAATCACCGGCACGCGCTGGCGGCGCATGATCTCCTTGAGCATGTCGATGCCGTTCATTCCTGGCATTTCCAGATCGAGGGTCACTACCTGGGGCCGCAACTCCTCCATCTTTTTCAATCCGAAATTCCCGTCCATGGCCGTGCCCACCACTTCGATGGAAGTGTCGGCGCTCAGGATTTGCGGGATCAACTTGCGCATCAGCGCGGAGTCGTCCACCACCAGAACTCGGACCGGAGCACTCATTGCCTGACCTCCACTGCGCCTGACGCCGGCAGGGCCCGGTCGGCTTGGGTGAGTAAGAGTCCGGAGGAATACTCTCCGGTGTGGTTAAGGCTGTGCCGGTTGGAGCGCTCGAGAACGGAAGCAAGGTTCAGGATCAGCACCACGCGTCCATCCCCCAGGATGGACGCGCCGCTGACCAAGTCGGTTTCCACCGTACGGTCATCCAGAGCTTTAATGACCAGTTCTTCTTCACCTTCCAGCGCGTCTACGATCATGCCAAGCTTGCGTTCTCCGAAGGAAATCACCAGCACAAATATCTTGCGCGACAGATTGGCGTTATCGATGCGGCGTCCCAGGCGCACCACGGGCAGCGCGCGGTTGCGCAGGTGCAACACTTCCCGGCGCTCGACTTGATGCAAGTCGGACTCCTTCGCCCGCGTGATTTCCGCGACCGCGTTGAGCGGTATGGCATAGAGCCGCTGCTCGACGCGGAACAACAAAGCTTTGATGATGGCCAAGGTCAGTGGCAGCTTGAGTCTGAAAGTGGTCCCCTGCCCGGCGCGGGTTTCAATTTCCACCGAGCCCTTCAGGCGCTGCAATACGCTCTGCACCACATCCAGGCCGACGCCCCGGCCGGACACCTCGGTAATGTGGTCGGCAGTGCTGAATCCGGGGCGGAATACCAGGTCGAAAATTTGCGCTTCGCTCAACCGCGCAGCGTCGTCGGCGGTCAGCAACCCCTGCTGAATCGCTTTCGAGGTCACTTTCTGCGCCTCGATGCCGCGTCCGTCATCGGTGACCTCGACGATCACCTGATTGCCCTGGTGGTAGGCGTTTAAACGAAGCTTGCCCTGCGCGGCCTTCCCACTTTTGACCCGTTCTTCCGGATTCTCGATGCCGTGACTGACGGCATTGCGCACCAGGTGGGTCAATGGCTCCGCAATGGCATCCAGCAAACTTTTATCGAGGTCTGTATCCTGCCCGCTTACGGTCAGTTCAACCTCGCGCGCGCACTGCTTGGCTACATCGCGTACCATGCGAGGGAAACGGCGAAACAACTGTTCCACCGGTACCATGCGGATTTTCATCACCGAACGTTGCAGGTCGTTCAAGACCCGGGCCTGGAACGCCATGGCGTCGACAAAGCGGTTGCGCAGGGCCTCCTTGGGGAAGCGGCGGCTGAATTCGTTCAGCCCCTGCTGCAACATAGACTTGCCGATGATCAATTCCCCCACCAGGTTCAGCACGTTATCGATGCGCTCCGCGTCAACCCGCAACACGGTGTCTGCATTGTGGGCGTGGGCCATCTGTTTTGCCGCGCCGGGGTCAGCCTGTGCCGCCGGTTGGGAAGGCAGCTCCGGCTCGGCCGGGGCCGTGTCGGGCGGCGCGGGTTCGACCGCCTTGTGGGCCGTGGCGCCGGGCTTCAGCTTGCGCGCGACTGGCTGGCACTTCACGTCGGCGATGACCGTAGGAATGCCGCACTTCGCGGAGACTTTGTCTGCCGAATGCTCGGAAGCGAACAGCAATTCAATGCGCTTGGTGGCGAGCGGCGAGCCGGCATCCGGACGGATGCCCAGCACTTCCCCTGCGCCCTTCATGCCGTTGAGCACCAATTGCCGTGCCGCGATGGGCATTGCGCAATTGGCATCGATGGTGGCGTGAAGGTGGTACACGTGTTTTTCCTGGGCCAGCGCTTTTTGGATCGCCAGTTCTTCGTATTCTGTCCATACCGTTTCAACCACTTCGCTCTTGGCCGCCGCCTTTTTCTTGCCGCGCTGCTTGGTGGTCTTGCCCTTGGGGGTTTCCGACAGCTTGCGAA
>CAZETZ010000241.1:0-4198 GCA_964514735.1 uncultured Acidobacteriaceae bacterium | reverse complement strand
CAAAGACCTCGATCAACGGCTGCGTCAGATCAAAGCCGTCCGGCAGTTGCCGGGACAGCCGCTTAAAATCGATGAATTCTCCAGCGATGTCCTGCACCGACTTGCAGCGGGAGCAGACCAGGTGGTGATGCGGTTCGAGATTGCCGTCCACTCGTAACGTGGACGCATGAGGGGTCACCTCTCGCAGCAACCCGCAGGCGATGAAAAGCCGCAGATTGTTGTAGACGGTAGCGAGAGAAATCGATGGAATGCGGCGCCGGACCGCGGCGTAAATGTCTTCCGGCGAATGGTGGCCGTGGCCAGCGATGACCGACTCATAGACCACCTGGCGCTGGTGCGTGACCGCCAAGCCGTGCTTCTCTGCCAGCTCACGGAACCGTTTATGGGCGACGCGCATCATTATCGAATAAGAATGAGTATAAAACGAAATGAGCAGTGTCAACCGAAATTATTACTTCTGGCCTTGAAGAGGGCGTTTTGGATGCCGGCTACTCGGGAACTGCCGCCTTAAAATTCGCCGGGCCTCCACGATCAGGCTGGCGCCCTGCCCACCATTGCATGGCCAGGTGGGTCGGCCAATAGACAACCAGGGGCACGACCACCAAATATCCAACCAGATAGACGATGCCTGGCATTGAGTGCTGCTCCCGCCCGAACCAACCTCGCGCCCAGTTGACATCGTATGACCCGCGCCAGAAATAACAGGCGGGGACCACGATCCATGCGGTCAGTGTTTGATACTTCCATCCTCGCTTGTCGTACCCCAACTTCCAAATCGCCCACAACAATAGCGGCGGAGTCACGATGTGAAACAGGCTCAGCAGGCGTATAAACAATGGCACGCGAACGTCAAACATGTATTCCGTGCCGCCGGTAAGGTGGCTGCCCGAAACCAGCGCCCAGGCCAGATCAATCGCATACAACGTTTGAAAGACCAACAACCCCGTAGCCTGCCAGGAGAAGATCAATCGGCTTTCCCGCCACAATCCGATCAGGATGAAAAAGTTGGCCAGGTCGCAGAACCACAGAAAGTTTTGCGCTCCGTAGTACTTCACATACAAAGTCGCCCATACTATCACCCACAGCGTCCAGATCACTTTCAACCAGAGCGGCAAGCGCATCGCCGTCATTGTATCCGGGCGCCGAAGATTAATTCTTCATGGAAAACTGCCTGCGGTCCACCCGAGTGCTGCCCATTTCGCGGCAGGATCAATCGCGGAAATCAACTGGAAATGGTCAATTTCTTGGGTACCTCGGTAACTTGCTGGGGCTCGTGGAAGTAATAGGATGGCAAGGTATGGGCTACCAGGCACTACTCTTCTGTCCAGACGAAGCAGCCGCGGCGCTGGTGACGCAAGTCCTTACCGAATTGGAATTTAACGTCGAGCCAGCCAATGAGCCTTTCGCCGCGGTGAAACGGCTTACCACACAACATTTTGACGCGGTTGTGGTCGACTGCGAAAACGAGCAGAACGCCTCGCTGCTGTTCAAGAGCGCGCGCAACTCCGGCCCGAACAAGACTTCTCTAGCGGTCGCGGTGGTCGAGGGACAAGCGGGCATCGCGAAAGCCTTCCGCATCGGCGCGAACCTGGTATTGACCAAACCCATCAACGTTGAGCAATCCAAGGGAACTCTGCGCGTGGCCCGCGGTTTGTTGAAAAAGCCTGAAGCTGGGAAATCAGCGGCAACTCCGCAGGCCCCTGCCGCGCCCGCGAAAGCAACCCCGGCGAATCCGGCGTTCGCGCGGCCACTGACTCCTACAATTCCAAGTTTGAAACCTGTGGCGCCGCCAAAATCCATTACTTCGCGGCCAGCGCCTCCACCAGTGCGGCCGGAAGCGCCGTCCCTGCTGGAATTGGAAGCAGAGCCTACGCCACAAACGGAATCGGCGGATGCAGCGTTGCTTGAGTCAATGCCCGCCCCGGTTGTAGCTCCACCGGCGCCGAAGCCGATCGCGCCAAAAACAGCCTGGCCACCTGCCGCCGGCAGCAAGCCATTCCCAGGAACGATTTCGGGTGGAGCGGCAGGCGTCGCTCCGGCCCGCGAAACCGTTCCGCGGCATTCCGAAGTTTTGGAGCCGAAACCAGCTCCCGCGACGCCGCTGTTCAACGAACCCGTGAAGCCGGCTGCGCCTGCTCGGGCAGATGCCCATTTTTCTGGAGCAGCTTTGAGCACGCCCCAGACGACCGGCTCGGGAGCGACAAAGTGGGTCCTGGTCGCAGCCGCGATATTGCTGGCGGCGGCCGGGGGATACTTTGCTTCTACCAAGCTGCATTCCGCACCTCCTCCGGCCCCGGCGGTCAGCAACCCGCCGGCACAAGCGGCGCCTACGGTCAGCGCGCCGGCCCAGGACATCACCTTGGGAGGAACTTCCAGCACGAAACCTGCCCCTGTCCTCACACCTTCACAGCCGCAGGCCACTCCCGTCAGTCATACCACGGCCCCTGAAGATACTTCGGACGCCGCGGATGACACCGTAAAGAAGTCCAGTTCTTCTGCAAAACCTCAACTGGAGCATGCGGATAAGCCGGTCCGTGAAGCGCTGGTGGTAAAAAATCCAAGCTCCAAATCGGCAGCGAGCCAAGCGGAAGTGCCACAAGCGATCCCCGTGCTTGGCATCGCTTCGAACTCGGGCGATAAAGCCCTGGCTGGAATCATGGATGCAAAACCGACCACGCCGGTGTTGCGGACCATGAAGGTTTCGCAGGGGGTATCGCAGGGCCTGGTATTGAAGCGAGTGCCGCCCGACTATCCGGCGCAAGCCCGGCAATTGCGGGTGGAAGGAAGTGTGCAGCTGGAAGCGACCATCGCCAAAGATGGAAACGTAAAAGATGTTCGAGTGCTAAGCGGCCATCCAATTCTGGCCCGCGCAGCGGTGGATGCGGTGAAGCAATGGAAGTACAAGCCCTACATGCTCAACGGCATGCCGGTTGAGATTGATACGCAGATTTCGGTGAACTTCAAGTTGCCGTAAATTTCTAGCCAGGTCGATTTTGCAGCGCGAGGAAACCACTCCTCGCGCTGTTTTATTTTCCGGCGGGTCTATAATAGTGGGATTATCAAGTGGAAAAATTCCAGTCTGTAACCCTCAGAAAGTGGTTTTGACCGGGCAAGTCTGTCTATGGATTTCAAGCTGGTAAGCGACTACAAGCCACGCGGCGATCAGGGCAAAGCCATCGAATCTCTCGTGCGCGGGGTCTACGACCGCGAACAGCACCAGGTCCTACTAGGAGTGACTGGGTCCGGCAAGACCTACACCATGGCCAAGGTGATCGAGCAGATCAATCGCCCCGCGCTGGTCCTGGCCCACAACAAGACCCTGGCGGCTCAGCTGTACCATGAGTTCAAGAATTTTTTCCCGCACAACGCGGTGGAATATTTTGTTTCCTACTACGACTACTACCAGCCGGAAGCTTACGTTCCCGCGGCCGATCTTTATATCGAAAAGGAATCCACCATCAATGATGAGTTGGATAAGCTGCGTCTCTCCGCGACCCGATCTTTATTTGAGCGGCGCGACTGCGTGATTGTTTCCTCGGTGAGCTGCATCTACGGTCTCGGTTCGCCGGAAGCTTATTACGACATGATGCTGTTCCTGGAAAAGGGGCAGAAGATCAAGCGTGAGGACATCACCCGCAAGCTGGTGGAGATTCTTTACGAACGTACCGACGGCGATTTCCGCCGCGGCACTTTCCGCGTGCGGGGAGATGTAATTGAGATTTTCCCTACCTACGATGACATGGCGTACCGCGTGGAACTGTTCGGGGACGAGGTGGATTCGCTGTCGCAGATTGATCCCCTGTTTGGGACGGTAAAACAGAAGTATGTGCGGTTGCCCATCTATCCCAAAACGCATTATGTGATGAAGCCGGAAACGCGCAGTAAAGCGGTGAAATCCATCCGCGAAGAGCTGGCGTGGTGGGAAGCAGAATTGGAAAAACAGGGCCGCTTGGTGGAGTCGCAACGGGTGCACCAGCGGACCATGTTCGATCTGGAGATGATCAAGGCCATGGGCTTTTGCCATGGCATTGAGAACTACTCGCGCCATTTCACCGGGCGTTTGCCGGGTGAACCGCCGCCCACGTTGTTGGATTATTTTCCACGGGATTATCTGATGTTTGTGGATGAGTCTCACCAGACGGTGCCGCAGCTGCACGGCATGTATCACGGAGATCGATCGCGAAAAGAAACATTGGTG
>CAZETZ010000240.1:0-4204 GCA_964514735.1 uncultured Acidobacteriaceae bacterium | reverse complement strand
ACATCATCGAAAAGATGCACATGACGGCCACGCTCACCAAGTGGTACGAAGAGCACGGACGCCACGAAATCTTCGCGGGTGGCAAAAACGTGAAGATGGAAAACGAAACCCACAACCTGGTGGTGAAAGACGGAATCCTCACCAACGAAGTGCAGCATGACCTCGACAAGCTGGGTATCGCAAAGACTGCGCGCGAAGAAAAAGTCCGCGCCCGTGACGCCAAGCAAGCCGAAGTAGCCGCCCGTGGCCCCAAGAAAGACGATGCAGCTTACAACGCGCGCATGGCTTCCATGTATCGCGAAGTGGTGCTGAAGGAGAAGCCGGTGCAGTCCGAGGGTGGATTTATTCCACTCGGCGCGCTGGTGAAGCCGAATGCAGCACCGGAGCAGAAGCCGGAAGCTGCTGAGCCGGTTTTGGGGGATTAAAACAAACCGTGTGGAAACGGGGCTTGCCCCGTCTGTAAGAAATCAGGCCGCCGAAAGGCGGCCTTAGTTTTTGCAAGGACTAGACTTTCATCGACGAGTATTCACCTCACGCATTAGAATCAATTTGAGATTGGCAGTACTAAGGTTTTTAGCTTGCTTGCAAGCTGAGAAAATATGCTTAGCGGTAAGCATCCCGCAGGCGTTATAATTTCCATCGTGCTAGCACGTTCACCTTAGCGCTAAGGTGATGATTTTGAGCGGAGCGGGAGGGATTTGAACCCTCAAGTCTCGGTCAGAGAACAGCGGATTATAAGTCCGCTGGGCTTAACCAAATGCCCAACCGCTCCGATAGAAGTAGAAACAAATGTGGCCTCAAGTCGTGGTCTTGGACACCGCAACTTGAGGAGTTGAAGGGGCCTCAGGGTTTGGACATCCTGAGGCCCGCTACTTTTTGCATTTTCCGTCTTCTTCCCTAACTCTGTCAAATTAAAGTAAATAACCATTACTAAAGTGTGAGCATATAATCCTGGCGGGCTAGCCCACGGTGTCAAATCATATTTATGGATCACCAACCATATGCTCTGTGGTCGATTTGGAGAATGCTTTCCTATTCCTATCGTCTGTTCATTCTCATACTTTGTGGAGTCAGCATCCATTCTTTGATCTCGGCAATTAAAACAATGCTGGGCCTCCGAGTATTAAGAATACGGAGTGAGGATATCGCCGCGGCTGATGGGCGGCTGATAGCACTCAGTAATCGCTGTATGAACGTAGGCCAAATAATCGGTGCTGCCTTCTATCTTTTTGGGCTCGTTTTCTTCGTAAATTTACAAACAGCATTTGATGTTTTGGGACTTAGTTCCAGGCCGAGCTTGCAAGTTACCTCGGAGAATTTCATGCTTCATTTCATTGTTGCTGCGAACGTATTCTTTATTTTCTTTGCCCTGCATCTAATTCAGTGGTTTGTTTGGTATCGCCTAAAAACTTATTCCGGTACTAGCTTGTCATCCTGAGCGGAGTATCTGATGCGCAAAGCGCATCAGATATGAAAGTCGAAGGACCCCTACCTTCCAAAAATCCCTTCATCACAGCGTCAAGGCATTCTCCCGATGGTCTTAGGGAGGCACCAAATTTAGAGCGTCGTGGGAATTCCTCGATACGCCACAGGTAGTGCCAACGTTATAGGGGTCCTTCGACTACGCAGCTGCTCGCTTCGCGCATCAGCCGCTCCGCTCAGGATGACAAGTGGTTAGATGATTTATTCAAGAGAGATTCGTATCAGAGCTGCGGTGTTCAACCACGCCAATTATCAAATTATCTCTACTGGTCGTCGCCGGTTGGGAGGCCGGAATGACAAACCACACACACGCCGACACTATATTAATGCAGGGAGCGTATTTTCTTATTCCAGTAGACCACCGAATGATCAACGATTTGTTGACCAGAACAGTTCGTTTTTCCCCAGCCACAGCCACACTGAATATCAAATAACCGATCTTGCCATTCGTCTTCAGTTTGAAGTTGACAATTTACTTGGAGTGGGCGGTGACAATGTTCGCACTCAAAGTACCCACAGAAAAGAAATGGGAGCTTAAAGTAGTACCACGGTTCTTCGGGCATGAATCATCGCCTCCTTGTCTCAGCAAGTTCTGAGTTGTTGGTCGCTTTACTCGTGGAACATAGTTATTTCTTGCCTTTCTGGAGTGCCTTTTGCGCAAGTTTGATGCGCTCGTCTCGCCGCTGGTCTTCTAGCCAATTAGCAAGACTGGCGGAAGCACCATAGATAGGTAGTGCCCATACATAAACAGGTTTTCCTTCACGATCGTTCCCGTACGTAGCTTCTTTGTGGCCAATGAGGCGTTTGAGCGTAGTGTGAATCGACGCCAATGGGTTTGTAAAACCAGAGAAGTCAAAACCAGCAGATTGCAGTTGATCGCGCGCTTCGAGTGCTGTCATTCCTGCGTTTCCAGCCGCTCTGAGCTTTGCACGCACGCTATCTGTGAGATTTGGCGTATTCAGGCTGGCCCATCCCAAGATCGCACCCCAGCGGCGCATTTGCTCTTCATTTTCTCTAACCATTGTGGAAAGCACCCGTACCGTATCTCTAAGTTTGGTAATTTCTACGTCAATGCGATTTCGCTTTTGGATCAAACCCTCCATTTTCGTGAGCGTCTGATCCAAAATTTCCTCGTAATTAATCGGAGGGCTTCGCATATTTTTAATTTTAACTAAAGACAAATTAAAGTCAAAGATAAAAATTATAGAGATCGGGGTAGGATAGACAATACATATGTATATCCTTGGAGGGCTTATGCAAGTCTCAAAATGGGGTAACAGCCTTGCCGTCCGTCTGCCGTCGGACTGTGGTGGAAGCCCAGGACTTAAAAGAGGGCGACCAAATCGAAATCAAGATCGCCAGCGCGCGGGAGTTTGAGGTACGCCGCGATCCTGCCCGGCAACGCGCCCTCGAACGTCTGCGTCGTTTGCGTCGTCCTTTACCCGCCGGATTTGTATTCGACCGGGAAGACGCGAATGCCCGCTAAAGATTTCCTCGACACCAACGTGCTGATCTACGCGGTGGCGTAGAACGACGCCCGCGCGTCCAAGGCGGAGGCGCTGCTGGCAAGCGGCGGCGTGATAAGCGTTCAATCCTTAAACGAGTTTGTTTCGGTAGCACTTCGCAAGCTGGGAATGTCATGGAAAGAAGTAAAAGAGTTCCTGGAACTCATCGGCATTTTGTGTCCCAAGCCAGTTCCGGTGTCGGTCGAGACACACAAGGCAGCTGTGGTCATCGCAGAAAAGTACGGATACGGCATTCATGACGCGCTGATAGTTTCAGCCGCCATCGAAGCCGGATGCAAAACACTTTATTCCGAAAATTTGCAGGACGGGCAGATCATCCATCGGCAACTGACGATTCGAAGCCCGTTTCGATGATGTAGGTCGTGACGAGCCGCTTTGCGTCTATATAAACCTCACCACCATGTCATCCTGAGCGGAGTATCTGATGCGCAAGGCGCATCAGATACGCAGTCGAAGGACCCCTACATCCCAAAACCTCATTAATCGAAACGGCAAGGCATTCTCTAGGTGGCCTGAAAAGTTGCCAACCCTGAGCATTGTGAGAATTCCTTGATTCGCTTCATGCACCGCTTACGCTATAGGGGTCCTTCGACTCCGCGGCTGCTTCGCTGCGCGAACCAGCCGTTCCGCTCAGGATGACAATGGTTTAGATAATTTATTTAACCGGCTGCCACAGTTCGATTTTGTTGCCGTCGGGATCGTAGATCCAGGCAAAGCGGCCGTAGCTTTCATCCTGCCGCTTAGGGTCGATGCGGACGCCTTCTTTCCCCAGGCGATCGAGCAGCGCGTCGAGGTCGTCGACGATGTAGTTCATCATGAACGACGCGGAGCTAGGCTCGAAGTATTTGGTGCTATCGGGGAAAATGCTCCAGACCGTCATCTGCTCACTGTCAGGATTGTCTTTTTCACGCCACGGCAGCATGACACCATGGCCGCTGTCCGCGAGGCCGAGATGTTTTCCGTACCACTCCTGCATTTGTTGTTTATTTGCGGACTTGAAAAAGATACCGCCGATGCCGAGGACCCGGCCTTTCTGGCTCATGGTTGTTTTCCTTTCCTGTGATTGTACAGGGGGCGGCGCCCTGTCGGTTCCCGTTTCCGCTGGGTAAGTGGCGCAGTTTGACTAGCGGTCCTTAACCTTTGTCATTCAGACGAGGAGCGTAGCGACAAGGAGGAATTTGCTGTTTGCTTGCAGC
>CAZETZ010000239.1:0-4216 GCA_964514735.1 uncultured Acidobacteriaceae bacterium | reverse complement strand
GTACGAAGCAATGATTGATTTGCCCATGCTTGCCGCTTCGAGAAGGCTTCGTGGTAGGCCTTCGCGGTAGTAGGACGGAAGAACTACACAGTCGGCTTCGGCGATAAAGGGCCGCACGTCTTTAGTGTCGCCGAGATATCTGATGACGCCTTCACTCGCCCATTTATCCATCTCGTGTGACGCTATCGCGGTGGGGTTTTCAACGTCTAAAAAACCGAGGATGTTGAACATTATCTTGACGGGACGCAACGCGCATCCGACAATTGTCGAGTTTGCCGATACCGTCACCGAGATGCGCCAGGTAAAACACGCCTATGCGAAGGGCGTGATGGCGCAGAGAGGAATTGAATACTGAATTTGGTAATTGGGCAATTGAGTAATCGGGTAATTTAAAACGTTCAAGCTTTTCTAATTACTCAATTACAAAATTTCTCAATTACTCAATTTTCTATGGCTTGGTTTAAACGCGAATCCGTCGAGCTGGACACTTCGGGAGAGAAAAAAGTGCGCACCGAAGGGTTGTGGGTGAAGTGTGAGGGCTGCCGGCAGATTATCTGGAAGAAAGACCTGGAAGATAACCTGAATGTCTGCCCCAAGTGCGAGAAGCACTTCCGCATTGACGCGCGGACGCGGCTGGCCCAGCTTCTGGATGACGTGAATTACGAAGTTTTTGCGGCTGATCTAGTGTCAGTGGATCCTTTGAAGTTTGTAGATTTGAAGGCCTACTCTTCGCGGCTGAAGCAGGCGCGGGAGGATACTGGGTTGAATGACGCCATCATCTGCGCTCGCGGCAAATTGAACGGACGCACAGTGATTGCTTGTGCTTTTGAGTTTGCGTTTATTGGCGGGAGTATGGGCGCGGTGGTGGGCGAGTCGATTACCCAGGCCATTGAGCAAGCCACCGAGACTAAGACTCCGTTGGTGATTGTTTCCACGTCTGGTGGTGCTCGCATGATGGAAGGCGTGGTTAGCCTGATGCAGTTGGCCAAGATTTCCGCCGCACTGGCCCGTATGGATGATGCTCGCGTTCCTTTTATATCGGTGATGACTGACCCCACCACCGGTGGGGTGACCGCTTCTTTTGCCATGCTGGGCGACCTGAATATTGCCGAACCAGGGGCTTTGATTGGGTTCGCCGGGCCTCGTGTGATTGAGCAGACGATTCGGCAAAAACTGCCCCAGGGTTTCCAGCGGAGCGAGTTTTTGCTGGAGCACGGGATGCTCGATGCCGTGGTATCCCGCAAACAGCTGAAGCCCTATATTTCGCGGGCGCTGGATTTCATGACGCTGGCAGCATAAGACTTAACCACAGAGAGCACAGAGGAAACCCGCTCCTCCGTGAAACTCTGTGTCCTCTGTGGTTCAAGGTTTTGCTTTTGACTGGCCGCCGGACATGGTCCGTTATTTGTCCTCATAATAAATACCAAAACCACCAAACTGATAATCTGAAAGTGACGGCTGAAAGCTTCTTCCTATGTCCTACGAGACTGCAGTCACGTCGATGTATGCGCTTGGCCACGAATTGGCGAATACGCCATCGCACAAGTTCGATTTGGCACATATGCGCGTTTTGTTGGATAAGTTAGGCAGTCCCGAACGTCGCTTTCCATCAGTCTTGATTGCAGGAACAAATGGGAAAGGGTCTACGGCAGCAACTTTGGCTTCGATTTTGCGAGCTGCAGGATTGAATACTGGGCTTTACACTTCGCCGCATCTGGTAAGAATCAACGAGCGCATTCGACGGAATGGCGAGGAAATATCGGACGATGCATTTGAATCGCTGCATGGACAAGTAGAGCTAGACGCTGAATGGTTAGTGGACGACGAAAAACTCCCATGGCATCCCAGCTTCTTCGAAATGTTGACGGCGATTGCATTTGAATATTTTTATCGACGACAAATCGACATTGCTGTTCTCGAAGTCGGCATGGGCGGACGGCTGGATGCCACCAACGTGGTCGAGCCGCGCATCAGCATCATCACTGACATTTCGCTTGATCATCAGAAATTCCTGGGCAATACCGTTACCGAGATCGCTCGTGAGAAGGCCGGCATCATTCGTCCTGGCGGGGTCGTGGTTACTTTGCCGCAGCAGCCTCAGGCCAACGATGTGATCGGGAATACGATTCTTGATTTGGGCGCGCGCGGGGTGAATGCCGTGCCTTATGTGCCCCCGGTCTCTCCGGCGAGTGAACAGTATCTGGCTAGAACGTCAAAATCTTTGACCGCCGAGAACGCAGAGGGCGCTGAGAAATTCGTTTCTCGTTACCCATTGCAGGTCATGGGGAAAGAGATTTTGGTGGAAACGCCTTTGGTCGGGCGCCATCAACTGCGCAATGTCGCCCTGGCGATTGCTGCTGCCGAAGAGTTGTCCCGGCAAGGGTTCCCCATTTCCGCGGAGGCGATTGAGCGCGGCATCCGCGAAACTCACTGGCCAGGACGCTTTCAAGTGATTCCGCCGCGAGATGGATCGCCGGAGATTGTATTCGACGTTGCCCACAATGCAGATGGGGCCTGGGCACTGCGTTCTACTTTGTCCGCCGCTTATGGAGAGAGGCCTTTCACACTGATTTTCGGCGCCATGCTGGACAAAGACATCCGCCAAATGGCGGAGATTTTGTTTCCGATCGCCGGGTGCGTCATCGCAACGCGGGCCGACAATCCGCGGGCGGCATCACCGGAACAAATCCGCGAAGCCTCAGGACGCATCACAGTCGAAATGGAAAACGCCAGTAACGTACCGTCCGCGCTGGCCCGCGCCAAAACACTGGCAGGCGCCGGCGGACTGGTGGTGGTCACGGGTTCGATTTACATTGTGGGTGAAGCGATGCGGGAGTTGGGGCTACGCCTCTGAAATCCGCTGGAGACATGGAAGAAGTCAATTCACAAACGGGCCCTCGCGTTCGTGCCGCCGTATCCTCGAAAATAAAATATGGGTGGCCCAGCCGCCTCCGTTCTTACTTTCTACTGGATCCGCTGATTTTTGCTCTGACCGGGATTTTTGGCTTCCTCTCGATTCCCTTTTCGCTTTTTGGCAATAAGGAACGCATTTTGCATCGCTTTGCTCAAGTTTGGGCCCAGTTGACGATGAAGGCTACTCTTTGTCCGTTTCGGGTGATCGGACTGGACAAGATTGATACCTCCAAGCCTCACGTTTACGCGGTGAATCATGCGTCGGCGTTGGATATTCCGATTTTGTATGCCTATCTGCCGTTTCAATTTCGCATTCTGTTTAAGAGTGAGTTGCTGGCTTATCCGATTGTGGGGTGGCATTTGAAACGGTCGGGGCAGATATGTATCAATCAACAACAGCCAGCGCGGTCGGCGGGGCAGATACGATCAGCATTGAAGGGTCTTAAAGGTGGGATACCACTAGTGATTTTCCCTGAGGGCGGACGTACTCCAGACGGCGAGGTCAAACCGTTTTTGCCTGGGACGTTTTTTCTGGCCATCAAGGCGCAAGTGGATATTGTTCCCGTGGCATTGGTAGATACTTTTGACCTGCTGCCCATGAACACCTATCACATCAAATGCCAGCCGCTGGAGATGCGGGTGGGCGAGCCAATTTCCACGGCGGGGCTGACACTGCATGATATGGAAACACTCTCCGCCAAAGTCCAGAAGGCTTTGGAAGATCTTTATTACGAGGAGGGAGCTGGAAAAGCAGGCTTCCCACAGCCTGACAAGATTCTCCAAACCGGCGCGAAAATTCTCGATGCAGCTCTCAAGCCTTACGGTTTTCGTTTTAAGTTCCGCGGTGCTGGAAAAGGCTCCGGTGGCAATTTTGCATGGGGAGAGTTCGTGCGATTTCGCGGGCGGCGCATCGAACTACATTACCGATACAGCCTTGGTCTAGTCACTTACCATATTGGCGAGGCTTCGCTCTCGCATGACGACTACATGCGATCTCTGGGCGTTCACGGAAAAAACTCCTATCCTGATTTTCCTAAAGATCCGATTGACTCTTTTCGTAGTTTGGCTCGAGATCTGGAAACCTATTGCACGGATTTTCTAAGTGGCAATGGCGAACAATTCCTGCAATTCGCATCCGATCTGCAGAAAAATCCAAAGAAATTCTCGGGTTTAATCTAAAAAAGCTCTATTAACTGATCCCGCAATTGCCCTCGGCGCGTTCTCGGGGTATTCTGCAAGGCGAGTCTCGTCTCCCACTCATGGCCAATCTTTTTGAGCAGCCCCGTTACATTGCAGTGGAAGG
>CAZETZ010000238.1:0-4234 GCA_964514735.1 uncultured Acidobacteriaceae bacterium | reverse complement strand
CGGTCATATTTCAACGGATCGCAGAACTCGAGGGTGCACTCCGGGCAGCGCACGAAACGAAAGCCTCCGAAACGCTCGACGGCATCATCAGAAATGTTTTTGCAAACCGGACACGGCACTCCACGCAATTGAATCGGCCACAACAAGGTGAGCGAATCTTATTTATTTTTGGCGGAGTGCAACATTTAATCCTGTTAAGAAACTGCGCAAAAGGACGGGGGCTTTATTCAGAAGTGAAGTAATCCACTGTGACTGGATTTTCGAACAAAGAATAGTCTCGCGTCACCACGGTGATTCCGGTCTCGGTCACAAAATAGCGCTGGCGGTCGGCCCCGGCGTCATAACCGATGGTCGTGCCTTCGGGGATGTGCACGTCGCGGTCAATGATGGCCCGGCGAATTTTGCAATGGCGTCCGATGTTGACGTGCGAAAACAGGATGCTGGCGTCAATTTCGCTGTACGAGTTCACCCGCACGTCCGGTGACAGCACGCTGCCCTTCACCATGCTGCCGGAGACGATGCAACCGGAAGATACAATTGAATCCACCGCCGCTCCGGTGCGCCCCGGCTCTCCGAACACGAATTTGGCCGGAGGATATTGCCGCTGATAGGTGCGGATGGGCCATTCTTCATCGTACAAGTTGAAAACCGGCGAGACCGAAACGATGTCCGTATTGGCTTCGTAATAGGCTTCGAGCGTTCCCACGTCGCGCCAGTAGAGTGCTTCCTTCTTGTTCTCATCCACAAAATCGTAAGCGTAGACGCGGTAGTCATCCACCATGCGGGGCAGAATGTCTTTGCCGAAATCGTGGCTGGAGTTGGGGTCCTCGGCGTCTTTCAGCAGCGCGGGAATCAATACATCCGTATTGAACAGGTATACGCCCATCGAACCGGCGCACTTGTCCGGATTATAGGGAGAGCGCAAATCGGTCTTCTTGGGTTTTTCCTGAAAGCCATTGACGCGGCTGTCTTTATCCACGTCTACGACTCCGAACCGAGGGGTCTCAGCCGGATTAATCTGGATCGTGGCCAGGGTCACATCGGCGCCGCAGTCCTGATGCTGGTTCATCATCAGGCCATAATTCATTTTGTAGATATGGTCGCCGGAGAGGATGAGTACGTGTTTCGGCTGCTCCGAGCCGATGGAATAAATGTTCTGGTAGACCGCGTCGGCGGTGCCCTGGTACCAGGATTCGCTGACCCGCTTCATGGGCGGCAGCACTTCGATAAATTCGCCCATCTGCCGCGCCAGAAAAGTCCATCCTTCGCGGATGTGGCGGTTGAGGGACAGGGCCTTGTATTGGGTCAGAATATAGACCCGGCGCAGGTCAGAGTTAATACAGTTGGAAAGTGTAATGTCAATAATGCGGTAAATGCCGCCGAAGGTGACTGCCGGTTTGGCGCGGTCGCGCGTGAGGGGGTAGAGCCTTTCGCCGGCCCCTCCTGCCAACAAGACTCCCAGTGTGTCTTTCATGGCTCCCGTTGAGATGCGCTCCAGGGCCCAGACTCATGCTCCAAAGCGCGCCGAGATTGAGAAAGCAGATACTAGCACAGAGTGAAAGATGTGATGGCAGGCAGTGAAAAAGAAAATGTTGGTGGCGGAGGACGGGGCTAGGCAGCGTCGTCTTCCACTTTAATGCGTAATGATTTCAAGAACTTTAAATCCTGATCGCTAACTTTCAGTTCGGGGTTGCTGCTTAGGGTGGTCACCAGGGAAGTTTTGTCGGCAGTCTTTTCCCCCGGTTTGCTCACCCCGATGGTGGCTTCCAGCACCAGGAAGATATCGTAGCCGCCTTCTTTGATCCGCGAGACAACTTCGGCGATGGCCTCGGAGTCGGCCAAAGATTCGTTGATGGCGTCACCCAGTTCCTTCATCAACTGCTTTAGTTGCTGGTCCACCGGATTCTCCTGATCACTATTCTAGCGCCGAACGTTGGTAAAATCATCAACTAATGACTACGGTATCCACCGCGCGCAAATTGAGCATCTTGGGGCGGGTCGTTATGCAACAGGCCGGACGCTCGCGCCTGGCGGGTGCGCTGCTGCAAGCCGGACGTACCACGGCGTCCAGCGTGGGACGAATCCTGCACCTGCTCTGGTTGGAAGTTACGGGCTTTGTTTTCCTGAGCATAGCGCTGGTTGCTGGAATTGCTTTGCGGCGGGAATACATTCAATATCATGGCGGAGGGGTGGGCCCTGGTAAGGTAGCGCTGGCTGCGGGAGTGATGCTGATGTTTTTGTGGTTTGGAGTGAGCTCATTTTGGCGGGCGGGGCGGAAGCGTTAAGTATATCGGTGGAGCAGACATACGGGCGTATCGGTTCGTATCAGGATATGCCTTGAGGCATATCGACATTGACCTTGCAGTTTGATTGTCCCGTGAAAGCGGTTGCCTAATTGTTAACGGACCTGCGTTCGCGTGTCCTAGAAGAACTTGGTCGACTGGCAGGGCTGGAAGTCGCTGCCCTGATACGAATCCTCATTTGCGGGGTTCGACTTGCGAGGCCGCGACGATGAGCGAAGAAAACAAGCGTGGCACGGCGGCTGATCCAGAAACTTCATCGCACATTCCAGTTCAGCCAATCTATACCCCTGAACATTTAGAAAACTGGAACTACGACGAGCAAGTGGGTTATCCCGGTGAATATCCTTTTACCCGCGGCATCCAGCCGACGATGTACCGTGGCCGGCTTTGGACCATGCGGCAGTATGCCGGCATGGGCGATGCCGAGGAATCCAACAAACGCTACAAATATCTGCTGGCCAACGGGACCACCGGGCTTTCGGTTGCTTTTGACCTGCCCACGCAAATCGGGTTGGATTCCGATCATGCTTTAGCGATGGGGGAGGTCGGCAAGGTCGGGGTCGCCATTGACTCCATCGAAGACATGCAACGCCTGTTCGATGGGATAGACCTGACGAAAATCTCCACTTCCATGACCATCAACGCCACGGCTTCCATTCTTTTGGCTTTGTATGTGGCTGTGGCGCGGCGCCAGGGCGCGGACATTCGCCAGATCAACGGCACCGTGCAGAATGATGTACTCAAAGAGTACATCGCGCGGGGAACATACATTTATCCGATCGCCCATGCCATGCGCGTCATCACCGACCTGTTCGCCTGGACCAGCGAGAATGTTCCCGAATGGAACACGATTTCTATTTCCGGGTATCACATGCGGGAGGCAGGTTCGACCGCAGTCCAGGAAGTGGCGTTCACCTTGGGCAATGGCATGGCTTATGTTCAGGCGGCGGTTGATGCCGGGCTGGATGTGGACAAGTTTGCTCCCCGGCTTTCTTTCTTCTTCAATGCACATAATAATTTTTTGGAAGAAGTGGCCAAGTTCCGCGCAGCCCGGCGCATGTGGGCAAATATCATGCGCGAACACTTCAAAGCCAAGAATCCCCGCTCGTGGATGTTACGCTTTCACACCCAGACCGCTGGTTCGACTTTGACCGCCCAGCAGCCGGAGAACAATATCGCCCGTACAGCTTTGCAAGCCTTGGCCGCGGTGCTCGGAGGCACGCAGTCGCTGCATACAAATTCCTACGACGAAGCTTTGGCCCTTCCCACCGAGCAAGCCGCGCGGATCGCGTTGCGGACCCAGCAGATTGCGGCGTACGAGTCCGGAGTATCGCAGACCATTGATCCGCTGGCCGGGTCTTATTATGTGGAGACCCTCACCTCCGAGATCGAAAAGCGCGCCAAAGAATATCTGGAGAAGATTGATTCGCTGGGCGGAATGCTGCGGGCCATTGAGCGGGGATATGTGCAGCAGGAGATTCAGAATGCTGCTTATGAATACCAGCAGGCGGTTGACCGTGAAGAAGCAGTTGTGGTCGGCGTGAACCGCTTCACTATCGAAGAAGAGAAGCCTGTGCCCATCCAACGGATTGATGAATCACTGGAGCGGAAGCAAGTGGAGCGGCTACGGGCCTTGCGGACTCGGCGGGATACCCGGCTATGGCAAGATGCGCTCAAATCGGTGGAAGATGCTGCGCGCTCAGGGGCGAACCTGATGCCGCGGATCTTAGCGGCGGTTGAAGTGCACGCGACTGTAGGCGAAATCTCAGATACGTTGCGCAGAGTGTTTGGGGAATATAAAGAATCAGTAGTTATCTGACCATTTTGTCATTCCGACGATGCGCGCAAGCGCGGAGGAGGAACCTGCTTCTTGCCGACAGCATTTGTGGCGCTGTACCGAAACAGCAGATTCCTCCTCGTCGCTACGCTCC
>CAZETZ010000237.1:0-4246 GCA_964514735.1 uncultured Acidobacteriaceae bacterium | reverse complement strand
CTTCGCGATCGACGTCGGCCTCGGCGTCCTGCCAGTGGGTGACGACCTGCTGGATCTGGTACGGCCCCACCAGCGACATGATGAGCTGCTTGGGGTCGAGCTTGGGGTGGGCGCGCTCCTCGCCCTTGTCGAGGCGCAGCTTCGCGTCTTCGACCGGGCGCTCGGCCTTGGCGATGGCGCGCTCGAGGCTCGCCACCTCGTTGTCGACCGGATCGAGATCGAGCCACTGAATGCAGCGGCGCGTCTCGCGCACGGCGGCCTTGCACGCGTCGGTGCGCAGCTTGAGGGCGAGCTTCTCGTCCTTCTCGCCCCCCGCCGGGTCGGCCGGGCCCTCGAGGCGCACCATGTCGGCGACGGCCTTGTCGATGCGCGCCTGGTGAGCGACCTCGACGCGCACCTTGCTGGTCACCAGCTCTTCCATTTCCTTCGCCTGCGACCACGATTCGCGAACCTTGGCCGGCAAGGTTCCCAGCGCAGCCCCGATTTGTTCGGCGCGCCTCGAGTTTCGCCCGATTTCCTCTTCGAGGTGGCGCAGCTCGGCGGTCGTGCCCTGTTTCGCCGCCGGCGCGGGCGGGTCGGCGAGCATGGCGTCGGCCTTCTTCCGACCCTCGGCGCGGTCCGCCTCTTCCAGTTCCCGGCGCGCCCGCTCTTCGGCGGCGTCGCGGTCGTACTCGGCGATCTGGCGGTGATAGTACGCCTCGTCGAGATCGCTCTTGCCGAACGTTTGCGCTTGCTCGGCTTCGTTGTACTCGCGCGTCAGCTGCCCGAGCTTGGACTTGGCGCCGGCGTACTTGCCCGCGTGCTGCTCGTCTTCGAGCTGTTTCTTGCGGGCCTTCTGCTTGTCGACGTCGGCCTTCTGGGTGGCGGCGAACTCGTTCTTGACGCGCTCGAGGTTCTGCTTGGCCAGCTGGTATTCCATTTCGAAGAAGGCTTCTTGCTCCTTCTCCCACGGAACCCGAGTGACGAACTCGGCATAGCAGGCCCACAGGGAAGAAAATACGAAGAGCCCTCCCGCGATGAGCCACCAGATGGGGAACGTGCGCTGTTCGTCTCTTTTGAATCTCGCCATGTCTGTTCGACCCCGGGGCTTCGGCTCAGGGTTTTCCTCTCAAACGTTGATCATGCCCTTCCACTCCATCACGTACTTCACGTTGAATCCGAGACGGAGGAACACCTTCAAGACCGTGCCGAGCATGATCATGAAAAGCTGGGCCGTGATCTGGTAGCGCACCATGCCGAGCTTCTGCAGCGTCTCGCTCTTTTTGATGCGCGCCTTCCAGAACGCCATGGGGATGATGCCGAGCCACACCAGGAGGCACCCCGCGCCGAAGAGCGTGGACCACGGCGCGTCGTGGATGCCGAACTTGTCGGCGAGGTTGACGTTGGTGATGGCGACCGTCTTGTGCACGTCCCAGTACTGGCCCGGCAAAAACAAGTACCACCCCGGTCCGCGGATGAACGTGCCGATGATGATGAGAGCGATCCACATCACCAAGAAGCCGAAGAGGAAGACGGAGATGGCGAACTTGCGATCGCGAAAGCAGTAGTAGCCGTTGCCCCGCGGGTTGATGTCGATGTAGGGGATGACCATCAGCCCGACGATGATGAGGCTCGGCAATACGACGCCGGCGAACCAGGGATCGAAGTAAACCAGGATCTCCTGCAGGCCGAGGAAGTACCACGGCGCCTTGGACGGGTTCGGCGTCTTGGTCGGGTTGGCCGGCTCTTCCAGCGGGGCGTCGACGACGATCGACCAGACCGTGATGAGCGCCATCACGATGGTGCCGACCAGCATTTCGAGCCGAACGAGATACGGCCAGGTGTGGACCTTGTCCGGTACCAGCTTGGAGAGCCGCTCTTCGACTTTGGCGCGGGCCTTCGACTTGGCTTTCGCCTCTACGCTCGGAACAGCCGTGGTCGCTTCAGCCATGACGAAAACCTCCCACTTTCACAGCGGACCGGAGATGCCGCCGTCTTTGCGGACGCGCCAGAAGTGCACGATCATGAGCACGGCGGCGATGATCGGAATGAAGATGCAGTGGAGCACGTAGAAGCGCAGCAGCGTGGCCGCGCCCACCAGCCGCCCGGCGGTCAAGAGAGCGCGCGCGTCGTAGCGGGCGTTGACGCCGAGGAAATCGGCGAACGGCCCTTCGTGGCCCAAGAGCGGCGTGGCGCGCCCCATGTTGGTGCCGACGGTGACGGCCCAGATGGAGAGCTGGTCCCAGGGCAAGAGGTATCCGGTGAACGACAACATCAGCGTCATCACCAGGAGGTTCACGCCGATGACCCAGTTGAACTCGCGCGGCGGCTTGTACGAGCCGGTCATGAACACGCGGAACATGTGCAGCCACACCGCGATGACCATCGCGTGCGCGCTCCACCGGTGCATGTTGCGCATGATCATCCCGAAGGGGACGTCGAACTGCAGGTACTTCATGTCGTGGTACGCGTACTCGCCCGTCGGCCGGTAATAGAACATCAGGATGACGCCGGTGACGGTGAGGATGAGGAACAGCAAGAACGTGATGCCGCCCATGCACCAGGTGAAACGGAGCCGCAGCGCGTGGCGCCGGATCTTGGTGGGGTGCAAGTGCAAGAACACGTTGGACGAGACCTGCAGGACGCGGTTTCGGTACGTGTCCTGATACTCGTGCCGGAACATGCTCTTCCAGACGTACGAGCTCTTGACGATGTCGAACCAGCCCTTCTTCGGCTCAGCCACGGGTCGTTCCTCCGTCCGTTCTCATGCGTCTTTTCGATGAAGGCTAGGCGTAAGGCAAATAAGCGCCCGGCTTGGCCGCTTCGTCTTTGTCGAGGCGGAAGACGATCGACTTGTCGACGAGGATTTGCCCGTCGTCGGCGAGCGAGAGTTTGAAGCGCTCCATGGGCCGCGGCGCCGGGCCCTCGAAGTTGGTGGCGATGACCTTCCAACCGCTCGAGTACCCGCGATAACCGGAGCCGTGGCACGGGCACTTGAACTTGTCTTCCGTGTTGAGGTAGCGCGGCGTGCAGCCGAGGTGGGTGCAGATGGCGCTGATGGCGACGAAGCGATCGTCGAAGCGCGCGAGCCAGAAGCGATACGCCCGGATCCACTTGTCGGAGACCGAGCGGGGCGCGTACTCCGTGGGCTTGCCCAGTTTGAATTGGCTGGGCGGCTCGAACAGCACGCGCGGGTACATGAGGCGCACCCACGCCAGCGTGCCGATGCCGATGCTGGTCAATACCGCGCCCCACCCGAGGAAACCGACGAAGTCCCGGCGCGTCGGAGCGATGCGCCAGATGTGCCCTTCGGGGTTGGTTCCGTCTTCCTTGTTCGCCGGCATGACGCGCTACCCGGATCCTTTGCCGATGGCTCGCTTCTACTCGAAGCTCGTTCGTCTCGTCAAACGATGGCGCCTCACCCAAACGCCACGAATTGTCGAGCGTTCCCGCGTTCGTCTTTTAGGGAACGAACGCCCCGCGGACAAGCTTACCTCGCACGATTTTGTGGGTGGGGCCGTCCGCTCGGCGCCCGGTTAGCGGGCTTGGGCGATGGCCTGGCGCATGGCGGCGATACCCTCGTCGATCGTCTCGAGGGAGCTCGCGTACGAAAAGCGAAGGTATCCGGGCGCTCCGAAGGGCGTGCCGGGGACGGCGGCCACGTGCGCGGCGTCGAGCAGCCAGAAGGCGACGTCCTCGTCGGTGGCCAACGTTTTCTCGCCCGCGCGGAGGCCGTACAAGCCTCGGACATCGGCGAAGGCGTAGAAGGCGCCGTCCGGCATACGGCACCGAATGCCGGGAACCGACCCTAGGCCCTGCACCATGCGGTTGCGGCGCTCGCGGAAGGCGGCGCGCATGTGGGCAACTTCGTCGCGCGGGCCGGTCAGCGCTTGCACCGCGGCTTCTTGGCTCAACGCCGTGGGGTTGGTGGTGCTCTGGCCCTGGATGACGTCGAGCGCTTTGGCTAGCGCCGGCGGCGAGATGGACCAGCCGATGCGCCAGCCGGTCATCGCGTATGTCTTCGACACGCCGTCGACGACCACGAGCCGGTCGCGCAGCTCGGGGGCGAGCGCCGCGAGCGAGTAGTGTTTGAAATCGTCGTAGACGAGCTCGGCGTAGATCTCGTCGACGATGACGTACGCGTCGGTCGACGACAACACGCGGGCCAGCGCGAGCAGACGATCGCGCGGGTAGGCGGCGCCCGTCGGATTCGACGGCGTGCAGAGGATGATGGCCTTGGTGCGCGGCGTGAGCGCTTTGCCGAGCG
>CAZETZ010000236.1:0-4260 GCA_964514735.1 uncultured Acidobacteriaceae bacterium | reverse complement strand
GACCAGTTCACGGGCAGCATCGATCGCCGCCCGGAACGGCGTTGCCCCAAGCTGCAAATGCCGCTCCACGTTTTCCACCATGACGATGGCATCGTCCACCACCAAACCCACCGAGAGGACAATGGCCAGCAAGGTCAGCAGGTTGATGGTGAATCCGGCGGTCTGCATGATGAATACAGCGCCAATCAACGACAAGGGAATCGCAACCACCGGAATGATGACCGAGCGGAACGATCCCAGGAACAGGAAGATGACCACGACCACGATGAGCAGGGTCTCGATCAGCGTGTGGATCACTTCGTCGATGGCGTCCTGAATGTAAGCCGTCGAATCGTAGGGAATACCGAGTTTCATCCCCGTGGGCAACTGCGCCCTCATCTCGGGGACCAGCGAGCGGACCTGCTTGATTACTTCCAGAGAGTTCGCCGTAGGCAGGACCCAGACGCCCATGAAGGTCGCAGTCTCGCCGTTGAATCGGACATCGGAATCGTAATTCTCCGCGCCCAGCACCACATCGGCAATTTCGCCCATGCGCACTACGACCCCATTTTCCTGCTTCACCACCATCTGCTTGAATTCGTCCGCAGTCCGCAGATCGGTATTGGCGACCAGGTTCACCGAGACCATGGAGCCCTTGGTGCTCCCCAGAGCGGAAAGATAGTTGTTTTTGGCCAGCGCGTCGCGCACTTGCGCGGGATTCACCCCGCGGGCCGCCATTTCCTCCGGCTTGAGCCAGATCCGCATGGCAAACGTGCGGTTGCCGAGAATGTCCGCGCGCTGCACGCCACTGACCGCGCTCAGCTTGGGCTGCACCACGCGCGTCAGGTAATCGGTAATCTGGTTCTGGTCAAGATCGGCGGAGGAGAAACCCAGGTATATCGCCGCAAACTGGGTATCTGCCGTTTCCAATTCAATGATGGGCGCCTCAGCCTCAGGCGGCAGATCGTTTCGCACCTGCGCCACTTTGGCTTGAATCTGCGTCAGGGCCGCGTTGGTATCGTAATTCAGCTTCAGGTGCACGCTGATCGTGCTCAAGCCCTGCGCGCTGGTGGACTCCATGTAATCAATGCCGTCGGCGCTGGCGATGACCCGTTCGAGAGGTGTCGTAATAAATCCGCGGACCAGGTCCGCATTCGCCCCAACGTAAACCGTCGAGACTGACACCACCGCGATATCGCTGCGCGGATACTGCCGCACACTGAGCGAGCGGATGGCCTGGAGCCCGGCGATCAAAATCACCAGGTTGACGCAAATTGCGAGGACGGGCCGTTTAACGAATAGATCGGTGAATTTCATTTAGCTGTCCTCGGGCTTGGGGGCTTTGTTGTTGGGTGGCTGCACCGTGTTGTTGACCACGACTGCCGCGCCGTTGCGCAGCTTAAAGACCCCCGAGCTGACAACCTCATCCCCGGGGTTGAGACCGGAGACGATTGCCACCTGGTCCCCACGCGCGCCTTGCACTTTTATGAATTGCTGGCGGACCCCGCGATAGGAATTGCCCTGGGGGTCCTTCATCTCGCCAACCACGAAGACCGAATCGCCATAGGGGGCATAGTTAATAGCGGTGGCCGGGAGCGAAATAACCGAACGGTCGACGCCGGTGGAGATGTCCACTTCCACAAACATACCCGCATGCAACCTGCCCCCCGGATTGGCCAGGGTGGCTTGCACCTGCACGTTACGCGTCGACTCGTTGACCACGGAATCAAACGCGGTCACTTTGCCGAGATAGGTCTGTCCCTTTACATCATCGCTGGTGATGCGCAACCTGCTTCCCATCCGGATCTGGGCAGCGTCCTGCTGCGGCACGCCAAAATTCACGTAAATTGGATCCAGCGATTGCAAGGACACGATCGCCTGTCCGGCTGCCAGATACTGGCCCAGATTCGCCTGACGGATGCCCAGTACTCCCGAGAAAGGAGCTTTGATGGTTTTCCGCGCAATAGTGGCCCGGACTTCGGCTACCTGAGCATCGCTGGCTTTTTGCGTGGAGATGGCGCTGTCATATTCGCTTTGGGCCACGACCCCTTGCTTCACCAACTGCTCCATGCGGCTGAAATTGATATGGGCCAGGTCGCGCGCGGCTTCCATGGTCGCCAATTGCGCCTTCTCCTGGCGGGTGTCGAGCTCGACCAGTACATCTCCCTCTTTGACCCACTTACCGGACTCGAAGTTAATCTTGTCCACTGTGCCGGGAAGATCGGCGCTCACGGTCACTCCTTGCACCGCCGCCATGGTGCCGATCACATTGAAAGTCGATGGCCACTTCTCTTGCTTCGCGACTACGGTCGTGACCGCCACTGGGGGAACTTTGAAGTTCGCTCCCGCCGCCATGGCCGCCTGAATCTGCTTGAACTTCACGAACCCGAGACCGCCAACTACCAGTCCCGCCAGGACTAACATCAGGATCATCCGTTTCGCCATGAGTGCCTCTTATCTCTTCTTGCTTGCGTAATTAGGACTGCCGACAGTGGGGTAAGGAGAGCTTGCCCACCAAAGACCTCAATTTTATAGGTTCAGCCGCCCGAATGCCTTGCTCCTCAGGCACGTCAGCGACATTCTGTCCCTTTAATTTGAGAAACTTAACAATATATTGCTAGCCGGAGCCGCCCCACCCTTGCTGCATGAATAATTAAGATTACGTTCGCCAAACTCTGGATTCAGGATTATTTGCGCTTCCTGCCTTCAAAAGTGAGACGAATGGATTAGACGTAAATCGACAGATTTCCGCTTTTTTTCCAGTCCTATCCACAAACAATTCAAGTCCTCCACAGCTTCTGCACAACCGGCCATGATTTTGTGATTGAAGCCACTCCCAATATGCCGCAAAGTGCTCCCAGTGCTGGCGTGAGACGTCACAGGCACCGGCTGAAAGGTTGCGGCAAGACTGATGGTTTCTGGTAATTCTCGAGGGTGAATTGCCAGGAAGGTTTTCATAGAAGCGCGCACCGCGCGTTCGCCCGGAAACCAAGCGTACAGCCTCCTCATGGGTGAAAACCCATCACGGCAGGACCGGACCAGCAGTCAAAAATGCAGCCTCTGTGGACTTCGCGTTCACAGATGCACCCACAAATCGGCGCACCTTCGGGAGCGCGGTCTGAAGTGCATTTCGCCGCCTGGAGCGGCGTAACGGCCGGATGCGACGTACACCAGCAAATGCGGCCCAGGTGGCTGGCCTGGGCCGTTTTAATTTTTTCGCCAGTCGTTGGCCTCACGAAAACTCAATTTATTTTCGCTATTTATTCGCTATACTGTAATCCTAGGTCAAGCAAAAGTGCAACGGAATTTCCAAGTCTTCCTATGTATTTCTGAGATTTCCTCTTCATCCACAAGCTTTACGTCGTTAGTATGCGATTCGTGTTTTAGAAATTAACCGTGGCAACCACCGATTACAGTCCCGTCCGCGCTCTCCCGGAAAACGTAGCCGCCGAACGCTCTATCCTAGGAGCGATCCTGCTGGATAACCTGGCTTACAGCCAGGCTGCTGAGCATCTGAAGGCGGAGGATTTTTCGCTCGACTCGCACCGCCGGATCTACATGCGCATGGTGGATCTGTCGGAATCTTCCCGACCCATTGACCTGATTACTCTGGTCGAAGAACTCGACCGCCACAAAGAACTCGAAGCCATCGGGGATGTGGCTTATGTCTCCGGGCTGCTCGACGGCGTTCCCGACCGGCCCAGCATCCAGCATTACTGCAGGATCGTCCGCGACAAAGCCCTTCTGCGCGGCCTGAATCATGCCGCCAGCGCGGCCATTGCCCGGGCCTCGGAACAAAGCGACACGGCGGAAGAAATCCTCAACGATGCCGAAGCTTCCATCTTTCAGCTCTCGGAAAAGCGCATCGGGCGCGGGTTTCTGGGCGTTACCGAGATCGTCAAGGAATCGTTCGGTTCGGTCGATGCCCTCCTGCAGCGCGGCCAGCGCATCACTGGACTGGAGACCTACTATACCGACCTCGACGAAATGACCAGCGGGTTGCAAAAGTCCGACCTGATCATTATCGCCGCCCGGCCCTCGATGGGGAAAACCGCGTTCGCCTTGAACATTGCCGAGAATGCAGCGGTGAATGGAGGCAAGGTGGTAGGCGTGTTCTCGCTGGAAATGTCGCGCGAGGCACTGCTGCTGCGTCTGCTGTGCTCGCAAGCGAGGGTGGATTCGCACAAGATGCGTACCGGGTCTTTATGGAAGGAAGACGAGTCCAAAGTGCTGCACGCGATGGGGCAACTTGCGCAGGCGCCCATCTTCATCGATGACACC
>CAZETZ010000235.1:0-4318 GCA_964514735.1 uncultured Acidobacteriaceae bacterium | reverse complement strand
AAGGAGCGCGCAAAACCGGAGAGATGGCCGAGTGGCTGAAGGCGCACGCTTGGAAAGCGTGTTTAGGGGAAACTCTAACGTGGGTTCGAATCCCACTCTCTCCGCCAGATTTTCAATCACTTAGAGACGGTGAAACCCGCTTGAAACCTACTGCTTCGCAAGAGTCATGCGTACCACTTTGCTGTGTGCCTGGGACATTTCATGCGTGACGACATCACCGTAAATACTGATGGCCGCAATCCACACAGGATTTGATATTTCCTTTGATGACATTGGCTTTGAACATCGGTATTTCCCGCCCACAGTCACAGCGAAAGAGCCAGCGAATATGCTGTTTGCCTGCGGGCAATCGACGAACTGCGGTGAGCTGCCCGAATCGTTGACCGACAATGTTCAGTTCTCGCATCGAATTCCGCAGAAGATGCTCAACGGGAGTTGCGAGGGCGTTTGTTAGCTTTCTTTCGCGCAACCTGTAGCCTGGCACGCTTTTTACGGTTGAGCATAAGGTCTATGCTGTCGTAATTGTGAAGTGCTTCAAGTACGCGGCGTAACTCGCTGGAGCTTGGCGCTTTTATCTTAAGGTTCGGGCGCTGGATTTCGATGCGCCGCCCTTTTCTTTGCTTGAGCCAGAGCGTAAAAACGCTGAGGAGAGCCGTACCTAGTGCTGCTAGCTCCGCGCGGTGTTGCGCCAAGTCGAGACTCAATCGCCAAACATCGTGAGTCGCAGGATTTTTACGTGAGACGTATGACTCAACGCTTATCTCGCGCAAGTCGCTTTCAATGTCATCTGCCTGGTTTCGTTCCTGGGGAGCACGGTAGAGATGCAATGTCAGAATGCGGTCGAGACGAGTAGCGCGTACAGTTGGCATACGATTGGAAAACATCATACGCGAGTCCAGCAACTGCTCTCGTTGTCTGCGAAGTTGCCCCCTTGCCCGTGCCTTTTTCCTTGTGGACAACCCGTTTCCTACGCGGTACGTTTAATCAGAGTGAATCTGTGGTTGGCAACACGCTATGAGCGTTACTTTGAATCTCAAGCCGGAAGTCGAAGCGGGACTGATAGCTCAGGCTCAGGCCAATGGCATGACGCTTGAGGAATACCTTCTTTCAATGGTGGAAGGAGCTGCGCTTGGGACCGCCCTGAAGCTGTCGCCGGAAGAGCGGGCGAAGGCATTTGAGGCTTGGTCGGCGGGTCACCGGCCTACATCGCCCCTTTCTGATTACGCAGTCAGCCGCGAATCCATGTACGAAGGCCGCGATCGTTGATGCGTGTCCTTGTAGACACGAATATCCTGCTGCGAAGCGCCCAACCTAATCATCCTCTCTGCTCTCAGGCCGTTCACGCCGTTTCCCGTCTATTGCGGCAAAGCGACTCTGTTTTCTTTTGCTCGCAGAACATCGCGGAATTCTGGAACGTAGCGACGCGTCCCGCCGACAAGAATGGGCTTGGGTTGACGATTGCCGAGGTAATGAAGGAAGTAGCCAGCATCGAAAACCTGTTGACACTGCTTCCCGACAGCCCGCGAATTTACCACCAGTGGAAGCGAATTGTGACGCAACACAATGTGTTGGGCGTCAAGGTTTATGACGCGCGGCTTGTGGCGGTGATGAATCTGTACAGCCTAGACACTATGCTCACATTTAATACCGATGATTTCAAGCGGTATGCGAACATCGCGCCCCTGCACCCCTCGGCGATGCTCACGTAATGCGGAGGAGAACCTAGTCGCCAATTGGCGATGAACGACCGCTAGGGTTACTTTTGTGCACGTCAGGGTCACGCCCTGGTGCCTAGCGTTATGGGTAGGAAGCCCTCGTAAACTTCCCGCGAACAGTGAACCGGAAGGAGACTTCAGAGACCGCACTTGCGAACGCAGCAGTTGATGTGAGCTTTCTTTAGTGCTAAAGAAGCCGCGCACGCCGTTAAGGGGCTGTCTTGGGACTCATGCAAGAGCGAAGAGACGGCCCTGAATTTTATTACCTGAGTCGTTGAGACTTGAAACCTTCTGAAACCCGCCTCTTGGTTTTGCTTGCACTTAGACTGCGTTAGAATCGTCACCCGTGCGCCGCAAGTTCTTTGTTTGTGATTTAAGCTTGCGTTCGAATCCCACTCTCTCCGCCAGAATCCCCTGCCAGGCCTGCCATGGTTTTATGCGGTAAATCGAGTGGGATATTCCGTTCTCGGACGACAGTTCCCGGTTCTCAGGGCAGCAAAGCCAGGATTCTTACCGGGCCTCCGGAACCTCCCTCGAGTTTTATCGGCGCCACCATCACCATGCCCCCCGATGCGGGGACGCGATCCAGGTTGGAGACCGCTTCCAGGTGATAAACGCTGCGCGCCATGGTGTATTGGTGGACAGGGAAGTCTGACGATGGACCGTAGTCCACGCTAAGCGTGTCAATGCCAAGCCCCAAGACGGCGCGTGCTTCGGTCAGGAATTTTGCCGCGTCCACAGAATATCCAGGGAAGTGCATCACGCCTTTGTCATCGGCGTTGCGGAAATCTTTGATGGAATCCCAGCGCCCGCCCCATCCTGTATTTAACATTACGACGGCATTTCCAGGGATTTGTCCGTGGGTTTGCTCCCAGTCGGCGATGTCTTCGACAGAAAGCTGATAGTCGGCGTGGGTTTTCGTTTTCTTACTGATGTCGATCACAACCAGAGGAGCAACCAAACGCTCGGGAGGAATTTGGTCGACCGTCCATAGGCCTCTGGCGAAGTGCGCAGGCGCGTCAAGGTGAGTGCCGTAGTGTTCGGGCAGGCTGAACTTTCTCGCGAAGTACTTGTTCTTTTCAATGGTGGCTTCGGTCGTAACTTTGTAGTCGGCGCTCTCCTCCAGGCTGTAAGGAGGCACCTTGTCATTGATGGTGTGCGTAAGATCAACCACCGCGCGAAAGCCGCCGGGCAAGGCCGGTTCGGTACGCCGCTGTTGGGCGAACAGCAACAGAGCGATCGCGAGAACACATCCGATTACGAAAGTATTTATTTTCATGCAGTTGCGAATTCGAGCCGGCTTGATGCGGGTCTTCTAAATCAGATGCGCGCGCTGCTTCTCAAGGTACTCCAGGACGGATCTTAAATGGGCCGGCGGAGGCCTTCAAGGATCGGGAGTGCATGCCCGCGTGGGCGATTGCCAGGACAATTTCTTGCTGTTACGGATGACGGGCGAGCTCGGGAGGCACGGGTCGTCAAAGGAAATGCTGCCAGATTGCGACCCAGAGCACGGCCGTCACGGTGCCCAGGAAATTGACAGAATTGTTGTTGAGAAGGCCGCGCCGTTCCAGGGTTGATCCCAGATAGCTGTCACAGATCATTCCCGCACTGCCGGCTACAAAGGATAGCGGCCAAGCGCGGTCTGGGATTAGTCCAGCTAGGACCCCCGCGATGCTAAGAAGTAATGCGGCACTGGCGCCCGCCAAGGTCCCAATCACGGTGATGCCACCGTTGGCGCCTGCTGGGACCTTTTGCCAGGTTGTAATCATGCGGGCCTCTTTGCTGGAGGTTTGTCCCACCTCGCTCGACACCGTGTCCGCAGCCGCCTCGGCTAAGGCCGCGCACATTGCCAGCAGACCCACCGTATTCCCAGACCAACGAAATGCGGCCGCGCAGATTGCCGCGACGCCCACATTGGCAAACACCTGCGACGCCGTACGGCCCTCCTTCTTTTCAGCCGTACCCATCTTTTGTTTACGGTTGTATCCGAGCCGGGTCGCGCCCCAGGTGAGAATGAACAGCAGCACCAACAACAGGAATGCGCCTGGGCCTGCGGAGGAATAGAGCACGAAACAAACCGCGCCTCCTGCAACCGCCCCAGACAGGCTGACCCCGCGCAGAGCGCGAGCGAGCGATGCAAACAGCACCGTCACCAGGGTTACCACCCATAGAGGATGAGGACCTGGCGGAAGTGGCAATTCTGCTGGCATGGAGTTCGTTCTACCACGACCTATGGTGTGTCTAATTCAAGCACCCTATCCCTAGGGATTTAAGACCCGGCTACCTGTGTTTCAAGGCTGCATTCTTCGCTTTCGGGTAGTCTAAACTCAAACCATTCTGGCGCGTACTTGGCGTCTTCTCGATTTTGGGGTGAACTTATGGCGTCCTCCGTTTGGTCTGGCTATCTTACCTTTGGATTGATCTCCATGCCGGTGCGTCTTTTTTCCGGCGCGCGTAGTTCGGGAATTTCCTTCAACATGCTGCACCGCGACGACCTAAGCCGGGTGAAACAGCAGTATGTCTGCCCGGCGGAAGACAATAAAGTCGTCGAGCGCAGCGAGATTGTGAAGGGCTTCGAGTACCGCAAGGGCGAATACATCGTC
>CAZETZ010000234.1:0-4320 GCA_964514735.1 uncultured Acidobacteriaceae bacterium | reverse complement strand
GGGTGGGTGGGGGTTGTCGGGGTGTGGGTGTACGTTTTTTTTGGGTATTCGGGTTTGCTGGTGTCCGGGCTTATCTTTCTGGGCGACCAAGGGCGAAACCAGATTGGTTTCTCCCGCTTTTACGTCCGACGCGGGCTAAAGATCTGGCCGGCATTTTATGTGCTCATAGCTGCGAGACTGTTGATTGCCACGGTGCGGGGGCACTCCATTTCGACGAGTGAATTGGTGGCCGAACTGCTTTTTATGCAGAGCTACTTGCAAGGTTTTTTGGGCATTACCTGGTCCCTTGCAGTGGAGGAACACTTTTATCTGAGCCTGCCGCTTGTGTTGCTGCTCACGAACCGCCGCGACAGAGAGAAACCATTTGCTGCGA
The DNA here is from genome assembly GCA_964514735.1 of uncultured Acidobacteriaceae bacterium. GTDB lineage: Bacteria > Acidobacteriota > Terriglobia > Terriglobales > Acidobacteriaceae > CAWBXL01. The sequence goes on along the minus strand of CAZETZ010000234.1, from coordinate 3,947 downwards.
TGCCATATGTTTTCGGCGCGATCGCCATTATCGCCCTCGCTTGCCGGTTTGCTGTTGGCTGGAAGGAAAATGGGACGGTTCACTACCTAACTTACCTATATCCAACCCACCTGAGGATTGACGGGTTAATGTTCGGCGTCTTGCTCTCGTATTACCACAGATTCCGGCCAAAGGTGTTTGAACAGATCGCTTCATGGCGAGGCGGCTGGATTGTTATCGCTGGGGCGGTTGTGTTGCTTGCAACGCTTCCGGTTGAAAATCGCAACATGCACACCTGGGGCTTAACTATGGTTTATCTCGGCGCTGGATGCCTGGTGGCAAAAGCCGTCGCGTTTGAAGGGCCCGGTCCCATCCGGGTGATGAGCAGCCTACTGGCCCGGATCGGCGTGTATTCGTATTCGATTTATCTTTGGCACCTGTTCTATCTGCAACGCGTGCTTGCACATTTTGATATCGCATCGCAGGCTTTAAAATTTTGGTGCTTTATCTTGGGAGCCATCTTGTACGGCATCGCCGCTGCAAAGCTCATCGAGATCCCGGTACTACGGTTCCGGGACCGGGTGTTTCCGCGCAGTTCAAAGAGCAGCGTGGCCTCGGAAAACTCTCCTCTACCGGCAGGGGATCCAGTCGATACGGAGCGTCCCCGAGCCATCGCTTGATTCGGACCCAACACGCTGCCTTGGAGCACTGGATTCAGCGAGAGTAGAAGGTCACGAGGCCGCGTTCGGTTTTGTGGTAATTCCCTGTAACCGCGTTAACAATGTCGCTGCATCCCGGCCTGAAGCGATCATGGAGTTCGATTGCCAGTAATTTCACGTTGTCGATCCAATCGCATCCGGAGAAAATCTCCTGTTCCGCACCTTCGACATCAATTTTCAGAATATCCACGGTTTCGATTCCTATTTCCCGCATTAAGGTCGTCAGCGTCAATGCGCGGCAGCCGTTGCCCTCGCGAACGCGGAACCCCCACTTCCCCCACTTTTTGGCTTTTAGCCAGCCGGGAAAAACTTCTACTTGTCCATCCCCATTCCACAACGCAGCGTGAATGGGAATGATATTGGGGTACGCGCGAGTGTTATCGAGAAGCGCCGTATAGTTCGATGCTTCCGGTTCAACTGCAACGACAATGGCATCCGGATACAAATTCGCGTAAAAAACGCTTGTCATACCGCAATTGGCACCCACATCCACGATTGTGCGGGGCGAAAAAGGAGCCGGATAGTAGTACTCCTTGTCGAGAAGGATGTCTTTAAAAGTCTCCGCATCGGACGTCCGCAGCCGGACGAACAACGGGTGCTTTGCTTCTTGCGCGGTTACTACGAAGCGCTTGGGATGTCCACAAAGCAGGTTGGATAAAACGGCCAGAAGGCCACGCAAGCCTAGCGTCTGATAGTAGATAGTTATATTTTTTTGCAGGCGTTTTGCCTTTTTTCGAAGGCGCATACAAACCCATACCTGAAAGATTGAAGAAGATAGGGACGCCAGCGACCCGCGCGGGTCCTTCACCGCGATGATTGTATCGCGTGTGTGCTGAGGACTAAGGAGAGAAAACGCAAGGTCGCGTGCTTTTCACCATGTCTTAACATTGGCCCACATCTCCGGCTGTTAGACTTTATCGGTTCGGGAAGGCCGGCTGACGCTCCCTTGCCGTTGTGGTCCCGAATTTCCGCCCTGATCCTGACATGGAAACCAACCTGCCCTTGGATGCGAAGCCGGCCCTCTCCCCTGTTTCCATGAATGTGCCGGAGCCTGTACCCAGGCCGTCGGGCCTACCCGAGAAACCCAGCGACCGCCACCTGGCCCGGAGTCTGACGTGGAGCGCAGCCAGCGACTGGGCCACGCAAATCTTCACCTGGCTGGCGTTTCTGGAAGTCATGCGCCTGCTCAAGCCCGCCGACTTTGGCATCGCGGCTTTGGCCGGAATCCTGATGCCGTACATGGGGCAACTGACCGGTCTCGGTCTCCCCCGTGCCGTTATCGCCCTTCGCGATCTCAGCGACGATCAGCTGGCGCAAATGAACACGCTGAGTCTGCTTTCGGCCACGACTTTATTTCTGATCGGGGTCGCGATCGCCAAACCCTTCGCGGCATTTTTCAAAATTCCCGCGCTGGCCCCGGTTTTCATCGTGGCCTGCAGCGGGCTCATTATGAGCGCGCTTTGCGCCGTGCCCGCGGCCACGCTCGCCAAGCAATTGCGTTTTCGCTTTCTTTCTTTGCTGGGCATTGCATGCACCATGACCGGGGCGGTGGCAACGTTGGGATTGGCCCTGTTGGGTTTCGGGTACTGGGCGTTGTTATTGGGCAACATGATTCCCGGTATTTTTAAGACGATAGCGATCCTGCGAGTTCGTCCTTGCCGGTTGCAGTGGCCCCGCCTCACGGTCATCCGCGAGCCCTTGCGATTTGGCTGGCAGATATCGGTTTCGATGGTTGCTTTGAATTCTTATCAGCGCCTCGACAATTTTGTTGCGGGGAGAATGTTGGGACCGATTGCGTTGGGTTTTTATGGCAACGCCTGGGAAGTGGCGAACATACCGATCGAGAAGGTCGCATCCCTGGTCACTGCCGTCATTCCGAGCTACCTGTCCGCCGTCCAGGACGACCCCGCCGCAATCCGGCGCTATTTGCGGGTCCTAACGGAAATGATTGCGTTGGCGGCTTTTCCAGCGACGGTTGGTCTAAGCCTGGTGGCGCATGAAGCAGTTCCGCTGGTTTTTGGGCACAAGTGGGATGGAATGATCGCTCCTTTGCAAGTGCTCTCGTTCTACGCCGCTTTCCGCGCGATTGTGGCCCTCCTGCCCAAGGTCTTGACCGCGATTGGGAAGGTCCACTACGTCATGTGGAACGACTTGGCGACTCTGGTCATACTCCCGGTCGCGTTTTACATCGGCAGCTATCGCGGCACCACCGGAATTGCATGGTCCTGGGTTGTGGCGTATCCCTTTGTGGTCCTGCCCCTCTATTACAAGACATTTCAGTCCATCGGCATGAAGGCCGGTGAATATTTGCGCGCTCTGCGCCCCGCTGTGACCGGAACCATTGTGATGATTCCGGCCGTGTTGTGGGTGCGCTACCGGCTCGATCCGGCCCGTCCGCTGATCCTCCGCCTGGTCCTTGAGGTCGCCGCTGGAGCTTTAGTCTATTTCGCCAGCCTATGGTTATTACACAGAGAACGGGTGAGGGAACTGATTCAGCGCATTAAGAACCTCATGCCACAAACGGCGCCGTTTGTCGGCAAGTCTGCCGCTTGATTCAGTCACAAGCGCCACGCAGAGCGGTGTCTAGTTGAGCGAACCGGGTGCGCTGGCCGGAGGGGCCGCTACTGCGCTCCCCGGCCCAGCAAGACGGTCTTAATGGTTTGGAACATGATCAGTACGTCAAGTCCGATCGAGGCGTTCTTGATATAGAAAAGGTCGTATTGCAGTTTTTCTTTGGCATCTTCCACGGTATTTCCATATTTATACCGGATCTGGGCCCAGCCGGTAATTCCTGGACGGACCAAGTGCCGAACACCGTAATAGGGAATCTCATGGATGAGCCATTCGACGAATTCCGGTCGCTCCGGCCGCGGCCCGACAAATGCCATTTCCCCCTTCAAAACACACCACAATTGTGGAATCTCATCCAGGCGCGCTGCCCGCAGGAATTTTCCAATTCTGGTAATCCGCGGGTCGTTATCGTCGGCCCAGGTCGCTCCATTGTCTGCTTCAGCATCCTGACGCATGGTTCGGAACTTGTGACAATAAAAAACCTTTCCCCGCCGCCCGACGCGCTGTTGGTGGTAGAAAACCGAACCGGGAGAGGCTAACTTGATGGCCAGCGCAACCAACGGTATCAACGGCGCCGTTAATAACAGGCCGATCAGTCCGACCGCGAGATTTAGCAACCTCCGCACGAACCTGAAGGTGTCACCGAAACGGAAGCCTTTGGCAAAAATGATCCAGCTC
>CAZETZ010000233.1:0-4351 GCA_964514735.1 uncultured Acidobacteriaceae bacterium | reverse complement strand
GGACATTGACATCCAACGCTCGGGGACGCGTAAAGAAGAACTGCTCATTCCGAAAGAAGACCTCACTCGTATCTGGGTGCTGCGGAAAGTCCTGAACCCGCTCTCACCCGTTGAGGCCATGGAACTGCTGATTGATAAGCTCAGCAAGACCAAGGCGAACAGCGAGTTCTTGTCGAACATGAGCGCGCTATAACGAAGACTCCACGCAGAAATAGCCGGGGAATTCCTCTGTGGCGTTCCCTCCGTGTCCACTGTGGTCTGAGGTTTTGCCTTTCCTTCTCAGGTGTTAAAACCCTTCACCACAGAGGACACAGAGTTTACACAGAGGAAATGCCACAGAGGGTTTAAGACACCTGCTCAGCCGGGCCCTGGTCCACAACATAGACCCGCCCTGGCGACGCCGAGCGCACGTTGTTCTTGAGGAAGGATTCCTTGATCCGCCGCCGCAGTTCGCGGCTGACGGGATATTGTTTTGTGGGACGGGTCTTCACCAGCGCCAGATATTCCGCCTCGCCATTTCCCACCCGGTCGATCCCCGGAAGTTGAATGTCGCCGACGAGATCGGCGGCGTACTCCGGGTCGTGCTTGATTTCATCGCTCACTTCCCGCAGCAGTTTCAAAATGCGTTCGCTCGGCTCTTCAAACGCCACCACCACGCGCAAGGTAAATTGCGACCAGTCCCGCGTAGTGTTGGATACGATATGAATCTCGCTATTGGGCACGATATGGATCGTGCCATCGTCATCGCGCAGTGTGGTTGAGCGCATGCTCATGGCTTCCACCGCGCCTTTTACGCCGGCAATGCGGACCACGTCGCCCAGTTCATATTGATTTTCCAGCAAAATAAAGAAACCATTGATGACATCTTTGACCAGGGTCTGTGCCCCGAAGCCGATGGCGAGCCCGGCGATCCCCGCGCTGGCCAGCAGGGGCGAAAGATCAATGTTCAGTTCCTTCAACACCTCTAATCCGGTCAGAAATACGATCAGAAACGCTCCGATGCTGTTGATGACTCCGGCCAGCGTTTGTATCTGTTGCAGCCGCACCGCCTGAGACGGCCGGTTGCTTTGGAAATTGACCATCTTGCGAACGATGGCGCGAAACAGGCGAAGAGACAAAAAGGCCAAAAGCAGGATGAGCACGATCCTGGGCGCATGCTGGTGCAGAAACTCCATGGCGTCGGTGCGCCACGCAAGCAGCAGCTCGTGCACAGTTGCGGCCTCAGGACCCATGGTTAGGGCAAGCATCGGCAGGGCAGTTCCAGTCGGATTATAACAAGCAGGAGCGGCGGCCCGCGCTGGTGGGAGCGCTATAATCGGCGTATTCCGTGGATGAGGTGAGCGTGAAATTCCAAGCCTGGCTGTCCCGCGTGGTTTTGTTTTTTGTACTGATTGCTCCTGCGGGGATGAAAGCTCAAATGGGCCCCAATAATCCCGCGCCGGAGCCAACCCAAACTCCGTTGGAGAGTGAGGAGATGCGCAAGTTCAAGAAAGAAGCCGCCAAAAAGGCCAACAAAGAACGCCAGGAAGAAATTCAGCGCGACACCGAAAAGCTCCTCAAGCTGGCAACGGAATTGAAAGAGTATGTTGGAAAGACCGACGAACATATCCTCTCCCTCGATGTGGTCCGGAAAGCCGACGAAATCGAAAAGCTTGCGCGTGATGTGAAAGAAAAAATGAAAACCAGCTATTGAGTCGCGGTGGGTGGCCGGCCAATGACCGGCCGCCAAAGGAATTTTTTCTGCTATAATTGCAACACAGTTTCAATAACACTATGCCCCTACCGCAAACCGAAGCCCCGGGACGCTTACAGGCTGAATTGATGTCGCGCGGTTTGCGCATGACCCATCAACGCCGCACCATCCTGAGCGTGGTGGAAACGGCGAAGCAGCATCTGGATGCCAGCCAGATCCTGCGCAAAGCGCGCAAGCTGGATCCGGGAATCGATCGTGTCACTGTTTACCGCACCTTGAACCTGCTGAAGCGGCACGGCCTGATCGATGAGCTTGACCTAATGCATATGCAGGGCGAAAAACACTTCTATGAGCGGCGTCCGCAACGCGACCACATCCACATGGCGTGCCTGCGTTGCGGAAAGATCATGGAGTTCGAGAGCGATCTGTTCGACCGGCTCAAAGGGCAAATTCAGCGCGACTGCCATTTCCACATCGTGGTGACTCGCCTGGAATGCGGGGGCTACTGCGCCGACTGCCGCACTCTCAACGCCCCCGCGGACGCCCGCTAGTTCTTCCCCCAACTTTCATAGCGCGGATCGCGGACCTTATCCGTTGCATTTAGTTGCAAACCGATTGCAACGAAAAATGCGCGCGCGAATTGACACTCCCGCAGGCGCACGTTACAGTGAGATATCCGTCCAAGATGCAACTAAGTTGCAACTAAATTGAAACCAAGGAGAAACGAACGCTTGAAGCCGATCCTCGCAGCCGTCGGTTGGTGTTTCCTCGCCGCGCTTACGCCCCTGGCGGGCGCCCAGGAATGGCCCTATTTCGTGACCTACTCGCACGATATGGAGGAGCCTGGCAACCTCGAGATCGCGTTAAAAACCGTCAACGGCAAACCGCAAGCCGGCAACCGGTTTCTGGGTACAAGCATGGAGTTCGAGTACGGCATGAAGACCTGGTGGACCACAGAGTTCTATCTCGATGGGGTAATGACACAGCATGACAGCACGGTTTTCACTGGCTATCGCTGGGAAAACCGCTTCCGGCCGCTGCTTCGCGAACACTGGATCAATCCAGTCTTGTATGTGGAATTCGAGAATATTAATGGCGCCGACAAATCCTTGCTCGAAGTGGTGGGTCATGACGGCAAAGATGACCTTATCGATGCCAACGGAGATGCGCGGCAAGAAAAAAAGCGGGAGATGGAGCTGAAGTTGATTCTGGGTAGCAATTTCCGCGGCTGGAATGTCAGTGAAAACATCATTGCCGAAAAAAATCTTGCCAACCAGCCGTGGGAGTTTGGTTACGCCTGGGGAATCAGCCGTCCGCTCAAGCTTGCGGCCAGCGCCCGCAATTGCACCTTCTGCGCGGAAAAGTTCCGCGCGGGAGTTGAAATGTACGGCGGCCTGGGAGACCGGTACAGTCTCGGCACTCGTTTCACCTCGCACTACATTGGGCCCACCATCAACTGGGCAGCGCCGAACGGCATGACCTTTTCGTTCTCGCCACAGTTCGGAGTCAACGATTTCAGCGTCCCCCGTTTCTACCGTATCGGCGTCGGTTATGAAATCGACCAGTTTTTAAGCCGATTTCATCGGGTGGCGCGATGAACGCCCGAGGGGCAGGATTGTGCGGCGGTCTTATCTTGGTCCTGTTTACGACGGCATACGCATTTGATTACGTCGCCGATGGTAGTTGGCTCAAGCGCGTTCCCACCGCGGAGCATGGCAAGGCCAATCCGTATCAGGGGCAGGCGGATGCGGTCGCGGCAGGACGAAGAATCTACGCCGACCGCTGTTCGCATTGTCATGGAGAGAATGCGCAAGGCACGAAGAAACGCCCTCCCTTAAAGAGTGACCGGATACAACAACAGGCATCGGAAGGCGATCTCCACTGGATCCTGGTCCATGGAAATATGAGGAAGGGAATGCCGCCGTGGTCAAAACTTCCCGACCAGCAGCTCTGGCAGTTAATCACTTATTTGAAGTCCTTGAACGATTGAGGTTTATGCGCAAACTCTGGATTGCCCACACCAGCGTTTCCCCTGCCGGTCCGGATTGCTACTCCACGCCGATTCTCATGCCGTAGAACGAGCGGTAGACGAAGATAAACGAAACCACGAAAAACGCCGCGGCAAGGCCGTGACTGAGACCGCTTCCCGCATCGCTGGTCAGCTTAACCGCCAATTCCACCGCCAGCAATCCAAACAGGGTGGTGAATTTGATGACCGGGTTCATGGCGACCGATGAAGTGTCCTTGAACGGGTCGCCGACTGTGTCCCCCACGACGGTTGCATCGTGAAGGGGAGTGCCCTTCTGTTTGAGTTCCACTTCCACAATCTTTTTTGCGTTGTCCCATGCGCCACCGGCATTGGCCATGAAGATGGCTTGATAGAGACCGAAGATGGCGATGGAGATCAGATAGCCGATAAAGAAGAAGGGTTCTACAAAAGCGAACGCCAGGGTGGCGAAGAAAACCGCCAGAAAAATGTTAAACATCCCCTTTTGCGCGTACTTGGTGCAAATCTCCACCACTTTTTTGCTGTCGGCGACGGAGGCTTTCTCGACGCCCTCCAATTTGATGTTGGCTTTGATGAATTCGACCGCCCGATAGGCGCCGGTGGTGACGGCCTGCGTCGATGCGCCAGTGAACCAGTAAATCATGGCGCCG
>CAZETZ010000232.1:0-4385 GCA_964514735.1 uncultured Acidobacteriaceae bacterium | reverse complement strand
CCGCCACCCGGAAATCATGAATGAGGAAGGGAAGCGGACGCCCGATCCCCCCGATCGCGGTCATCGCGCCGCAGACAATCCCGCGAATCCAGGGATGGCCGCGCCCCGTGAGACTCCCATCATCCGAAAGCGCCTCGGAAAATCCCATGCTGATGCCGGCCCCCGCTGATGCCGCCAAGCCAACAAGAAAAGCGTCCCAACTGTTTTTGGTAGCGAACGCTGCCGCGAACACCGGGGCCAGTGTTGATACCGATCCGTCCATCAACCCAGCCAATCCCGGCTGCACAATTTGTAGGACGAAAAGCCGCCGCTGCGCCTGCTCTTCTTCCTCTTTCACGCTTTTCGGCAGTATGGTCTTATTCAGTTCCTCCGCGTGTTTCTCATGGGTCCGCTCTTCGTTGGCCAGGTCGTCCAACAACTGCCGCGTGCTGGCGTCCTGCGAGCGCGCCGCCGCTTTTTCGTAGAAACGCCGGGTTTCGATCTCAATGGCGCTGGCATTTTTCCGGATCACATCCAGGCCCAGCGGGCGCACCAGCCAAACCGGCTTGCGCTGCGCAAATCCCTGCACGTCCTGCCGCCGAATCAGGGGAATGTGTTCGCCGAAGCGGGCGCGGTACAGTTCGATCAGCCGCTGCCGGTGGCTCGACTCTTCTTTTTGCATGGACTCAAATAAGGTTGCCGATGCCGGATAATCCTGGCGTACGCCTTCGGCGAAATCGGCGTAAACCCGTTCGTCTTCCTCTTCCAAAGAAATTGCCAGCGCCAGAACTTCCTGGTCGGTCAAACTTTCAAATTTCTTCATGGGCGTAGCTTAAACCATTTTTCGTACACCGGCGGCCACACTGTCATATACTGCCGGGGTTTGGTTTCAAAACGAAAGTGAGGCTTCTTTCCACTATGGACCGTCTAGCCGGCTGGTTATCCGTGCTCTCTTTTCTCACCGCGATCGGCGCCGCCCAGGTCAGGGCACAGATCGTCTCCCCCGAGGTGCATCCTGACAATACGGTCACCTTCCGCCTACGCATGCCGAATGCCGCGGCTGTCCAGCTCGAACTTGAAGGCGCCAAGCCTGCGGTCATGACAAAAGATGATCAAGGCATCTGGAGTTATACCACTGCCGCCCTGGAACCAGACTTCTACGGGTACACCTTCTCGGTGGATGGCGTAAGCGTAGTCGACCCCTCCAATCCCCTGGAGAAACCGAATCTTCTACTTAAAGCGAATGTTGTCCATGTGCCCGGTGGGCCTTCCCTGCCGTGGGAGACGAACGACGTCATGCATGGTGAGGTCCACCACCACTTCTACCATTCGCAAGTCGTGGGCGATGATCGTGATTTCTACGTGTACACTCCACCCGGTTATGGTCCGGAGGCCGCGAAAAAATATCCCGTTCTGTATCTCCTGCACGGCTTCAGCGACGCAGCCGACGGTTGGAGCGCGGTAGGCCGCGTCAACTTCATTCTGGATAACCTCATCGCCCAGGGCAAAGCCAGGCCCATGCTGATCGTCATGCCACTCGGTTATGGCGTACCTGAGATTGTCAAGCGCGGCTTCAACTCGCTGGACCATGACGATCTCCGTCAGCCCAACTACGATAAATTCGCCCAGGCGCTGCTCACCGAAGTGGTCCCACAAGTCGAAGCCAGCTATCGGGTCGACCATGATCGCAATGCGCGCGCCATCGCCGGTCTTTCCATGGGTGGCACCGAGTCTCTACTGACCGGCCTGAATCACCTGGACCAATTCGCCTGGGTGGGAGCTTTCAGCTCCGGCGGCCTTCCGCCCGATTTCGACTCAAAGTTTCCCGCTCTCGACGCCAAGGCGAATCAGCGCCTGCACCTTCTCTGGGTGGCCTGCGGTACCGAAGACGGCCTGATCACCATCAACCGCAAATTTCGCGAATGGCTCAAAACCAAAGGCATCAACCACACCGACATCGAAACTCCCGGCGGACATGCCTGGATGGTCTGGCGCAGAAACCTGACTGAATTCGCCGGCCTCCTGTTTCGATGACAGCGCCCCCAGTCTCGCAGCCGAAGGACCTAACCCCGGCGTTGTGGATCGTGCTGGCGTTACTTTCTCTTTCGCTGCTGATCAACTACGTGGACCGCAGCAGCATCTCCATCGCCGCCCCACTCATCCGAGGTGAATTCGGGCTCTCGGCCTCCCAACTGGGGGTCTTGTTCTCCGCTTTCTCCTGGACCTATGCCTTCTTTCTGGTTTTCTCCGGCTGGTTGGCCGACCGCTTCAATGTCCATTGGGTTCTGGCCATCGGCTTTGCCGTTTGGTCGGTCGCCACCTTGCTGACTGGACTGGCGAATGGCCTGGCCGTTTTTTTGGTTCTGCGGCTTCTGCTGGGCATGGGAGAATCCGTCGCCTACCCCTGCTATTCCAGGATCGCAGTGCGCTATTTTCCCGCCCACCGCCGTGGACTCGCCAATTCCATTATCGCCATCGGCATGCCGGGAGGTTTGGCCGTCGGCACCTTCACCGGCGCCATTCTCATGGGATACTTCGGCTGGCGTCTGTTCTTTATCGTACTGGGGCTGGCAACATTGTTTTGGCTTCTCCCCTGGTTCATCTGGATGCCCCGCGGCCCCGGCCTCGTTGAGTCCGCCCGGGAAGCGTCTCCACCCATGTGGGAAGTGTTGACCCAGCGCTCGTTATGGGGCGCCTGCTGCGGCTTGTTCACTCTAAATTTCCTGCTGTACTTCATGATCAATTGGCTGCCGACCTATCTGGTACAGGAGCGAGGATTTGCCATGAGCAGGGTGGCGGCTGTGGGCTTTGTATATTTGATTGCCGCCGGGATGACCCCGGTTGCCGGATGGTTCTCGGACTACTGGATTGCCGCGGGCGCGACTCCCACCGTGGCGCGCAAAACCATCATAGCGGCCGGTCAAATCCTATGTGGACTCTGCCTGATTGCTTGCGTAACCGCCAGCGCGCAGTTTGCTTTGCTTTTCCTGTTTCTGGCGGGCGTTGGCTTTGGCCTTTCCAACTCTCAGACCTGGGTGATCGCGCAAACCCTGGCCGGCCCCCACGCGTCGGGGAAGTGGACCGGCCTCCAAAATTTCGTGGGAAACTTTGCCGGAATCTTGGGCCCGATCATCGCCGGAGAGCTGATTGATCTCACCGGCGGTTTCTTCTGGGCCTTTGCCGTTACTGCCAGCGTGGGTGTCTTGGGCGTGGCTTCCTGGCTCTTCGTGGTTGGTCCACTCGAACCCATCGCATGGGAAAAGCCAGCCGCAAGCCCCTTGCCGGCTGGGTCTCAGTAATGGATGGAACAACCGATTTTCGGGTAGTGGCTCAGGTTAGGTATTCTTTGCGAACTTCGCGGGTTTTTCCTTTGCGCCTCTTTGCGGTCAAAGTCTTTGGGTACTTATAGCAAAATTCAAAAGCAATGCCCGCAAAGACCGCAAAGAAACCCAGACTGTGTGCCACTACTGATTTTCGAACGCGTACTATGCTGTGCTCATCCGTCGTAGAATACTTTCCGTTGGTCCAAGGAAATCTTATGAAACGTCACTTACTGATCGTTTTACTCCTGCTGGCCCCTTCGCTCTTTGCCCAGACTTGGGCCCGCCAGCGGTTAGACAAATCCCCGCGCCATAGCGAGTGGGTAGACGTCAAAACTGATGGTCGCGCCATTGCGACCTTCGTCGTCTATCCCGAATCCAAAGACAAGCGCCCGGTGGTGCTCATCATCCACGAAATCTTCGGCATGACCGACTGGGTGCAGGATTTGTCTGACCAGCTTGCCGAAGCCGGATACATCGTGGTCGCCCCAGACCTGCTTTCCGGCAAAGGCCCGAACGGCGGCCGCACCGATTCCTTTGCCGAGGGCAAGGCCATGGAAGCCATCCACGCTCTAAATCCCGACGACATCACCGCCGATCTTAACGCCGTCGCCGACTACGGTCTCAAACTCCCCGCGTCCAATGGCAAGCTCTATGTCGCAGGTTTCTGTTGGGGAGGCGCGCAAAGCTTCCGCTTTGCCACCAATCGTAGTGACCTCTCGGCGGCGTTCGTGTTTTACGGAAGCCCGCCCGATAAGGCTGAGATGCTGCGCATCAAGGCCCCAGTCTACGGTTTCTACGCCGAAAATGACGCCCGCATCGGCGCGACAATTCCCGACGCCGTTACCCAGATGCAGGCCGCCGCCAAAACCTACGAACCAGTTACCTACAAAGACGCAGGCCACGGCTTCATGCGCGCCGGCGAAGCCCCCGACGCCAGCCCCGGCAACAAGCAGGCCCGCGAAGACGCCTGGAAGCGCTGGAAGGAATTGCTGCAAAAATAGAACCAGCCCAAAATTTGTCATTCCGAGTCGCATAGCGACGAGGAATCTGCTGTTCGCTGGCAGCTTTACCGCTCTCGCATCA
>CAZETZ010000231.1:0-4503 GCA_964514735.1 uncultured Acidobacteriaceae bacterium | reverse complement strand
GGTTGCGGTTCACTGGCCCGGGCTGGGGCTGTACCTGCGCTTGCCATAAAGATTTCTCCTTGTGATACCGGCGGAGGGGAGTCCGTAGATCACTACAGACCGCGGTTGGAATTTGAGCAAGCGTACGACGTGGTCCATTACAAACCTAGATATCCGCTGGTCATGGCCGCGGAACCACCGATGGTAACTGTTACCGGGCCGGGTGGAGGCGGGACTTCTCCTACCTGACAGGGCAAAGTCCCGTCTCCATACCAACCTGTTATCGGTTAATCGTCGGCATTACATGCTCCGGGTAACGCTGCCCGGCCGCCGCAGCCAAGGGAAAGGCCTGGTTGAGCTCGCGCAAATCATCCGCTGTAAGTTTCATCTCAAGCGCAGCTACATTCTCTTCAAGATATGTGCGGCGTTTGGTGCCGGGGATGGGGAAAATGTCGTCTCCCTGCGCGTGCACCCATGCCAGCGCCAACTGCGAGGCTTTACATCTTTTTTTCGCGGCAAGCTCTTTTACCTTTTGGACCAGATCAAGGTTCTTTTGGAAGTTCTCGCCCTGAAAACGGGGCGAAGACCGGCGATAGTCGTCTGCCGGCAGGTCCTCGAAGCGCTGGAACTGCCCGGTGAGAAAACCACGGCCTAGAGGACTGTAAGCCACGAATCCGATTCCCAACTCGCGGCAGGTGGGGAGGACCTCACCCTCCGGATCGCGCGTCCACAGGGAATATTCCGTTTGCAATGCGGAAATACGGTGAATTTTCATGGCCCGCCGCAGCGTATTCGGCGAAGCCTCGGACAACCCCAAGTAACGCACTTTGCCTCCCTGAACAAGCTGCGACATGGCGCCGACGGTTTCCTCAATGGGAGTATTGGGGTCCACGCGGTGCTGGTAGTAAAGGTCGATGGTTTCGGTCCCGAGCCGGAGTAGACTGGCCTCGCAACATTGGCGGACATATTCAGGTTTGCCATTCACGCCCCGGGCGCCGGGATTTTTAGGATCGCGCACGATGCCGAACTTGGTCGCCAGAACAACCTGCTGTCGCTTTCCCCGGATCGCCTTGCCGACCAGCTCCTCATTGATGAAGGGACCGTAGATATCGGAGGTGTCCAGAAAGTTGATGCCCAGTTCCAGCGCCCGATGGATGGTCGCGATGGATTCGTGATCGTCGCGCGGGCCGTAGAATTCTGACATGCCCATGCAACCCAGCCCCTGGATGGATACCATGGGTCCGTTCTGTCCGAGTGTGCGGGTCTTCATAGCTGGTCTCCACTAGAAATTAAGCCCTTCATGATCGCACGATCATCTACTTCATGTCCGGCAAGTAGGGTCCATTCTAAAATTTTGCCGGACTTTTGTGTTCCCCGAAAGCACGGAGCTTCGATGAGCGATGTCCCAAAGTGGTTCGAGCGTAAATTCGATTTATCGTTTCCGGTTGAGCTATATCCAAACGTATGCGCGCGCTTGCGCGGGACTCCCGTCCGGCTGGAAGAGTTGGTGCGAGGATGCCCGCCGGAGGTCCTGGTACGCAGGCCGCAGGGCACCTGGTCCATGCAAGAAAACGCCGGACATTTGCTCGACTTAGAATCGCTGTGGCTGGCACGGGTGGACGAGTATATGGCGGCAGCCGAGAAGCTGACGGCAGCGGACCTCGGCAATCGCAAGACCCACCAAGCCAACCATAACGCGTGCCGGATGGAAGAGATTTTCGCCGAGTTCCGGCGCGCGCGAACTCGGTTATTGGAGAGGGTCGAAGCGCTGGATGCGAGCATGTATGCGCGTTCAGCCCTTCATCCTCGGCTAAAAATTCCGATGCGGCTGGTGGACCACTTGTTCTTTGTGGCTGAGCATGATGACCATCATCTGGCGCGTATCTGGGAACTGGCCAAAGTGCGTTAGGCGGCGTTGATGACCCGTATCAGCGGCCTCACTTGAGGTACCACTTCTCCTATCGGCACGACCGGGACATCCATCGCCTGTAGCTCACGTATTAACTGGCCGGAACCCTCAGCCGCCACCGCAATCAATAACCCTCCGGCGGTTTGGGGGTCGAATAGTAAGGTCCGCAAATCCTCTGAAACCCCATCCTCATACTCAACCACGCACTCGGCGAAATCGCGGTTGGCGATGAGACCACCGGGAATATGGCCGCCATCAATACATTCCAGGGCGCCTTCAAGCAGTGGAATCCGGTTGGCATAGAGAGTCAAAGAGACTCTTGAGGCCATTGCCATCTCGCGGGCATGGGCGATGAGGCCGAAACCGGTAATGTCGGTCATGGAGTGGACTGTCCATGGCGGGGCAGCGGAGCTTTGCTCCACCGGGACGGGTCTGAGACCCGTCCCTACATGGCCCGTGATTACTTCGGCAGCGGTTTTGTTCAACGTAGTCATGGAGCGGATGGCCGCGGCAATCCATTCCAGTTTCGCTGCGCCTTTTTTAATGGCTGTCGTGATCACGCCTGTCCCTAAAGCTTTCGTGAATAAGAGACGGTCGCCAGGTTTGGCCCCGGCATTGGCTAATACTTTGGTTGGATGGATCAAGCCTGTAACCGAGTAACCGAACTTCATCTCCTCATCGCGCACGCTGTGCCCGCCGATCACCGCGCAACCGGCTTCCATCATCTTAGAGAGCCCGCCCGCCAGGGTCCGTTCGAGAATCGTAAGGTCCCCGTTGGCGGGAAAACAAACGTGGGCCAGTGCGGAAATTGGGCGCCCTCCCATCGCGTAAACATCGCTGAGAGCGTTGGTCGCGGCAATCTGCCCGAAGGTGTAGGGGTCGTCCACCATGGGAGTAAAAAAATCCACGGTCTGGACCAGCGCCGTGTCCTGCGAAATTTGGTACACGCCGGCATCATCCGCATGGTCGAAGCCGACCAGGACGTTGGGATCGGCTTGTCTGGGAAGCTTTGACAGAACTTGATCGAGGACCGCGGGGCCCAGCTTGGAAGCGCAACCTCCGGCTTTGACGGTGGAGGTGAGCCGGAATGGCACGGCATCGGACATATAGCCATTGTAAAACCAGCCGCTGATACTCGCAGATTTACGCGGATCAAATAACAAGAACCGAGATCCGCGTTCATTAGCGTAAACCTGCGGCTTGTTTTATTTCGTGGAAACGTCAATTATACGGACTTCGGGGTATTCATGGTTCCATTCGGCGCTGATGTGCTCAAAGATCAAGCGGAACGGCGTACTTGCTCCGGGTGCAAGCGGGGAAGTAGTGAGATCTACCGCATCGTCATAGCGGACCGACTTCTCCAGCACACGCAAAGGAATTTCCTCTATCTGCGCCACTTGTCCCATGGAATCCTTGAACGTGACTCGCACCACAGCATGGACAAGCGTTTTATCTCCGCTGTTGGTCACGGTCCCATCGACGTAGTTGACCGAAGCGCCAACAAAATTCTCCGCCGCGCTGGTCTTGAGATCGGAGATATTGACGTTGGCCGCGTAGGCCGGCGGCGGAGTTACAACCTTTGGTTTTTCTCTAAGAAGCAAGACCGCAAGTCCGACAACGACCACCACCACGCCCAGTCCCACCAGCATGGGGAGTAGTTTGGACTCACGCCCTTCCGTATCCAGTGGAGATGGCTCAATCAGCCCGCCCATGAAGGAATTGTACTCGTATGGAGGCGGGGCTTGCCCCGTCTCCACGCGAGCTTTATTCCCCACCTACGGTTAAGCCATCCATGCGGATGGTAGGACAAGCCATCGAACCGCGGAATTCAAGATCGTTAGCAATGTCCGATATGTTCATAAACATGTCTTTCAGATTTCCCGCAACCGTGATTTCTTCCACCGGAAAAGTCAATTCCCCGCCGGAAATCCAGAGCCCTGAAGCTCCGCGTGAGTAGTCTCCAGTCACAAGATTTGCCCCGTGGCCAAGAAATTCCGTGACATATAAACCATCTTTAATTTCCGAGATCAGTTGCTGCGGGGTCTTCGTACCCGGCTGAAGAAAATAGTTGCCGGGACCAATGCCGGGCGTGCCAGCCAACCCACGCGAGGCATTCGCCGTAGTGTTGAGCTCGAGCTTTTTCGCGGTGTAAGTGTTTAACAAGTACGACGCCAATACGCCATTTTCAATCACGACCGTGCGTCGCGTGGGGATGCCTTCCCCATCGAAGGGACTGGTGCCAAAACCACCGGCCATCGTGCCGTCGTCAATGACAGTCACGCGGTCGGCGGCGATTTTCTGGCCCAGCTTGCCAGCGAGGAACGATGCCCCACGATAGACTGAGTCTCCGTTCACGCCTTCAAAAATGTGCCCGAGAATGGAGTTGGCCACCAACGGATCGAACACTACCGGCACGTGGGCTGTCTTTACCTTCCGCGCTCCCAAACGGCGGAGCGTGCGCTGCGCCGCGACTTTGCCGACTTGCTCCGGCGATTCCAGTTTGGCAAGATTCCGTGAAACCGAATACCAGTAGTCCCGCTGCATGGCGCCTGTCTCCGTCTGCGCGATGGGAACTGCGGCGACCGAACAATAAGACCGGCGGTACTCGCCAACAA
>CAZETZ010000230.1:0-4546 GCA_964514735.1 uncultured Acidobacteriaceae bacterium | reverse complement strand
ATTTCCAGATGGCTACCGTCACTGCCCACCCGCAACAACCGCTCGTGGGTTTCCAAGTGACTTCCTCCGAACTCGCTGCCATCGGAACCGCACGACTTCGTGTCTGTACTCACGGTGTAGGTGTAGGGGAAGTAAGCGTACCCGTCGCCGGCGATGATTCCCGAATCGAGCTCGCCGGGAAAGTTGTGCGGCACCGGATCGTATTCTCCACAGTTGCCCGAACCCCCGTCGGTGTAGCTCGGTTGTGGCTGGATAGTGAACGCAGGCACTCCAGTCTTGGGATTAATCAGCACCACGGCGCGGTTATCAAGCGCAAACACCGTCCCGTCGGTGTGCACGAGAATGCTGGAGATTGGATTGACGGTGGAACTGGAGTTGTAAGCCGGGTATGCGTGGCCGGTGGTGCCGTCGAGCTTCTTGATGGAGAACCCGTCGGAAACCAGCAATCCTCCCTGGAAGTCGGGGATATTGATCACAGAGCTGTTAGCAGTCCAGGCAACGCTGCCGTCGCTGGTAACCGCCTGAACCTTCCCCGACGCCTGGAATGCGAATACGTCAGCCAGGCCTTCGCTGCTGGGGACGGCGGGAACAATTTGCGTAACGCCGGAACCGTCTCCTGGGACTGACCACTTTACTGTACCAGTTGGGAGGAATGGACCGGGATAAACCGTGATGTTGGCCGTAGCATCCCCTACGGTTAAGGTTGCCTGGCCAGGTGCAACAGCGGTGACAATTGGCGGATCATCCGTGGAAAGGCTCACGATGGTGGGGTCGCTAGACAACCAGAACTGTCCAGTGAGCAAAGCCCCGGAAGAATCAGTAGCCTGGAACGTGCGTGTTTCACCTACGACCATGCTCGCCATACTCGGCATTAGCATCGCGCCCGTGGCGGGGGGCGGATACGCCCTGAACTGTACCGCATTGCTGGTCCCCGCGCTTGTCACGACCGTAACCGGAAGTACCTGTCCAGTGGTTACCCCGCTCGGGATGTTGGCGGTAATCGTGGAGTTACTCCAACTTACGACTGATACGGGCAGGCCGCTGATGAGGGCCTGGCTGCCGCCTTGTGTACTACCAAAATTCGACCCCGTGAGGGTGACGAGAGTTCCCAACGGACCAGCAGTCGGGCTGAGTTGCGACAGTGTGGGCGGAGGAGGTACGGTAAAGTTCACTCCATTGCTGGGCCCGCCGGCAACGGTTACCACCACGTTACCGGAAGTCGCTCCAGCCGGTACTGGGACCGTAATAGAAGTGGCGCTCCAACTACTCGGCGTGGCAATAGTGCCGTTGAAATTCACAGTGCTGGTACCTTGAGGAGAACGAAAATTCGATCCGGTGATAGTCACCGAGGTACCAGCAGGGCCTGCTGTTGGGGTTAGAGAGCTGACAGCAGGTGCGGCGACAATTGTAACTAACGTGCTGTTGCTCCATACTCCATTCTGTTTGACTCTTGCATTCCCAGTTCCCAAAGCGATCCCTGAAGCCACGGTCGCAACTACCTGAGTGTCACTCCAGCTTAGAATAGACCCGGAAACATTACTGCCTAACCACACTTGTCCGGAACCTTGAGAAGCTCCAAACCCTGATCCGGAAATTGCAACTGGGGCCCCAATTGCCGCAGGGTTTGGAGTTGTAGAATTTGTGGTGGGCGGGATCATAGAAAATGAAAGCTGATTGCTCCATACACCGTATTGTTTGACCATAGCTTGTCCCGGTTGAGTTCCTTGGGCCACTGTGGCGACAACTTGTGTATCACTCCAACTCACGATCGACGCCGCCACATTACCTGCAAGCCACACCTGTCCATTGCCTTGAGCTGCGCCGAAACCCGATCCAGTAAACGTTACTTGTGTTCCAGGCAGGCCGACGTTGGGAGTGATGCTGGTCAACGTGGGCGGATTGATCGTGAACGTAACTTGATTGCTCCAGGCGCCATTCTGCCTGATCATGGTTACTCCTGGCGTAGCGCTGGTTGATACGGTGGCAATCACTTGGGTGTCACTCCAACTCACCACCATTCCAGCGGCGCCACTTAGCCAAACCGATCCTCCCCCTTGAGACGCACCAAATCCCGTTCCGTTGAATGTAACCTGGGTTCCAGGCACTCCATTGCTGGGAGTTATGCTGTCTATGTGGGGCGTTTGAGCAAATACTTGTAAAGGAATAAGACTGATACTAATCAAGATACAGCCGAGAAGAACAGTACGGACAAAGTTCGAGGGGCGACGCATGGACATCCTCCAGAACCGAAAAAACGGCCCGATCAGATTGCCCGCGCAGTTCCCCCTCTTACTAAACTCACGCGAGGTGACGCAGAATCTAAATGACGCAGCCTGTGGATTACAAGATAAAAGTTTGCCTTTCAGAGTATTTTATTTGTTATGAAATTTACGGTGGCGAAATTTTAGATGGGGGAAATGCGGGGACAGGACGTTGCCCGATTTTCAGACCCCAGAGCCGGACACCCTCGGCGTTTCCTCTTTAGGCATAAATCCCGCGCTGCCGGATGGTATACGCCACGCGGTCGATCGCCAGCATATATGCAGCGATCCGGTTGTTCACGTTGTGGGTCTCGGAGTAGCGCACTACGTCCTGGAAGGATTCTTTCATGATCTCCGCCAGGCGGTCGTTCACGGCCGATTCCTTCCAGAAGTATCCCTGGCGGTCCTGCACCCACTCGAAATAAGAAGTGGTCACGCCGCCCGCGTTGCACAGAATGTCGGGGATCACAAAGACTTTTTTCTCCGCCAGAATGTCGTCGGCGACCGAGGTGGTGGGGCCGTTCGCGCCCTCCGCCAAAATTTTGCATTTGAGCTTGTCGGCATTCCGGCTGGTGATGACGTTCTCCGTCGCGGCCGGAATCAGTATTTCGCATTCGGTCAGCAGTAATTCCGCCGCACCAGCCGCTTCCGCGCCTGGGAACCCCATCAAAGTGCGGTTCCGCTGGCGGTATTGCGAAAGAGCTTCCACATCGATCCCGTTTTTGTTGAACAGTCCTCCCTCAACTTCGGCAATCCCAATGATCCGATAACCCGCCTCCGACATCAGTAGCGCGGCATTGGAGCCGACATTGCCAAACCCCTGCACAATCACGCGCGTCTGCTCCGGCGTAAGCCCAAGCTTCTTCACCGCCTCATCGCAAACAATCATGATGCCGCGCCCCGTGGCCTCGCGCCGTCCCCGCGATCCCCCAATATTAATCGGCTTCCCCGTCACGACCGCAGTGACCGTCTGCCGCATATGCATGCTGTAGGTGTCCATGATCCACGCCATGGTCTGTTCGTTGGTGTTGACATCGGGGGCGGGAACGTCTTTTTCCGGACCGATGAACTCGACCAGCTCGGCGGTGTAGCGGCGGGTCATGCGCTCGAGTTCGCCCTGGGACATTCTGGCGGGGTCGCAGATGATTCCACCCTTGGGCCCGCCGAAAGGGATGTTTACCACCCCGCACTTCCAGGCAATCCAACTGGCGAGGGGGCGGACTTCGTCCAGCGAAACGTCAGGCGCGTAGCGGATTCCGCCCTTGGCCGGGCCGCGGGCGATCGAGTGTTGCACCCGGTAGCCCGTAAAGACCTCGAGCTTGCCGTTGTCCATGGCTACGGGAATGTGCAGGATCAGCTCGCGATTGGGATAGCTCAGCACCTTGCGCAGGCCGTCATCCAGGTTGAGTTTTTGGGCGGCGATGTCGAAGCGCGCCGCTTGCGCCTCCCATGGATTACTTTCCTGCTCGAGGGAAACAGTCTTCATAGCATCTCCGTATGATTGCGGTTCGGGGTTCCGTGTGCGGGCCGGCGCCGGGCGATCTCCCCGGAGTGGCGGGCAAAACTCACTCAGTATAGGCAAGCGGGCTGACGGCTAGCAAGGTAGGGTGACTAAAGTGCGCATTGGAGCAGAGTGGGCGCCAAGCTTCGCGGCATTTTCGTCGAAGCCCGCCCACCCAATCTGCTTTTGCCGGCAAGGTGTAAGTTGCTGAAAGTACGTTGCGCAAGTGCATCCACAAGAATCACATGCCGGGAGTATTCGCGGGGGCGCCGCGCCGACCATAAAGTCAACGCCGTCAAAGATGTAGCCGGCGGCGGACCGGTTTTGCTCAGGCTCGCGGTCCTGGAGACGAGCGCTCCGTCCTGCATCGAGACTTGAGTGCCCCTCCAATCCACACGCACGGCGCATAAACGGCCAGCAACGCGATTCCGTACCAAGGTGGCTCCGTCTTCCATGACAGGACGAGAGACACCGTCCCGACCAGCACACCGAGACCCATCAGACCGGCCAAGGCGCCCCGCCGAGTTGGCCCAGCGATAACACTGCATAAGTACCCGGCGGCTACGGTATAGAGGCATTGACTCATCAGATCGAGAACAAAGTACCGCAGCGGCTGCGCCGCCTCCGCCCCTGGGGCGCGCACCCGAAGCAGTGGCTCCGTAATCGCGACCAGAATCCCATTGGCCAGGTAACCGGCGACCACGGCAAGAACGCTGCGTCCGATGTTTCTTTTCGACATCACGTTCGTCTTAGTAGATGTTCTGGAACCTTAATTCGACAGAAA
>CAZETZ010000229.1:0-4581 GCA_964514735.1 uncultured Acidobacteriaceae bacterium | reverse complement strand
TACGTCATCATTGTTACTCGCTAGCACACTGGCTTCGGCCCAGGAAAAATCCCCGTCCGCCAACCTGGCTTTGACTCCGCCCATGGGCTGGAACACCTGGAACAAATTCGCTTGCAATGTAAGCGACGAGCTCATTCGCGGCGCCGCCGACTCCATGGTCAAGTCCGGCATGAAGGACGCCGGATACCAATACATCGTGATTGACGACTGCTGGCAGGTGTCGCGGGACAAAGACGGCAACGTCGTCCCTGACCCGCAGCGTTTCCCCAATGGCATGAAGGTGGTCGGAGACTACATCCACTCCCTCGGCCTGAAGTTCGGCATTTACTCCGACGCCGGCTCAAAAACCTGCGGCGGCCGACCCGGCGGCCTGGGGCACGAATATCAAGATGCCCTGCAATACGCTGCCTGGGGCGTGGACTATCTGAAATATGACTGGTGCAACACCACTACGCAAGATGCCAAGGCTTCCTACGCCAATATGCGCAAAGCGCTCGACGCCAGCGGACGGCCGATTGTCCTGAGCATCTGCGAGTGGGGAGGCCGCCTGCCCTGGCTCTGGGGCAAAGAAATCGGCGGCAACCTCTGGCGCACCACTGGGGACATCCAGGACCGCTGGGAAGGCAAAAAAGAATGGAAGCCCGGCGACTGCTGCAACTATGGAGTGGTTGACATCGTGGACCAGCAGGCAGGCATCGAGTCCTACGCCGGACCCGGCCACTGGAATGATCCCGATATGTTGGAAGTCGGCAACGGTGGCATGACCGATATCGAGTACCGCTCCCACTTCAGCCTGTGGGCGATTCTGACCGCCCCGCTAATCGCCGGCAACGACCTGCGCAACATGCGCCCGGAGATTCATGACATCTTGACCAACAAAGAAGTGATCGCGGTGAACCAGGATGCGCTGGGGATCGAAGGCAAGCCGGTACGCAAAGATGGCGACTCAGAAGTATTCGTAAAACCAATCTCCGGCGGAAACCGCGCTGTGCTCCTATTCAATCGTGGCACATCAGAAAAAGAAATCAGCGTGGGATGGGAAGAGTTGGGATATCCCGATCACTTCAGCGCTGCAGTGCGCGACCTGTGGCAGCACAAAGATATGGGAAAGTTTAGCGGAAAGTTTTCTGCTTCAGTGCCACCGCATGGGGTGGTGATGCTAACTGTGAAGCCGTAAGCGTTACTGCACTAACCATCTGTCATCCTGAGCGAAGTAAGAGCACGCGAAAGCGGGCTCTTGCGCAGTCGAAGGACCCCTATTATCGCGGCACTCTCAGCCACCGTCGCAAGGCATTTTCTAATCTGCACTCAATTGGCGCCGAAGAGAATGCCTTACCCCGCCAACTGCAACTGCCATCCTAGGGGTCCTTCGACTCCGAGAGTATTTCGCTTCGCTCAACACTCTCTCCGCTCAGGATGACAAAGATGTTTTCTTTAGTTCCTCCATCACGCTCTGAATCAACTCTTTTGCGTCCCCTAGATTTTTCATAATGATCTGAATATCCATCACCGGCTTCCCCGGCCAGCGCTGGCTTTGACAATAAACTCCATGCTGCCCTACTAGCGCCATGGCATCGGTGATCGCATCCATGGTCACCGCCAACCGCCCGCGTGGCACTCCCAACATGGTTTCGTAATGTTCCAGCTCTTCCCGCTTTTCGTCGAATACAGGCATACAGGGGATTGTAGCTTTCGCCCCGCCTGTCGCATAATGTCCAGGTTGCTATCCTGCCCTCTGTGAATTACGTCAAACTTTACTCAAGGAGAGATCATGTCCAGAAAAGTTCTGCCCTTTACTCTGTTTGTGCTCACGTGTGCCCTATTGGCCTCCGCCCAGCAGGACAAGAGCAAGCGCCCCAGCCCACCGGCTTCTGCGGATTGCAAATTGGCGGACGGCAAGACCATTAAGAGCGATTATTCCAGCCCGCGTATGAAGGGCCGCAAAATTTTTGGCGGCCTGGTGCCCTACGGCGAGGTCTGGCGCACCGGAGCGAACGATGCTACGACGCTGGTGACCGATACCGATCTGACCATCGGCGGCAAAGATGTCCCCGCCGGCAGCTACACCATCTTCACCGTCCCCAGCGAGGACAAGTGGACGCTTATCATTAGCAAAAAGACCGGCGAATGGGGAATCCCTTACAAGTATGAAAGCGACGAGCTTCTTCGTACCGATATGAAGGTCGAAAAGCTGGCTGCTCCTATGGAGAACTTCACCATCGTGTTCCACTCCCACGGCAGCGCCTGCATGATGCACTTCCAGTGGGAAAATACCAACGCCTGGGTGGAATTGGCCGAGAAGAAGTAGCACAACCCGACCGTTTGATCGTGGTTCGTATCAGGGTGCGCCTTCAGGCGCACCGCAAATCCGACCAAATAAAGAAAAATCGCGCCGGACTTAGCGAATTCTGAAATCGCTCAGAATTTGCGTCTAGTTCGGCGCGATGTCACGTCTACTTAATTTAACGATATGCCTGAAAGCCTGCCCTGAGCGGAGTCGAAGGGGCATATCCTGATACGCAGCTTACGGCTTCCAGCGCAACACCGGCTTGCGCGCCGCCGTCGTCTCATCCAATCGCGAAACTCGCGTCGAATGCGGAGCTGTCAAAACCGTCTCCGGCTCTTCTTCCACTTCCTTGGCAATCGCCTTCATCGCTTCTACAAACAAATCCAACTCTTCCTTTGACTCGCTTTCGGTCGGCTCAATCATCAAAGCCCCATGCACGATCAAAGGAAACGCGGTTGTGTAGGGATGGAATCCGTAATCAATCAGGCGCTTGGCCAGATCCATGGTCTTCGCGCCTTTGCGTGCCTGGATCTTGTCGCTGAAAACTACTTCGTGCATGGAAGGTGTGTCGTAAGGCAAATCGTAAACGTCTTCTAAAGCCTTGCGAATATAGTTCGCGTTGAGCACGGCGTCTTCGGTAGTCTGCCGCAACCCATCCGGCCCGTTAGCAAAGGTATAGGCCAACGCGCGGATAAACATTCCGAAATTTCCGTAGTAAGCGCGTACGCGCCCTACCGACTGAGGGCGGTCGTAGTCAAACGCCAAAGTCCCATCGGGCTTCGTCAGCACTACCGGCTTAGGCAAAAAAGGCTCGAGAATTTTCTTGATCGCAACCCGCCCCGAACCCCGCCCGCCCCACGCGTTTGGAGTTAAAAACGTCTTTTGCAGTTTCGGTTTGATCCCCTACACACACAAATCTCCGGGACGAACTTTGCCCACCAGCGCATTCATGTTGGCGCCGTCCATGTAGAGCAGTCCGCCTTTAGCGTGCATCACGTCGGCGATTTTGTGGATCTCCTGCTCGAACACTCCCAGCGTATTGGGATTGGTAAGCATGAGCGCGGCTACATCTTCATTCATCTGCGCAGTGAGCACATCTACGTCCACCATGCCGCGGCTGTTGGACTTTAAATTCTCTACCGCGTATCCAACCATCGCCGCAGTTGCAGGATTAGTTCCATGCGCTGAATCCGGAATCAAAACTTTCTTCCGCGCCGCGCCCTGCGATTCGTGATACGCCCGAACCATCAACAGCCCGGTCAGTTCACCATGCGCGCCCGCCGCCGGCTGGAGTGTGATGGCATCCATGCCGGTAATTTCATTCAAGCACTCGCTAAGAACTTTGATAATGCGCAAAGCGCCCTGGGAAATTTTCTCCGGCTGAAAAGGATCACCGTTTGCAAGGCCTTCGTGTCTTGACACCACTTCATTCACGCGCGGGTTGTACTTCATCGTGGAGGAGCCCAGCGGATACATACCCAGATCAATGGCTTAGTTCCAGGTAGAAAGCCGCGTGAAGTGGCGGATGATTTCAATTTCGCTGACCTCGGGCATGTTGCCCAGGTCTTTTCTTTCGACTGGCCCGAGAAGCTCTTTGGAATCCACTTCCGGCACATCCAGCGGCGGCAGCTTCCACGCCGCTTTCCCCGGAGAGGACTTCTCAAAGATCAATCCTTCATTCTGATTGACCTGCAACCTGGACTTGAGTGTCGGATGTTTCACGGCATTACCTCCGACTCTTCCTCGAAGGATTCGCCCTGGTCCACGCGGATGGAATTCTCGCTCTCCGCCACCACGCCGACCGCAGTGTCAATCGCAGTGCGTGTCGTCAACTCCGTGCAGCACCACAACGAAGCATTCCCCATCTCGGGATAAAACTTCTTCAATGGCAGCCCGCCGACAATCTTGTGCCCCAACACTCGGCCGTTGATCGCATAAGGATCTTCGCTGGTCTCCAGGACAAACTCATTGAAGCGTGGGGAACTATCAAACAAAATACTGGCGTGCTTGCCAAATTGTCCGGCTGCATAGGCTGTCTTCGCCAGATTTTGTTTCGCCAACTCTTTCAAACCAACCTTGCCATAGATGGTCATGAAAATATTCACCATCAAAGCCACCAGCGCCTGGTTGGTGCAGATATTGGAAGTCGCTTTCCCGCGACGGATTTGCTGCTCGCGCGTGGCCAGGGTCCGAACAAAACCCCGCTTTCCGTTGTTGGCCACGGTCTGCCCCGCCCACCGCCCCCGGCACCTCCCGACAATTTTCCCTTCGGTTGCTTAAACCCCCGCAATAAA
>CAZETZ010000228.1:0-4584 GCA_964514735.1 uncultured Acidobacteriaceae bacterium | reverse complement strand
TGCAGGCCTTAGACCAGTCGCTCTGAGACCTGTTCCAGGCCGGGTTGATCTCCTACGCAATCGCCCTGGAAAACGCCTCCAAGGCCGACGACTTCAAGCTGAGTATGCAGGGAATTTCGTCTTCAAGCGATGCCTCGCGCAGCGAGATGCAGGCGGCCGGTTTCGGCGGCCGGTAAACTTAAAAACCTTCTACCAGACTTTGGCAGCTTCCACAGCAACCGGAAGCTGCTTTTCTTTTGGGCGGAGCCAGCGCCGGGCGGGCTGTTCAATGTACCGGTAAGCAAGCATGGAAGCTCCCACGATAAGGACGATTCCCATCAGGACGCCGCCAAAGCTTTGATGGTGCATGTTCTGGTAGGGATCGAAGTAAATAGCGACCAGCAGGCTGTGCAATAAATACAGGCTGTAGCTGGAATCACCCAGCAATACCAGCGGTTTTGTTTCCAGGATGATCTTCACCCAGCCAGGGCGCAAGGCCAGACCATAGACCATGGCCGCAAATGCCGGGGTCAGAAGCGAATCATGCAGTACGGGGTAGGGGACCCGCGGGCTGAACCCTACTACCGCCGCGAACATTGCGGCCCCGCAAAGGACCAACGGTGTTGCCCACTTGCGGTCAATCGCATTGCGCAAAAAAATAAATCCCAGGCAGACTCCCACCAAAAATTCTGGTAAGCGGGCAAGGGGATGAAATTTCACCGCATCCAGCCAGAACAGATGCAGCGACTGGTCATCTACGCGCATTACCCCGTCCGGTTTGAAAATCGCATAGCCGGACGAGAGACCAAGGCTGAAAAGCCATGCCAAGACGGCGAACATTGACAACCTGCGTCCGGACGCCCGCGTCCACCACACCATCAGCAGCGGAAATATCGCATAGAAGAAGACTTCGTCGGACAAACTCCATGCCGGGGGATTCCAGGCGAGTGAAACTTGCGGTATCCAAGACTGGAGAAGAAGGGGAGGCAAACTCCAGGACAGGAACATATGAGATTTGAACCAGGTGAAGGCCGGAATATTCACGCGCTTAAGCACGACGCAGGCATAAAGAAATGAAGGAGCAGTGACCAACAGCGAGAAAAGATACGCCGGATAAATTCGGGCAAAGCGCGCCTGCCAGAATGGGCCAGTCCTCCACGGCCGTCCGGCATAGGTGTAAACCAGGATGAATCCGGACAAGACCAAGAACAGCCCCACTCCGACATAGCCAATCGCGGACAACCGCCGATACCACTCCGGGCCCGAAGTGACATGGATGGAATAGAGATGAAAAATCACCACGTGCATCGCCGCAAAGAAACGCAAAGAAGTAAGCGCTGGCAGGCGTGGGCGGTCGCGGTCCAGGTCCATGAATGTCCCTGCTGGGGTTCCCTGAAGATAGTTCCGTTTTCGGAATAGGGCAAGGCAGCCCTGAGGCAGGCATGTTTTTTCTGCCGGATTTGGAGTAGGTTTGCAATATGGCATTCGCGCGTCCACGGAAACTGTTTACCGAAACCGAGCTCTATGAGTACGCGGTCGCGGCGTTAGGGCGGCGCATGCGTTCGGTCGCCGAGCTGAAGCGGCTGCTGCGCCTGCGGGTCGAGGCTGACACCGCGATCGGGAAAACCCTGGTGGAGCTGATTATTCGCCGCCTGAAAGACCAGGGCTACCTGAACGATGCCAAGTACGCCGCCGCTTATTCCTCCTACCGCAAAAACAACCAGAAGTTCGGGCGCATGCGGATCATTACGGATCTCAAGGTCAAGGGAGTCCATGGCGAGATCATTGAAAGTGCCGTGGCCGGCGCCTATGAGGATGTAAACGAAGAAAAACTCGCGCGCGAATATTTGCGCCGCAAGCGCCTGGTGAAACCCGCGGACCAAAAACAGACCGCAAGAGTTTTCCGGCAGTTGGTCAGGGCCGGGTTCGCCTCGAAAACAATATTTGCCATCCTGAGGAAGTGGGATGTAGATGAAGAAGTGCTGAGCGCGCTGGACGAGGAGTCGGCGTAAAATCCGTATAGCAATCTGGAGGCAACATGAAACTTACATGGGTATTCACGTTGGCAGCGGCATTGATCGCCGTAGCGCCAGTCGCACCCGCGCAGGGAGTTGGCGCCGACATGAAAGATGCGGCGAAAGACACCGGTGATGCCACCAAAAAGGCCGCCACCAAGACCGCTCACGGCGCCAAGAAAGCCGCCAACAAAACCGCCGATGTGACCAAAGACGCCGCCAAAGACACCGGCAGCGCCACCAAAACCGCAGCCAAGGACACGGCCAAGGGAACTAAAAAAGCTGCTGCCAAAACCGAAGATGTATCGAAAGATGCAGCGAAGAAAACCAGCCATGGTGTCACCAAGGGCGCGAAGTCGGTAGGCCATGTATTTAAGAAGCCAAAGAACGATAAAAGCGCCGAAAAACCGGAAGACAAATCCGGCAATAAACCTGACCAGTCAAAGTAATTTCCATTCATTTCGCCGCAGATTGCGCTGATTTCTCGGGCATCGGGTCCACCTTGCTCAAGTGCGATCTGCGGCCTAGAGTTTCCGACCGATGCTAGAATCGAAGTAAGTCCCTATGCCAACCGGCCCTGAAATCCGCGAAAAATTCCTGCGCTTTTTTGAGGAAAAAGGACACCGCCGCGTCCATTCATCGTCGCTGGTCCCGCATAACGACCCCACCCTGTTGTTCACCAACGCCGGCATGAATCAATTCAAGGACGTCTTCTTGGGACTGGAAAAACGCGACTACACCCGCGCTACGACATCGCAAAAATGCGTCCGCGCCGGCGGCAAGCACAACGATCTGGAAAACGTTGGCTTCACCAACCGCCATCACACGTTTTTCGAGATGCTGGGGAATTTTTCCTTCGGCGACTACTTCAAAAAAGATGCCATCGCGTACGCCTGGGAGCTGATTACTTCGCCGCAGTGGTATGGGATTGAGAAAGAGAAGTTGTACGTCACCATCTTCAAAGGTGAAAGCGGAGTTCCGCGCGATGCCGAGGCCTACGATTTGTGGGCGGCGCAAGGTGTGCCGAAAGAGCGCATCTACGAACTCGGCATGAAGGATAATTTCTGGCAGATGGGCGACACCGGCCCCTGCGGTCCATGCAGTGAGATTCACTATGACATGGGCCCGACCGCGTCCGATCAGGGGCACACCGATTGTCAGTTTGGTTGCGATTGCGGGCGCTATGTGGAGATTTGGAATTTAGTGTTCATGCAGTTTGATCGGGATGCTGGTGGGAAATTGAATCCGCTGCCTAAGCCTTCGATTGATACCGGTATGGGGTTGGAGCGGGTGACGGCAGTATTACAAGGCAAGATATCGAACTATGACACAGACTTATTCTCTCCCCTAACACGCCAGGCAGCACTCTTGACAGCCCCGCGCGAAGGCGACTCAGATTGTATTGTGGCTCCTGTAGCCTCGATGCGTGTTATCGAAGACCACTCACGCGCGGCAACGTTTTTGATTTCAGATGGAGTGCTGCCATCGAATGAAGGGCGAGGTTATGTTCTAAGGAAAATCATAAGGAGAGCGATAACTCACGGACGCTTGGTCGGTCAGACGAAGCCTTTCCTACATCAAATGACGTTCGCGGTACGAGACTTGATGGTAGAAGCGTATCCCGAACTGATAGAAAGTGCCGACCGAGCATCGAAAGTGATTCTTTCCGAAGAGATCCGTTTTGAACGAACGCTTGGTGAAGGCCTCAAAAGACTTGAAACACTAATCGATGAAAGCATTAGCATTGCACAACAGCAGTGGGCCTATCCGCCCAACCTAAATCTTCCTATGCCTCCAGCATGGGTTAGCGGAAAAGATGCTTTCAAGCTGTACGACACTTTTGGCTTACCCCTCGATTTCATCAAAGATGCGATTCGGGATCGTGGTGTGAATCTGAATGAACCTGAGTTTGAACAGGCTCTCTTACAGCAACGTGAGAGGACGAAAGCATCCTGGCGAGCAATATCCAAACAGAGCGCTAGTCCGGTCTATCGAGAGCTGCCAAAATCTGAGTTCGAAGGCTATCGCCAAACGCGTTCAGAACACTGCGAAGTGTTGGCCATCATCCACAACGGCCAGGGCGTGCAGGAACTCAAGCCTGGTCAAGAGGGGGAAGTCATTCTTGACCACACACCTTTTTATGCGGAGTCTGGGGGGCAGGTTGGGGACCGCGGCATTTTCTATAGCGATGAGTTGAACGCTGTGGTGGCTGAAGTAAAGGGATGCTATTACCCGGTGCAGGGTGTGCGGGCGCATCAGGTGGTGATGAAATCTTTTGGAACGTCAACCACCCCACCCTCCGCAAAAAACGCGGAAGGGTGGGGCACCCTCAATCAAGTTGATACGAGGCTGCCCCACCCTTCCCCTTCAGGGGAGGGTGGGGGTTTTACTCTTCGCATAGGAGACAAAATCGACGCGGTGGTCAACGCTGACATCCGCCAGGCCACCATGCGCAATCACACCGCAACGCATCTTCTGCAAGCGGGACTGCGTGAAGTCCTGGGCAAGCACGTGAAGCAGGCGGGATCGCTGGTTGCGCCCAATCATTTGCGCTTCGACTTTTCTCACTTCACCGGAGTGCAAGACGAAG
>CAZETZ010000227.1:1345-4622 GCA_964514735.1 uncultured Acidobacteriaceae bacterium | reverse complement strand
GGACTGCTCAGTTCAGAGGTACTGATTCTTTCCGATAAAATATGCCTTGGTTTAGACATATGCGAGTGTCTTAACACCAACCAATTCTAGAAGTACTTTGAGAACTGCCTTAGCAAGGGGTGGAGGTACCGCATTCGTGACTTGCTGCATCTGATTTCCAAATGACCCGTAAATTCGAAAAGAATCCGGGAATCCTTGCAGCCGTGCGGCCTCCCTTACAGTAATGCTGCGCGGCTCTGAAAAGTGGGCTGGGGGCGCACGATGACCGGAGAACAAAGTCTTGGAGGGTTTTGAAGGATCCAACTTACGATAGGACATCGGCCCGGTTCCGGGATGTAGCGCGGCGATTTTGTTAATCACCTTCTTTGAATGCCGCATCGCTAGATGGTTATACCAACCTGAATACTCTTTTTCGTCGTCATAATCTTCCGGACGAACTTCTGGAGTGGGCAACCCGCGAAGTGCGTGCTGAACGGTTACGCGAGGCTGCTTTAAGACCTCGAGGCAATTTTGGATTTGATCTTCTTCGATCTGATGCTGCGTCACGAAGAAAAACGCTCGCTTACGCCTCTGAGCGACTCCAAAATCTGCGGCATCAAGTAACACTGTATGCACAGAATATCCAGCATCGATTAACGTGCTTTCAAAACGACTTAGCCGACTAGAGTGCTCCTTCGCCAATATCATTGATACGTTTTCAATTAGAGCGCATAGGGGGTTTAGCGAAACTATAGCGCGGGCTACTGCAACGAGAATTTGATTTCTCGGGTCTATCGGATCACGCGAACCAGCGACTGAAAACCCTTGGCATGGCGGCCCCGACACTACAATCGATGGAATAGAACGATCTCGAAAAGTTTCCAGTACTTCATCGCAACGTTGCAGTACCTTTACCGACCGTACACTACCCTCAATAAATTGAGCTCTAGGAAAGTTCCTTTTGAAAGTCCGAGCGGCATGAGCGTCGACGTCCACTCCAATTGCAACTTCCATGCCTAAATCCTGCGATGCGAGAGAAATACCACCCATTCCACAACACAAATCAACTACGACAGGTCGGACGCAGCTATCGTTATGTGCTGGCGGACGATATCCCTTGATACCTATTAGATCTACAACATCCTTGCACAGACTATTTGTAGCAGGCATCATTTATTGTCCAATTGTTTGACTGAGGTTTATCCATCTATTAATAATTTTTCTCATGAACACTCATTCTTTGCAATTTACACCGAGTGTACACCTAGGCTTTGATCTCATGTAGCCTAGTCAAACCAAAGCCTCTTGATAGACCATTCGTTTAAGTTCTGATCGTAACATTCGCAATGTTCATCCACTTCGTCCGCGATGGCACAGTTGGTGGCTCCTGAGTGCGACTCAGCGGCTGAACCGCTGCGCTACTCAAAATCGTGATCCCTCCACAGAACAGCAACTCCCTCGCGCAAAGGACGCGCTTCGGAATGACAAGGTGGTTGGGACAAAGGTGGATGAGGCGTCCGACAAGGTGGGTGGGGCAATCATCGTGGATGGGTTCGTGAACATTCGGTGATCCTACAACCCTAACCCTTTGTCATTCTGAAGCGCAGCTTTATCGCGCGAGAGCCTGCCCGCTTTGCCGAAGCCCGAGCGAAGCCGAGGGGGAAGTCGAATGGGAATCTGCTGTTTCTGGCCGGATCGGCTGTCCCCAATCTGCGGCTAGGTCATTCCACAGCGGGTTTGCGGACTCGATCAGCGATTCCTTCTTTTCCCGCTGACAGTTCTTGATTTCGGGCTTACGGGGGTGTGGCGGGGAACACAATATTCCTTCACCCCGCAGATCATCGCTTTCGCTTGATCTGCTCCGGTCGGGATGACGGAGTTGGGGTAATCCACAATCACAGGGTTAAAAACCCTGCGCCACCCAAAATCAAAATCCGAAAAGTCAAAAGCGGCGGACAGGAGTGTCCGCCCTACATTACTTCAGCAAGTGCCAGGCTTCGCGGTAGATTTCGAAGCGGGGTATTTTTTTGCTGCCGTTGGGATAGAAAAAGGGAGGCATAATTTTGCTTATTACCCTAGGGGAAACGGCGGGAACCTTGTCCGGAACAGCGCTTCTACGCGACCGGGTCGCTGGCCGGATGCCGGGGCTGGGAAAGATTGGATGCGCTTTCCTTTTTGTCTCCGGGGAGCAGTGACTTGGCGTCTTCGATGAGTGTGAGAATTAGGACTACAGCTGAGCCTAGAAGACCGGCGATAAATACTGCTTCCAGAATGCGCACCAGCACTGTGATTACGAAGTCCATACGGTGATTCAACGGTGGATGTCATAAGGGATGCGTAAGTAATAAATAAATATTTCATAAATATTTATTGGTGGCGTGGCAGGATTTTGCAGCACTTTGTTTAAGTATTTGAAAATAAAATGGTTAATCATTAACCGCTTCGACCGCTCAGGGGTCGCCTGACACTCTTGTTACTTGTTTCCTCAGCCTTTTCGCGGTGGAATCGAGGCTTGGGGAGGGATTATGGGGCGGATTTTTGGATTTGTCGGCACGGTGGTGGTGCTCGCCGCCGGCATGTATATCTATGCGAACCAGGCTAAGAGCGCGATGTCGGTGGGTGGAGCTACGACTCCTACGGGAACGGTGAATATTACCGGCGTGCGCAGCGACCTGCTCAGCCTGGCCAGCGCGGAGCGGAATTATTATGCGCAAAACGGAAAGTATGCCTCGCTGGAAGATTTGATTTCCGAAAAGTACGTGACCATGCAGCGGGAACGGCCTCCGTTTTCTTATGACATCTCGACGACTTCGAGCGGGTTCCAGGTGACGGCGACGCGGAGCACTCCGGGGTCTCCGGCGAAGATGTGGATCGATGAGACGATGCAGGTGCAGTCCGCAGAGTAGGCGGACTAGCGGCTTTCCTTCCGAAGCGTTCGCGAAATTGACTGCGGTCCAAGAATCCCCGGAGCGAGGAATGGGTGCTGCCCAAAGGCCACATCGAGTGGGGAGAGAGCGCAAAAGAAACGGCCGTGCGCGAGGTCCGAGAAGAAAGCGGATATTGGGCGGAGGTGGGCCGACAGCTTGGCGATAACCAACAATTTCGCGATGGCAGCAGCGCTTTGCTGGTGCGTTTCTTTCTTATGAGACTTGTGCCGGAAGATAAGGCGCCACCGCAAGAGAACCGCGAGCGAATCTGGCTGGCACTGCCGGAGGCGCAGAAGAAAGCCGGGTTCGATGACACCAGGAAATTGCTGGCTTTGGCGAACCAGTGCATCGATCAATGGGACAGCCCGGAC
>CAZETZ010000227.1:0-1245 GCA_964514735.1 uncultured Acidobacteriaceae bacterium | reverse complement strand
CTCCGGGTTTCTATTATCGCGAACACTGGTGTCCAAGGCCGTATGCGTACCGTAGATACGATGGGCCCCGCTACTTCAGACGGTAAGAAAACAGTTGATTCGGCTTGGCCCTCGGGAACCGGGGGCTTTGCTTTTTAGTGAGACTACATCCTAATTTTGGGCTTGCCTCGATTTTCTTCTAGCTTGACCCTCGCGATGCGATCCTTATTATTCATAGCGATGTTGGAATTAGCCTTACTTTCACAGGCTTTCCGCAAAACACGGTTTCGACAAACGTTCTCTCTGCGACCAAATTGTCGAAGCGCAGGGACAGATTCCACCCAGCGTCCCGGTGGGAGAAGGCACTAGCGATGCCTGCTTCATCCCGAAAGAAAACAGATTCCTCGCGCATAACCCGCGCTTCGGAATGACATGGATTAAATAGAAGTTGCAGTTAAAAGGCCGCGAATAAATCGCGGCCATGGTTGTTAGTCCGTGTTGATCCGTGAAAATCCGTGGCCCGGGTTTAGTGCCTGCCCCCGCCATGCCCGCCACGACCGCCACCACGAGGTCCACCGCGGCCGCGGCCTCCTCGGCCACCACCGCCTCCGGGACGTCCACCGCGGCCGCCGCGATCACGGAATGGCGGGCGCTCTCCCGATCCGCCTTGCGGCTGCGCGGAAGAAGCATCACGATTGAAGTTCGGCTCTTCGTCGGGGAAATCTCCGCCGCCTTCAATGGTCAGCGCCGGCGCGCCGGCAGGAGCACGGAGTCCATCTCCGCTGCCTTCACGCGACTCTTCTGGTATGCCTTCAGTACCTTCGGGAAGCGGGCCGCCGGCCATCTTGGCGCGCTGCTCTTTCAAAATCGCTTTGCGCGAAAGGCAAATGCGGTTGCCTTCGACGGCCAGGACCTTCACCAACACCTGGTCGCCTTCTTTCAACTCGTCGCGGACATCTTTGATTCTGTGCTCCGCAACTTCGCTGATGTGCAGCAAGCCATCGGTGCCAGGGATGATTTCGACAAACGCGCCGAACTCAGCCAGGCGAGTGACGGTGCCGAGGTAGGTCTTCCCTACTTCAGCTGTGGCGGTCAGATCGCGGATAATTTGCAGCGCCTTGTTGGCAGAGATTTCATCGTTCGAAGCCACGTTGACCTTGCCGGAATCTTCCACATCGATCTTGACGCCGGTCTGCTCGATGATCGAGCGGATCATCTTGCCGCCGGGCCCAATCACGTCGCGGATCTTATCCACCGGAATCTGCA
>CAZETZ010000226.1:0-4723 GCA_964514735.1 uncultured Acidobacteriaceae bacterium | reverse complement strand
TGACAGTTGTCAATATCTCCCGCCGTAGCTGAGGTTGCATTTGAGATCAATCAGCGAGTTGGGGTCGGGTTCGTCTGTCCCCTTTTTACCTACGTCCTGATGTCTACATGTATTCGCTTTACATTCGCCCAATATAAATGGGACACTAACTCTAAAAGCGCTGTTTTCCACAGGGATACCTGTTATTCACGGTTGCGCCGACATGCTAACTAATTTACGTTTCAATCAAATGGGTGGGCGTCCTATTGCTGTTGATTTGTTTGCTGGTGCAGGTGGGTTAAGTCTCGGAATTCAACAGGCGGGGTTTGATGTTAAAGCAGCCGTTGAATACGATCCGATTCACTGTGCTACCCACGAATTCAACTTCCCAAACTGCGCAACTATATGTCGGGATGTAACAGATGTAGACGCTGATTACATTAGGTCGCAATCCAGCATCGGGAAAACTGACATCTCTCTAGTCGTCGGTGGTGCACCATGCCAAGGGTTCAGTCTGATTGGGCATCGAGCACTCGACGATCCACGTAACAAATTGGCATCCCATTTCGTAAGGTTAGTAAAAGAATTACAACCGAAGTATTTCGTATTTGAGAACGTCAAAGGTTTGACCATCGGTCAACACAAGAATTTTCTGAACGAGTTGATCGCAGAATTAAAAAGAATAGGTTATGCCATCGTCGAGCCGTATCGCGTATTGAACGCGCTTTGGTATGGCGTGCCTCAAGATCGTCAGCGTTTATTTATTATGGGTGCTCGTCAAGGAGAGATCCTACCATCGTATCCCGCACCTACACATCAACCAGACAGAACGATTCATGACATTCGAAAACTACCTCTAACTCCTACAGTGTGGGATGCTATCGGTGATCTACCTGAGGTCGAAGAGTACGAGGAACTATCGGAGAAGGACTCGGTTGAGGCGAAGTTCGGTCGCCCCAGTCAATACGCCAGAACCCTGAGCTTGGCAAATGGTACACGAACATTAACACTGACCTCAAGTCTACGCACGGTCCATTCGGCGAAGTCCCAGAAACGATTCGAAAAAACATCGCACGGGTGCGTCGAGGAAGTTAGCCGATTCTTAAAGCTCGACCCGGACGGATACTGCAATACGCTCCGGGCCGGTACAGCGAGTGATAGAGGTGCGTTCACTTCTCCGCGGCCAATTCATCCTCACACGCCAAGATGCATCACTGTTCGTGAAGCAGCTCGTCTGCATTCGTACCCAGACTGGTTCCGTTTCCATGTGACCAAGTGGCACGGATTTCGTCAAATCGGAAACTCTGTCCCACCATTGCTAGCCAAAGCCGTTGCGCTTGAAATCGTTGCGGCTTTGCCGAAGGCATCAAGGCCTACCGCTAATAAAGCGATCCCTGACCTCGGGGCTCCCTCTCTACTTTCGATGAGTATGGCAGAGGCCGCAAAATATTTTGAAGTCGCGTCTGACGTTGTGCCCCGTCGAAAACGTGTAGCCGAGGCCGCGCATGCCTGACCCTAAACCGAACCGTTATGAAGCCCTGATCAGTCGAATATTCCATGACCATTTCGAACCAGGCTGCATGGAGTTCGAATTTGAAAGAAGCGAACTAAATGCCAACGCCAAAAAATTAAAAATAAAACTGCCAGATAATTTAGGGGATGTAATTTACTCGTTTCGCTATCGAGCGTCTCTTCCACACGACATAGTCGTGACTGCAGAGCGTGGTAAAGAATGGATCATTGAGCCGGCAGGGCGTTCTCGATATAGATTTAAGCTTGCTCGCATCAACCGAATTCTGCCAAATCCCTCGTTGCTCGCGATCAAAATACCTGATGCAACTCCGGAAATTATCACAGCGAGTGCACTTACTGACGAGCAAGCGGTACTAGCAAGAATTC
Organism: uncultured Acidobacteriaceae bacterium; assembly: GCA_964514735.1. Taxonomy (GTDB): domain Bacteria; phylum Acidobacteriota; class Terriglobia; order Terriglobales; family Acidobacteriaceae; genus CAWBXL01. The sequence goes on along the minus strand of CAZETZ010000226.1, from coordinate 2,845 downwards.
GATACAACCGCTTGATCGATATTTTCCTAGGTATTACGACGTATTCGCTTCAAAGCCATCTTCGGACCACGGTCCCAAAAATGGGACAGATTGAGATTGACGAAGTCTATGTGGGTGTTAACAGAAACGGCCAGCAATTCGTCGTGCCCGTTCAGGCCAAGACAGGCAATGACAAACTCGCAACGATTCAGACATTGCAAGACATCGCATGTTGCGGCCAGAAGTTCCCCGCTCTGACTTGCCGACCTATTTCGGCTCAACACATAAAGAAAGACGACATACTTGTTTTGTTCGAACTCACCCTTAGGGGTGACGATGTCAAGATCGCAGAAGAGCGGCACTATCAACTCGTCCCCGCCGATTCAATACAACCCGAAGATTTGAGAGCATACGCGTCGCGATAATCGCAATGGACAGAGTATCGCGGGAAGTTCGGTCAAAAATAATGGCGTCTGTTCGTACGTTCGGAGGGACAACCGAACGCAAGATGGAAAAGCTACTTCGTAAGCGACACATAAGTGGGTTCAGAAAGCAATGGCCCGTGCTCGGTAAGCCGGATTTTGCATGGCCGAAGTCTAAAGTCGCTCTATTTGTGGATGGATGTTTCTGGCATGGTTGCCCTCGCTGTGACCGGCCTTCAAGGAGCAATAAGAAATTCTGGAAGTCGAAAATTGTGTCGAATCGACGACGAGACATCAGGGTCGCACGCAAACTTCGCAATGCCGGATGGAGTGTGCTTCGCGTGTGGGAATGCCGAATTGAAGAAGAACGTACGGTTTTGCGAATTATGCGTGCCGTTAATCGGTAGTCATACCCCGTTTGACCCCTTTTTCCCCCCGCCTGTACTATCAAACTACAGCCTTTAGCCATTAGCTCCTGGCCTTTCGCCGAACAATCTGCGGCATGCTTGCTTGGCGGAGACGGCGGGATTGTGCGGTGTTCGAGCTAATCGCTAACAGCTAGGAGCTAAAGCTTTTATTTTTAGCAAAAACGCTGAAGGTGGTAACGTCCAAACCTCAGCCGTATCTGGCATGAACAGCCCGGCGTTTCGGTTTCTCGATTTCTTTAGGCAGGATTTCCGCCAAGCCACCAATCGCAATCGGTTCCTGATCAGGAAACTGTGCAACCAGAGTCAACCTTCCTCCAACTGCCTCCACATAATTTCGTAAAGTGGACAGCAACAAATCGCTACGCTTCTCCAGACGCGAGACACCATCCTGTCCCATATTGAGGGTGCGGCCCACGGTCTTTTGCGTTTTGCTGGCTGCGTGCCTGAGTTCGCGCAGAGACATTTCGCGCGCCACCAATTCGCGGGTGCGGGTCTTTATCTTTGCCTGCCGCTTGGGACTGATCTCCTTCAGTTTTTGTTCTAAGGTCTTCATGGTACCTGGGCCCTTTCTTCGGTGCTGTTAGAAAGGCATGTTGCCTAATCTCTTTGTTGTGCTCCGTGCCAAATCGTGCTGATAATCACGCGCTCTTCTATAACGCGATATAGCACCAGGTATGGAGTACCGCTAATAGGCAGTTCCCGAATTTCCGGTTCTATTCCTGTGCGCCCCAGATACGGATATTCGCGGAGGGCTTCAATCACTGTTACGATTCGTGTCGCCAGTCTTGCCGCAGCTTCAGGTTTGTCCATCGCCACGTAGGCCCGAATCTCCCGCAATCGTGTGAGTGCCAGCGGAGACCAGACAATTTCTAGCGGCACAGCGCCTCAGGGTCGTGAGCTTTTCCACAAGCACACTTGGGTGGAGGCAATTCCTGGTCCGTGCCCCAGGAAAGAAGCCAGGCCTTCATGTCCTCGCGCTTAATGTAATGCCCGGACTGGATCTGCCGGTCCGCCTGATGGACTTCTGCCAGCATGCGTTCCTGATCGGCCACGTAGGATTCGACGGCATCAGAAATCAGAAAATTGGAGCTTCGTCCTGAGGCCTTTGCCAGTTTAGCTAGACGCTTCTTCGTTTCGGATTTAAGCCGGACACTGAGGGTTGCGCTGCGTGTGTTCGCCATGAACACATTTTAGCACGTTCAGCCAAATGCTAGAGTTCGCTTAGATAGCAGGTGAAGAACGGCTTTTCTCGAATGGTGATGATTTCTTTAAAGGAGTCCATCGAAAACTTCGCCAGACCCCCTGCTCGTGAGTAAACCACTCCACTGTGAATCTTTGAGATGTCGAAATATGTGTACCCGGTTGGAAGATCGAAGAATTCAAAACTATATGTAGTGCCATAGGAATGCATCGTGCCGTCTTTCATTTCGACGACAAATGCAGTCCAACTCATAACGGTCTCACCGCGAATCGTTTTTAAGATTTGAAGCGGCCAAGCGAAGGGTGATGCCTCCACGCTTTTGATCTCATAGTCGGCAACTCGCGAGCCTTTGGCGCAAAACGATTCAACCACCATTCTGTATTGATCTGGCTGTTTGTGTAGCTGATCGAAACGGTGGAGCGCTAGCTCAACCTGCGCTTTTTTACTTTGAAAAACCACGCAGGGAAGATAGGTACCATCTTTCAGATAAGCGGCCGCCCGATATCGATTCCCATAAATTTGGTCAGGCAGGGGTTCCACATTTTGTTGAACAAACTGTGCAATTTCTTGAGACCTCATGGTCGTGGGCGCCTTTCAATTCGAAAATTTGAATCCTAAATCTTCCGGCCATGAAGCCCAAAGCAATTTTGAATCGTTCGATTTCTTACCACCGTTTGACCCCTTTTTCCCCCCGCCTGTACTATCAAACTACAGCCTTTAGCCATTAGCTCCTGGCCTTTCGCCGAACAATCTGCGGCACGCTTGCTTGGCGGAGACGGCGGGATTGTGCGGTGTCCGAGCTAATCGCTAACAGC
>CAZETZ010000225.1:0-4743 GCA_964514735.1 uncultured Acidobacteriaceae bacterium | reverse complement strand
CAGGCCAAAGGCGAAGAGCTGGATGCGCGCACAGACATTTTTTCTCTGGGCGCGGTTCTCTATCAGATGGCCACCGGAAAGCTGCCCTTCGAGGGAAAAACTTCGGCGGTCATCTTTCACTCCATCCTTGAACGCGAACCGGCGCCGATCGAGCAGCTCAGCCCGCGGCTTCCCCCCAAACTTAGTGAGATTGTCAGCAAAGCGCTGGAGAAAGACCGCGACCTGCGCTACCAATCTGCCGCTGACCTGCGCGGCGACCTCAAGCGGTTGAAGCGGGACAACGAGTCCAGCCGCAAAGTTTCGGCGGTCACCTCTTCCGTACAGTTCACACACCAGTCCGCGCCTGCCGTGAGCAGTTGCTCGCCGGTCATTGCCAAACCCCAGAAATCACTTTCCTTTGTGATTTCCATTCTGGTATCGCTGGTGGTGATCGCCGCCGCAGGGTATGGAATTGGCGTTTTATTTTTCCCCGGCCGCCCCATCGCATTCCAGAACATCGCCGTCACCAAGGTCACGGAAACCGGCAAAGCGGCCTTGGCGGCCATCTCGTCGGACGGAAAATATATTCTTAATGTCGTAAGCGACCGCGGGCAGGAGGGCCTGTGGCTGCGCAATGTGCCCACTAATAGCGATACCCAGATAATTGCTCCCGCCCAGGTCCACTACGTTGGCCTGCGCTTTTCGCTCGATGGAAACTATTTTTACTTTGTGCGCAGCGAAGCCGGCAGCCGTGAGCTGGCATACCTGTACCGCGTGCCCGTACTCGGCGGCAGCCCGCAAAAGCTGGCCACCGACGTCGATTCCAACCTCACGGTTTCATCCGATGGCAGGCGCTACGCTTTTGTACGCGGCGGTGATCCTGATCCCGGCAAGTATCGCATCATCGCGCAAGCGATGGACGGCGGAGAAGAAAAAGTACTCGCCAGCGGGCCGGTGAACGATTGCCTTTTCGGAGTGGCCTGGTCCCCGGATGGAAAAACCCTTGTCTGCGCGATGCTGCAACCCGCCGGGGCCATCACTGGCCTGATGGCGATTGACCTTTCCAGCGGCAAACAGAATGTGTTTTACCGCTCGGATGACATTTTGCGCGCGCCGCTCTGGTTGCCCGACGGTAGTGGGCTGCTGGTTTTATCGCGTGGACAAAGTTCCAATTACACTCGCAATCAGATCGAATTTATTTCCTATCCGGAGGGAAAAGCACGGGACATCACGCGCGATATCAATAACTACTCCGATCTGAGCTTGTCGGCGGACGGCCACACATTCTCCACGGTTTTGAACGAAAGCCACTGGGACCTTTTTGTGATGCCGGCCTCGGGAAGCGGCGAGCCCCAGCAGGTGACCTCAGGCAAGAAAACTGACACCTTTAATTGGACCGCCAATGGGCAATTGCTGGTCACACAGGAACTGGTTCTGAGCCAGATGGATGCTGACACGCGCGCCAGCAACTTGATCTCGGTCGAGCCCCATACGCTGGCCGCTCAGCCCTCGGCCTGCGCCGATGGACGATACATCGTATTTGCGCTGGCAGGCCATGCCGGAAAACATTCGGAGATCATCGGGCGCGCCGACCCTTCCGGAAACAACCTGCTGGCCCTGACCGATGGCCATGTAGACGAGGGCCCGGTTTGCTCCCCGGATGGTCACTGGGTCTTTTACCGCGATGTCCCTCGCGCCAAGCTGATGAAAGTCTCGATCGAGGGCGGAGCTGCGCAACAAGTCTCTGACCAGTCCGTGCCGATCAATTTCGATATTTCGCCGGATGGAAAACTGGCGGCATTCGTGACCTTCGAACATGTAGGTGAGCACAAAGAAAAATTGGCGCTACTTCCTGTGGATTCTTCCGCGTCGGCCCGCAGCCTGGCCCTCGAACGTGAGCCGTCCCTGGGCATGGTCCATTTCTCCCATGATGGCAAGGCTGTGATTTACCCGGTCAGTGACGGCACCGCGGACAATCTCTGGCTTCAGCCGTTAGATGGCAAGCCGGGGAGACAGATCACCAATTTCAAGTCCGAGCACATCGGGGATGGTTTTGCGTTTTCCCCGGACGGCAAACGGCTCGGGATCATCCGCGGCCACGTGGATTCGGACGTGGTCCTCATCCAGGACGTTCACTGACCGCTACAAGCTCGCGGCGGCCGTCTGCGGCGAGGTTTCCGCTTTGGGTTTTCCTCCTCGACGCAGCAGCAAGACGGCGGTCAACCCGAGTGGCGCATTCTGGGCAAAGATCTCGACAATGTGGATCAGGCGTTGATTGGTCACCATCATCGGATTCGGCAACAGCAGAGGCGACAGGCCGCCGGCAACCCAGATCAGCAGACCCACTGCAATCGCCGATTGCCTACGGCCCATGCGCAGGGTATAGATCACGGGCAGGGCGCCCAGGGTCATCAGTGTGCCGCGTCCCAATTGCATCGCCCAAAACCACAAACCTATCTGTGCCGCTTGCTGTGCGGCTTGCGGATAATAAACTTTGGTAAAGAACTGATACGTGATCCCGCCAAAGATCAGGTAATAGACCACATAAGAAAGACCCGCAAGCGGAATCAAGGGTAGCGTGGCCGCAATTGAACGGTGATATACCGCAGGGCCGGATTGCCGGTTTAATTTGAATACTGACGCCAACAAGGTCAAAGCCACGGCCATAATGAGGTACATCACGCCGGCCCCCACAAGATTGCGGACAGCGTAGGGACGGTAGCTCGGGACAAAGAAATAAGCCTCCGTCGCCGTGCAGAATACGGTGATACTCATTAACAGCGGTACAATGACGCCGAATTGGGCCAGCGGCCCCCGCGGGCCGAACAACGCCACGGGAACAAAAGCGGCAGCCAAAACGGCCCCCGATAACCAACACCAGACCGGATGCCCGGCGCCCATCGCGGCAATGAGCATGGGCAATCCCCCCAGCAGACAATAGAGTAATACGCGCAGTTTCATGATGACGATCTCCCTTCGTTCCCTTGGTAAGCCGCAATTGCGTGCTCACACCACTTGAGCATGGTTTCGTATCCGCGAATCCCGCTTTCCAGTGCGAGCATGCCGGACCGCGGCAATTCCGCTCGATGAGAGGCGAAATATTCGCGCAGCACCGGAACGTAAGCTTCCAGCTCGTTCTGGAGCGAATTTAGAAAGCGCACGGTCCCGGCTTCCCCGATCACATAATCCATAAAACTGAAGCGCAACATGAGTTCCTCTAAGCGGCGAATGATGTCCTCTCGCGTCACCGGCTGCATCAGCCATTGCTTGAGGGCGGCCAGCCCGGCATCGGTCGGGCGGTAGATTTTTTTCCTCCTCAGTCCCGACCCCTCTTCCACCCGCCCGCGGACCAGCCCCGCTTTTTCCAGCCGCTGCAACGCCGGATAAATGGCCCCAGGACTGTCGCTGTAAGTTCCCATCGGCGAGCCGGCAAACATCTTTCGCACTCCGTATCCTGAGAGCGGGGCGTGATGCAGCAGGCCCAGCAATGCATAGCCAAGCAGCGGAATCTTGGGGCGATTCATCCCATTAAGGTATCAGCCGCAATTCAATCTGTCGGAGGATGTGGCGATGGGTTGCTTCCCCGCAGTTTGAGAACGCGGCATCGGAACACTCCCTCGCCAGCGCTTCCACTGGATTATTCAGCGCGGCGGAAAGAATTTTTCCATCCGCCAGATCGACCTTAATTTCCACATCAAAGGTTTCCTTGCCGACCTGCGCGTCGTACTTCCCCGCATTGGTCTTTTTCACATCCACCCAGTTATTTGGGGTGTCGGCGACCGGGACCCGCATCCAGTCGGCGGGTAGTTTGATCGCCGGTTGTGCCGGGGGCACATGGCGGACCAACAATGTCGCTTGCCGCTTTGCGGCATCCACTTCTTTCAGCGTGAGATCAAAATCAATGGAGTCTTCGCCCAGGACCACGTAGTTGCCGTCCGCCCAGGAAGCCGGACTGCCGTATTTCACATAAGCGTGGTCGCCGGCGTGTTGAAAGTTCTCCTGCTTCATCGCCAGCCAAAGGTCGGCGTAGAAAGTCAGCATGTCAGTAATAGGCCCAATCAGCATGGGCTGCACCTGGCTTAGGTTGGGGACCGCAGGAGGCACGTCAGGATTGAGAGAGAGGACTTGGCGGAAATTCAGGCTAGCTGGAGTAAGCGTCATGGGAGCGTTGGATTTCAACTCCGACCACCCGTACTCCTCGACCAGATGGCCCTTCCCATCTTTCTTTACCACCCCTCTTGCCTGTACCTCATATTGCCAACCGTCATTATTGCCCTTCATCGCGTAGGTAAGCGTTTCGCCTTCTGTATAACGCTTGATGAGCAGATGGGCTGGGGAACTCGCAGCGGTTTGATTTTGTTTCATCGCCGCTTGACCGGACAGCAAACCGCAAAGCGCGAACAAGAAGAGATTGGCCAACCCTAAGTTCCAAAGATTCTTCACGGAAACCCTTAATAGTACTAAACGTAATATATCGTAAAGTACTATAAAGGTCAATCTCCAAAAACACTAAGGGCGGCCATTGCTGGCCGCCCTTTGCGCGTTTCAATTGTAAAGTTGGTTTAGACCGACTTCACGTTTTCCGCTTGCCATCCCTTGGGGCCTTTGACTACGTCGAACTGGACCTGTTGGCCCTCCTGCAGACTGCGGAATCCGTTGGCCTGAATGGCGGAGAAATGTACGAAGACATCCTCGCCGTTCTGGCGGCTGATGAAACCATAGCCTTTTGCGTCGTTAAACCACTTTACTGTTCCTGTTTCCATG
>CAZETZ010000224.1:0-4745 GCA_964514735.1 uncultured Acidobacteriaceae bacterium | reverse complement strand
CTATATGACTGAATTTGAGCTGGAGGATTTGCGCCGCGAGAAATGGCGTCTGAATGGCAAGCCCATCCGCACGCTCGACGAAGCCCGCAACTTCCTCGAACTCGTAGGATTCTGCTTGATGTATCCCATGCGCCCTCCAATGTTGGCACCCACATTCATCGGTGCATGGGCAGGCTCCGATCAGAATCTCCCCACCTGGCAGCAAGCCTTTGCCAATCCGCGCGCGCAGGAAGCCACGGAAGTAATGGTCCGTTTGTTGCGAGACCGGTTGGCCTACGAAGCCAACCTGTTCGATGAGAACAACGCCTTCCTAGTGACGGCCTCGGTCTTTCCCTATTTTTACGCGCTGGAGGGTGAGCGCAACCCTAAGCAGCCGCCCAAGCCGGGCTCAGAATATTCGCAGCTCGCCTGCGACACCTTCGCCGCCATTCAGCGCGGCGGACCGATTTCCAAACCTAAGCTGATCGAAACCATCGGCGGAGGAGTTTCCACCGCCGGCCTGGATAAGGCCCTTGGCGAACTGTGGTCAAAACTTCGCATCACCCGCGTGGACTACAAACCCGCGGAAGGCGCGTTCTGGGACGTGCTCTATCGCTGGGCCCCGGATGCGGTGCGCGAAGGAGTTGAGCTGTCGGTTGCGGAGGCGCTTTCAGCGCTGCTGTCCAAGTATCTGGATTGCGTCATCGCCGCCGACCAGCAAGAGATAGAAAGTTTCCTCGGCAATTTCGTACCGCGTTCCCGCATAAGAGAAGCTGTGAATGCGCTGCTGGCGGCCAGAGAGCTGGAGTTTGTGCGAGTGGGCAGCCGATCGTTGATTCAGATTACCGCGCCAAAGGCAGCGAGAACGTGATTTGTGTAGGGCGGGCACTCCCTTCGACTTCGCTCAGGGCACTCCTGCCCGCCTGCCGGCAGCGTAGCGAATGCCGGTGGAAAGGCACGAACCTTACTACCCGGCTTTTGAGATGCTGCGAGCTGAGCGGACAGGAGTGTCCGCTCCACTCGCGCTCATTTGAATCAGCCCAGCCCATTTACCAGCCTGTCCACGTCATAAACACACCCTGCCCAAACCCCGCCGCTACGCTGCACCAGCGCCGCCCAGAGTCGCGTGTCATCCGGCAGCGCCGGGTCAGGAGCAAGATCAGTCCGCGGCGAGCGCAACGCCAGCCGCCGCGCGCCTTCCCCGGCATCGAACACTTCTCCTTTTTCGCCGACAAAATCCACCGTGGCTTGCAGCTTCACCCGGTCAACAGCGATCTCAATCAAATCGCCGTCGAGTATTTTCCCCACTGCCCCGCCCGCCAGCGCCTCGGGAGAAACATGGCCAATGCAAGCTCCAGTAGAGACTCCGCTGAAGCGGGCATCGGTAATCACCGCCACATGCTTGCCGAATGGCAGATACTTGAGCGCGCCGGTCACCTGATAAATCTCCTGCATGCCGGTGCCCAGCGGTCCGCCGCAAATCAGCACGATAACATCGCCTTCGTGGATGCCGCCATTCTTAATCGCACGAATGCAGTCCCGCTCAGAAATAAAAACCCTGGCTGGGCCGCGTTTGCGGTAGACGCCGTCAGCATCAACAACAGCAGGATCAATCGCGGTGCTCTTGATGACCGACCCCTCAGGCGCAAGATTCCCTACGGGGAAACACACTGTGGAGGTGAGCCCGCAAGACTTGGCGCGGTCCGGCCCCATGATGACGTCATCCGGATCAATGCCGTCGAGTTTCTTCAAAGTCGCGCGAAGTTCGTGGCGCCGACGGCTGTCCTGCCACCAGTCGAGACACGCATCCAGTTTTTCGCCGGTAATGGTCTTAGCACGGGTATCGATCAATCCCGCGCGGCGCAGGTGCAACATCACTTCCGGAACTCCACCCGCTAAAAATACTTGCACCGTGGCGAAATACTTTGGCCCGTTAGGCAGCGCGTCCACCAGGCGCGGGACCTGACGATTGACCTCAGCCCAGTCTGTGGCTGTCGGACGGCGCAGCTTGGCCGCGTGAGCAATGGCCGGTATATGTAACAGCAGATTGGTTGATCCCCCGAATGCAGCATGCACAATCATGGCATTTCGTATCGAGGCATCAGTGAGCACATCGCGGGTGGTAAATCCAAGCTCCAACTGCCGCAGCACAGCCTTGGCCGAACGCTTGGCCGCGTCCAGCCACACGGGTTGTCCGGAAGGGGCAAGCGCGGTGTGAGGCAAAGAGAGTCCCAAGGCTTCGCCGACAACTTGAGAAGTCGCAGCCGTTCCCAGGAACTGACAGCCGCCGCCCGGACTGGCGCAAGTACGGCATCCGACTTCCGCGGCGTAGTCCAGCGTGATTTGCTGATGGGCGAAGCGTGCCCCAAGGGACTGCACTTTGCCCGCATCTTCACCTTCCTCGGGCAACAAGGTTACGCCGCCAGGCACCAGCGCCGTCGGCAAATCGGAAGTCGCGGCCAGCGCCATCATCATCGCCGGCAGACCTTTGTCGCAGGTGGCGATACCCACAACCGCTTTCCGCGTAGGAAGCGAACGAACCAGCCGCCGGAAAACAATCGCCGCATCATTGCGATAGGGCAGCGAATCGAACATGCCGGTCGTACCTTGCGTGCGCCCGTCGCAGGGATCGGTGACCGCTCCGCTGAACGGAACTGCGCCTAAAGCTTTCAACTCGCGCGCGGTCTCCGCCACCAACAGGCCAACTTCCCAGTGTCCGGTATGAAATCCGAGCGCGATGGGCGTTCCATCCTCGGCGCGCAGGCCGCCGTGCGTGCTGAGAATCAGCACCTCGGGACCGGAAAGCTTGTCTGGGGCCCACCCCATGCCGACATCCATGCTCAGGCCAAACAGATTCCCCGAGGGCTGATTCAGCAGCATATCGGGCGTGATCGGCAGTTTGCCCGATGGGCCTGGAGCGTGCGTACGCACATCGCTCAGCTTTAGGTCTGCGCTATCGACGACGGCGATGAGTGAGATGGGGATGTTCCGGTTTCCTTTGCGAAATTGATAAGGCGCCACGATAACTTTCTGGCGGCCCCAGATAGCTGGGCTTCACTCCGCCCAAATCTACCACCAGCTTTTGCAGCACGACTCCAGGATCCACCATGCAAAATTTCAATGTGTGATATCCGGGCTTATCCAACGTATGAGTTGACCCGCTGTTGCGCACGCTGTCTTCGACCGACTCTTCCCAATCCTTCAATTCGTTCTGCGCCAGCACATCCATCACTTGCGGTGGTTGATCGTCGAATGCGATTGCATATCGCAGTCCCCGGCCCGGCACGAAGTTGAGCGTCGGCGCAACCATCGCGTCAACTTCCACCTTGCCTGAGTCAAACAAATACATCTGATATTCCAGGCAAGGAGGACCCTGCGCAGGCGTAACACTGGCAGCCGTGACGGGAAAAACCGTCATCGATGATAAAGTCCGTCCATAGTCAGGGACTTTATCCCAGCGAACCGGCCCGGCATCCACCTTGCGAGTGTAGTGCTCGGCTTCGATCGAGACATATCCCGCAGACTCAGCGAATCCTTTCAAAGCCATTCGCGCAGGCGTAGCGGGATTAAACGTTCTCACTTTCACCGCGATTTCCTGACCTGCGCCTTTAATCTTCACCTCACCCTCCCCCACTTCCTTGGGGGCCTTCTGCCAATCCACGCTGACCAGTATGCGCTGCTCCTTGCTGACAATTCCGTGGTTGGCGCTGAATGTAATCCAGGGAACATTAGCGACAGCCGCAAAGGGAAACGGGGCCCGGCCGCGGTTGAACACATCCACGAAATGCCGCTGCCGGTTGAGCGCGTCAAATCGGGGAAGCTCGGGATTGCCCTCGGCGCCGGGCCATGCGGAAGCAGTACCCTCCACGGTTACTCCCATCCGCGCTTCCGCTGGGACTTCGATCTCCGTCACCTTCGGCATCACGTTGGACTCGGGATCTTTCCACGAGGTATAGCCGATGTGGGGCTGGTCCATCAGGTGGTCCCACTTGCCCAGGCCCAGCTTGTGGTTGTACTCCGCTGCGAGCGCGGCATCCGCCTGGAACATGGCGGTGGCCTGCTGGGATACCACGTTGGCGCTGGCCCGGTCCTGGCCTACATACAACTGGTTTCTTCCCGTAGCGATGTAAAGCTCCGCCACTTGGGCAGACGCCTTGGCCGGATAGAGGACCAGTTGGAAAAACGCATCTCGCGATTCCTCGGGGAGCAGCGCATAAACCCGTTCGGCTTTGTCGGTGAGAGCTCGCCAGTCCGCTTCCACCCGGTCAGCCTCCTGATAATTCACCAGACTGTAAGTGTCCGGCGCAAGCAGCTCCGGTTTGCGGCGGCCGTTGTACTTTGTGTATTTCGAGACAATGTCGGCGATATCGGCCGCGTACTTCGGCCCAAACTCGCGCGTGGCCCAAAGCTTGGTAAATTCGCCGATCTTTTCTTTCGGCCACTTCTCCGGGTTCCAGGCGAATGTCAGGAAGAATTCGATGGGGAACTCCATCGGCTTCAGATCGCCCACGTTCACGATCCAAATGCGATTGGCATCGTAGCGGTAGGCCAGGTCCATCTGCTCCCAGACTTTGGTGATCGGGACGGTGTTCAGCCACTTGTAGGAGCGCGGCCCGCCGACATAATCGAAGTGATAATAAATTCCCGCGCCGCCGCTGCGTTTGCGCTCCTCCGGAGTCGGCAGCCGGCGGATATTGCCCCAGTTGTCGTCGCACCACAGCAGCGTCACATCGTCGGGCACGCGCATGCCCTTCTCGTAATACTCC
>CAZETZ010000223.1:0-4766 GCA_964514735.1 uncultured Acidobacteriaceae bacterium | reverse complement strand
AAAAAGCCGGCAAAACTGCCGCCTCTCTCCACTATCAAAAAGTACCCGCCAGTTACTTTATGAGGCCAGCGAGACTGCGCTCGAATTCGATACAAACGACAGCACAGCGCGCGCGAGATCAATTCTTTCGACGTCTGATTTCATGATTGTTTGGGTAAGGCAAATTTCCAGCCCTGACCGGCGCAGGCCCGGAGCGTGATCTTGATCGCTGCTGTCCACTACCAAATAATCTAGGAAGTCCCGATACGCCTCGGCCACGCCATGAATCGATACAGGTAATCCTTGGGCCGCCATCAATGCACCCGCTGGGCCGGAAACTGCGGCATTGCCTACGATGGGGGTGATCGCGGTCACTGACGCTTTGGTTTCTCGCAGAGCTTCGCGAATGCCCGGGACCGCGAGCATCGGGCCGATGCTGGTTATGGGGTTGCTCGGCGCGAGAATTACGGCGGTCGCTTGCTGGATTGCTTGGCGCACTCCGGGCGCTGGAGTTGAATCTTCAGCGCCGGCAAAGCGCACGGAACTTACCGGATCACGGAAGCGTCGTCTTACGAAGTAATCCTGAAAGCTGATTTCTCCTTCCGGAATCGTGATGCGGGTTTCTACTGGCGAGTTGGTCATAGGTAGAACCATGGATTCAACCCCTAGATTCCTGGTGATTTCCGCCGTGGCTTCGCCCAGCGACTTGCCTTCGCGCAGCAACTGGGTGCGTAACAGGTGCGTGGACAAATCGCGGTCGCCGACCTGGAACCACGCCGGTTGCCCCAGTTTTCGCATGGCTTCCAGGCACTGGAAGGTGTCCCCTTCGACTCCCCAGCCACGGTCTTTGCTTAACATGCCGGACAAAACATAAGTGATGGAATCCAGGTCTGGAGAAATGTGCAAGCCCCACCACTGGAAATCGTCCCCAGTGTTGACGATGAAAGTTAGATTGCGGGGCGGGACAATTTTGCGCAGGCCGTCTACCAACTTGGCCCCGCCGGTCCCACCGGTCAGGACGACGATCATGCTGCCCTCCGGACAAAACCTTCGGCGCCCGCAGCGGCGCGAACTTTTTCGGCGAGCAAGCCCGGGCGTGCAATCACAGAGGGCACGAATTCCGGGTAAACCGGCAAGCGCTGGCGCAGAATGAAGCCTTTGGCTTCTGTGCGTTGTTGCAACGTATCCAGATGCGGCCACGGTTTTTCCGGGTTGATAAAATCCGGCGTCAGCGGAGAGATCCCGCCCCAATCGTTGATTCCGGCGTCGAGCAAGTCGTCATAATAAGGAGCGGACAAGTTCGGTGGGGCCTGAATGTTCATATCCGGCATCAGCAGGCGAGCTACGGCGACGGTGCGCAGCATCTCGCCTTGGGTTGGCTCCGGCCAGCAGCTCATGGCGATGTCCGGCTTCACGCGGAAATTTTGCACGATGACTTCCTGGATGTGCCCGTAGCGGCGGTGCAGTTCACGGATGGCCAGGAGGGTATCAACCCGATCTTCCAGAGTTTCGCCGATACCGATCAACAGCCCGGTGGTGAAAGGCACGCGTTGCTTCCCGGCTTCTTCGATAACGCGCAGGCGCTTGGCCGGAAGCTTGTCAGGAGCGTTGTGGTGAGCGGCGCCGGGAGCGAGCAACCAGGGGTTGGTCGTTTCCAGCATCAATCCCATGCTCGGGGAAACCTTTGCCAGGCGCGCGATCCATTCGGCGCTCAACAACCCAGGGTTGGGGTGCGGCAATAGGTTGGTCTCGCGCAACACCAACTCACACATGGCTTCCAAATAATGGAGGGTGGAGTTGTATCCCAGATGTTCGAGAGTTTCACGCATTTCAGGAAACCGCGACTCCGGCTTGTCGCCCAGGCTAAACAGCGCTTCCGTGCAGCCCAGTTTTTCCCCCTCCCGCGCGACATGCAGGACTTGGTCGGGAGTCATGGTGCGCGCGCCGGGTTGTCCGGGGTCGCGGCGGAAGGCGCAATAGCCGCAGTAGTCACGGCAGAGATTGGTCAGGGGAACGAAAACTTTGCGGGAGTACGTGATGGTCCGTGGCTTAAAGCGCTCTTTGGTTTCGCGGGCCGCTGCCAGCAGGCGGGGAAGATTTTCATCCCTGACGCCAATCAAACCACATGCAGTTTGCCTGGAGAGCGGCGCCCCAGCCTGGAGATGGCCCAAATCCGTCTCTACCTCCAGACAGGGTTGCCGCGTGGCGATTGCCTTTCCCGTGATCACAAACCCCACCCCTTACTACGGATACGAAAATCATACATGAGGTACCCGGACTGTCCGCGGATGGCTTTTTCTTTTTTCCGCCCCGGCGTGTTAAAACTTCTGAGGACATGAGCGCTAGCCAAGCTGAATTTCGTCGCGCGCTAGGGTGCTTCGCCACTGGGGTCACGATCCTTACTCTCGATGACGAAGGCGGGGTCCACGGCATGACGGCGAATGCCTTTGCCTCGGTCTCACTGGACCCTTTATTGGTGCTGGTTTGCGTGGACCGCAGGGCGCGGACCCATGCTCACCTGCACGCCCGGAAGCGCTTTGGAGTGAACATCCTAGCGGAGAACCAGCGGGCGATTTCCGGGTACTACGCTCGTCCAGAGCGCGATCACGACCGGGCGGAACAGCAGGTGGGCGCGCGGTTTGACCGGACTTCGCATGGAACTCCTGTGCTGCATGACGCGCTGGCGTATCTGGAGTGCCGACTGCACACCGCGCAGGATGCGGGGGACCACACCATCTTTATCGCGGAAGTGGAAGATGTCGTGGTGCGGGAGGGGGATCCGTTGCTGTTTTTCCGGGGACAGTACCGGAAAATCGGGCCGAATCTGGAATGAAACCTTTCGGTCGAGTCAGTATCTAATGGGTGAGGAATTATGTCTGAAAAAGTCACAAAAACCGAACAAGAATGGAAACAGCAGTTGTCTCCAGAACAATACCAGGTTACGCGGCAATGCGGGACGGAGAGAGCTTTTACCGGGAAATACTGGAATACGAAAGACAAGGGGACCTACAACTGTGTTTGTTGTGGCGAACCGTTGTTCAGCTCGGATACTAAGTTCGACTCGGGTACCGGCTGGCCCAGTTTCTTTGAGCCGGTGCAGGAGGGTTCCGTGTCTGCGATTACCGATCAGTCGCATGGGATGGTACGCACCGAAGTCCGGTGTGCAAAGTGCGATGCCCACCTCGGGCACGTGTTTGAGGACAGTCCTACGCCGACTGGGCTGCGCTACTGTATGAACTCCGCTTCTCTGGATTTGAAAACTTCCGAAAAGAAATAAGGCACGTCGCGGACGTGCCTTTGAACTTTTCAATTTTTTTAAGCCCAAACCTACGCGCCGGCGGTTGCTCCCATGGCCTTAGGCTGCTGCGCCAGGGCTTTGCTTTCCAGCTTGGATTCCGCGGCCCGGACCTGGATGCTGCCCTTCATGAGCGCGCCGTCTTCTACGCTGATGCGCTGGGTGATTACGTCTCCCGTGAGTGACCCTTCCCCGCGGATATCCAGCCGGTCCAAGCACTCGACATTTCCATTGACCTTGCCCATGATCACCAGTTCACGGGCGTTGATGCTGGCCTGGATGGAACCGTGTCGCCCGATGGTGACGCGGTGTTGCGGTACGCTGATGGTGCCTTCGATGCGTCCGTCAATGTAAAGCGCCTCCGCGCCGGTAACTTCGCCTTTAATTACGACCGATTGGCCAATGGTCGCTTGCTCCAGGGGGCTGCTGCTCACGCTAAGCGGAGCATAAGACGTGGTCCGAGGGGAACTTAGCGGCTTCTGACTTTCCGATGGTTGCAACATTTGGGTTCGGCCTTCCGGAGTGCGGTGACGCGCTCTGCTTGATCTACGGCTTACGCCGTGGGTTATTGCGACTATGGCATGCGGGTAATGATTTGAGGAGGTTACGGAAGAACGTGACCGGATGAGAATTCTGTAATGATGTAGGGCGGACACTCCTGTCCGCCCAAGCTGGCAGCGTCAAGAAAGCGCTGCGTTAGCGCAACCGGTGGCCGAAAGATGCACGGCACTGCAAGCAGGCGGGCAGGAGTGCCCGCCCTACATGATTTGCTCTAGGTTTGAAGGGCTTGGGATAAGGCTTCCCATTCGGCTAGCAACGTAGTCAGTTCCGCGCGGCTGGCTTCCAGCTCGTGGGTTTGTCGCTGGGTTTCTTCCGCGCTCACATAGCTCAACAATGCTGTTTCGCATTGGGCGATGGTGGTTTCTACCTGGGCGATTTCCTGCTCAAGTTCCTGGACGCGGTCTGCCATTTGCTTGCGTTTAAGCGGATTCAGGCGACGATTTTTTGATTCAGTGGCTGGCGCGTGTGAGCCGTTCGCCGGCTGAGTGATCGCAGGATTGCTGGCAACAGTTCGTTGCAGTTGCTCCGCTCCACCTTGCTTGCGCCACATGTAGTCTTCATAGTTGCCGGGATAGATTTCTACCTTGCCGTTCCCAACTTCGAAGACCCGCGTGGCCAGCTTGTCAATGAAGTAACGGTCGTGGGAAACGAAGACCACGGTTCCCGTGTATTTCGAGAGCGCTTCCAGCAACACATCTTTGGCCCGCATGTCGAGGTGGTTAGTGGGCTCGTCCAGCAGCAGGAAGTTGGCGGGATGGAGAAGCATTTTCAGCAACGCGTAGCGGTTGCGCTCTCCCCCGGAGAGCACGCTGATGCGTTTGAATACTTCGTCTGCGGAAAACAAAAAACAACCCAGCAGACTTCGTAATTCGGTTTGGCCGGAACTCGGGGAGTAGTCGGCCAAATCATCGAAGACACGGGCGTTGGGATT
>CAZETZ010000222.1:0-4781 GCA_964514735.1 uncultured Acidobacteriaceae bacterium | reverse complement strand
GCTCATAACCCAAAGGTCGGTGGTTCAAATCCACCCCCCGCAACCAACTTCTAACTTCCACAAAACACTGATCTTCCTTCCTGGCTAGAAAAAACTGAATGAAAACTGAATGAAAGATTGGCCGGAGCCGGTCGAAATTTCGCCCTTTTGACGCCCGAATCTGTCGTCTTTGGCGTGAATTTCTGCCCGATGCTAGCGTGCGGCCGAGAAGTGGAAGCGTTCAGATGGAGTTTCAAGCCCGCGTGGAATTTCAAACCGCGACCTCTTTTGCACTGGGCCGCACAACCGAAACCGTCAGCGTCTACACGCGCCACGGAGCGGATTGTCCGAAGAGCAGCGAGCCCTACTGGAGGAGATGCAGGTGCCTGAAGTATTTCTACATCTACCAGAACGGCACGTCGTGGCAGATCAGCGCCAGGACAGCTGGAAAAGGCAGAACAGAAAGCCCACGAGATCCGCGCATCCGTCCCCGCAAGCGATGGAGTGAGGGCTCTTCGGTGACTGCTCAGGGCAGGCAAGAATATGAGCCTGCATAGGCAACTGCGGCACCCTAAGAATTCGGCCCTTTGCCTGATATTCTGATAATGTTCGTGGGCAGCGCACTGCCACCGTCGTTCGTTCCGTCGGTAACCGGGAATATCCCTCGGCCAAATTGCGGTAAATGCGGCGCTTCGAAGAGGACGAAATGAGCACTTCTCAAAATTCACCCTGGAAAACGCGACTGGTGGAGCATGGGTTCCCGGATCGTTCGTTCGATATCGAGTTTTGGCAGGAACAGGGGGATGAAGCCATCTTTGCGGCCGCATGGGAGATGGTGGAATTAGCTGAGGAAACCATCCATGGCAGAAAACCCGCATTACAAAGAACTGCTACAACTCTTAAACGAATTTGAGGTTGAATATTTAATCGTAGGCGGCTTCGCAGTCATGAAATATGGCGAGCCGCGTTATACGAAGGATCTCGACGTATGGGTGCACAATTCGCCGCACAATTCTGCGCGGCTGGTCGGAGCGCTCAAGAAATTCGGTGCTCCCCTGGAGCATGATGGGATCACTGAGGAGACGTTCACAGAAAAGCAACTGGTCTACCAGATTCGCATCGCGCCGGTGCGCGTGGATATCCTGACCGAAATCACTGGTGTCCAATTTGCTGATGCGTGGAAAAAGAGGGTCGCGAGCACTTTCTTCGGTGTTCCGGTGCGCTTCATTTCATGGGGCGACCTCGTAACCAACAAACAGGCTCTAGGCCGCAGCAGCGACTTGAAGGACTTGACGCAGAGTCCAAAGGGCGAGAACCGAGAGAAATAAACTTTAGAGTCGGTCCGAATCTCCTTCCTTGCTGCACACAGGCGTCCGAAGAAACTGGCTGACCACACCCAGTAGATATCTACCTTCAGCGCGCCGAACCACACCTCTCATCCATTCCCCGGTAATTCTGTTTTGAGGCGGGTCAGTGATGCGTCCTCATGGTCAAACCAAGCTCGGCTTTTTTCCTCTTCCGCCTGCCGAGGCCAACCGATTGCGGAATTGGTTGAGTTTCCCGGCAACATTCTCTGCAGTTGATCCGTGCGTCGGCGATGGCGTGGCATTTTCTCAACTAGTTCGAAACGTAGACCTACCTCAGCGTACCGATGGACGCTCCGATGATGGAAGCGTACCGGCAACTCGAAGACGATATCCGCGATGCGCTCAAGGCCCACAAAGGCAACCGGTCGGTGTTGAGCACAATGCTGAACACGCTCTTGTTGTACCCAGATCACCCGTTTGGGCTTGGGACTCTGTACGGAACGGAATTTGATGGTGAGCTTAAGCGCAGAATTCAGTTCGTCATTGCGAAGACTCGGGATCTTCCGGAAGAGTCTCGCTATTCCAAGGAACGACGTTTACTCCAGGAGATCAGGCAGGAACTTGCCGAAGGACGCCGATGCCAGGTCTTTGCGGTATACACGCGGAAACATGATGTCACCGCCCGGCTGCAACAAATCCTCAGCAACGAAGGCATCCGCACAGCGGTTTTGCGGGCGAATGTCGATACGTCGAAGCATGAAGCGTGGTATGCCGGCAAATCAAAGATGGAGTGCAGGTGGATCGGTACTAGCCGAGCTCGTTTCGGCGGGGGAACCTAAAACCGCTCGATTTACCTCAATCAGTAGAGTTCCTGTACCATGTAAGGCCTTTCTTTCTGTCAACTTCAGAATGCCAGCCAGTTGCGTGGCAGAATGCAAGGTTCCCCCAAATGGTCTTTAGGGGTTCGGCTGTCGAATTTCTGTCTGGATACTTTTCCACCAACGACCGCGGTAGCAAAACGAAAGCCGCGTATAGCACCGATTTGAGCCAGTTCCAGGCATTTGCTGGAGCAGAGCTGCCCCTCCTGTCCTTGACCGGCGCTCTGATAGAACGCTGGGCTGCACACCTTCGCAGTGATGGGTACGCTCCCTCCTCGATCCGGAGAAAGATGGCCGCGCTGAAGGTGTTTAGCTCCTACCAAAGCCTCCGGCTCGCTTGCGAGCCTCGTCAAGGCAGTCCGGCCCGGACACCCAACACGTGCGGGATTGGAGTGATCGTCATGTACTGGGTCAAATGCAGCGATCAAATCATCAAGTTCTTCCTTGCGGCCCACGATGAACCCCTCTCGCGATCTTCTCGTAGTTCTGGTCTCGATTGCGACCAGTATTGTCGCGCTGCCCATCCTTATACGGTCATCCATAGGCGTCATGCTAGTTGAATTCGTGAATCTGACAAAAAACTGTTTTCACAAGCGCGATACTTTCTCTCCACGCGGCCATATATAGGCAAGAGGAACAGCTCTTAAGCCCCAGCCGAGAGATTGCTTATGAGTACGGAACATGCCGGTGGGAGGCGCCGCACCTTCCGCTGGCCAAAGGAAGCCCGAGATCTGGTGAGGATTCACTTGAATGTCCCGCGGGAGCAATCGAGCGAACAGAATCCTGACAAAGTGAGACTGCTGATAACTAGATTGGCTGAAGTCTCGGGCAATCCAAGAGACGCCTGTTGGAGATTTGCCCGTCAGTTAGGTGTCAACGGCAAGCGGTCGTATCGCGAATGGCCTGAGCGAGCACAACAGCGGCTTCTGGACTTGATCGCCATCCAACCCTTGCCAGAGGTTGCCATTGCGATGCGCCGGTCGCCGGGGCTCCATGCTTCACCGGTTGGGTGCAAGCGCTAGGATGGGTCAAGACTGGTTCACCAAATACACGCTTGCGGAGGCGCTACATATTCGCGCCGATGAAGTTCAACGATGGATCTCACTCGGTTGGTTGAAATGCCGTATCGTGCATACCGGAAAGCTACAACGGGAAATCATTGACGCAGAGGACTTCTCCGAGTTCTGCAAGACACAGCAGAGAGATTGTAGGCCGGAGATTAAATATCGAACGGCTCAACTTTGTTAAAGATTTTGTGTTTCCCCCAAACCATGCGGAACTGTTGCCGGTCAGGGAGAGCAAGAAAGAAAGGGCTGCATACGACGAACAGATGGGACGGTCGGCACACTCAGAGATTGACGATGAACAGTACGAAGAGGGCCTTGCAACTTCGGCGTGACTAGCACAGCGTATCGTTGGGTGCTGGAGCGTCGCGCTGGGCATTACGCTCAGGGGGCGCGGAACCGCCATTCCGCAGTTGCTTCTTCACTTCGGAAACGTCCCTCCAGAAAGCACTCCGCAACGCGGGCACCGATGCTCCCAGTAGCTTCGCAGATTCCTTCCAGGTATAACCGGCATAACGCAGAGCCAAGATCGTTCGACTTCTCTCGCAAAGCAGCCGCACAACTTGGGCGAGTTCCAATTGGGCGTGGATCTGGTGCGTCCACGTCAAATCGATCGCCCGGCTCGATAGCGCGTCCGTCCCGCCCAGTGTTTCAAGTCGCCTGAGCTTGGCCGCGCCGATGAAGAGCTCTCTGGAACGCAACCATCACGAGGCCGTCTATCTGCCGCGAAAACACCACAACACTGCGGCGATCAAGGTAGCGAGATACTTGAGCGACAGTGATCTCCATGATGTCCGCGGCCTGGCTGCTGTCGGAGATGAGGGATTGTGCTAGTCTGCAGGCGCGATCCCAGATTGCATGCGCAGCAGCCCGGACGTCTGGCCGAAGGGGTCGCCCCGCGCGGTCTGCATCGCTATCCCACCAAAGTGCAACTTCAGGACTGCCAATACTGCACCCACGACCTAACAGTGGAAGTTGAGTGCAGGATTGACCAAGGAGTGTCCACTGGTGCAAGTACAGAACTCTTCGGCGAAGCAAGCTGTGAATCGAGGGCTGGACTTAACAAATGGCCTCCAAGAAAAAGTCCACGACGGCTGGTGATCGGGCCGGACGTCGTGTCTCTTGTGTACCTTCCCCACTAGTGAGCAGAAGCAAGGCATACATCCTGAATCAGAGGACCGTTGTCGTCTCACTTTTTCTTTTTCGCGGTCGTTATTCCGGCCACGGGCTTAGGAAGGGTCGTTTCTTGCAACAAGTCAAACCGCCCCGTTCACGCGGGTTTTGCGGCTCGAGGACAGAGAATGAAGAGTCTAGGAGTGCTGCAAGAACCGTGCTATACTTACTTTCGAAATGACGATACAGACCAAATCCATTATGAGACGGCGCGTCAATCGCGCTCGGCCTTTGGGACTGGTCTGACTAATGCGTTAATTTTCCAAGCTCAGATTCGATTTCCGAGGCTCCGACAAAAGTCGGGGCCTTTTGGTTTTTACAGATGTTTTGGCCGGTAGCCAAGCTGGAAAGGCACGTGACTGTTACTCACGCCATGCGCA
>CAZETZ010000221.1:0-4811 GCA_964514735.1 uncultured Acidobacteriaceae bacterium | reverse complement strand
CGTCATCGTCAAGGCTTGCTGATCGGTCACATGGGAGCTCTGGGTTTTGATCTCCGTCAAGAAGCCGTATTGCAAACTCTGACCGCCGATGTACTCAAAAGCAGCGAGATCGAAGGTGAAAAACTCGATGCAGAACAAGTGCGGTCTTCCATCGCCCGACGACTAGGAATGGATGTAGGAGGCCTTAAAGCGGCTGACCGCAACGTGGAAGGCGTCGTTGAGATGATGCTCGACGCGACACGTCACTATGACCAACCTCTCACAGCTGATCGGCTGTTTGCCTGGCATGCAGCGCTTTTCCCCACCGGCCGTAGCGGCATGCGCAAAATCAGGATAGGAGCATGGCGCGACGACTGCGACGGGCCAATGCAGGTCGTTTCCGGTCCGATTGGCAAAGAGCGCGTCCACTTTGAGGCGCCTGCTGCTCCCCGCGTCGAAAAGGACATGAACGCATTCCTCGATTGGTTCAACGCCAATAGTGATATCGACCTAGTCATGAAGGCAGGGCTCGCGCACTTGTGGTTTGTCTCCATTCACCCGTTTGACGATGGCAACGGGCGCATCGCACGAGCTATCGCCGACATGGCGTTAGCACGCTCGGAAAACAGCGCACAGCGCTTCTACAGCATGTCAACGCAGATTCGCCAGGAGCGCAATGCCTACTACGAGATTCTAGAGCACACACAAAAGGCTGATATGGATGTCACGCCATGGTTGGAGTGGTTTCTCGCATGCTTAGGCCGCGCAATCGACGGGGCGCAGACCGTGCTCCGAGGCGTTCTCGATAAGGCGAAATTTTGGGAGCGCATTCGCGGTGTTGTCATTAACGACCGTCAAAGGCTTGTCCTAAATAAGCTGCTTGACGGATTCGAAGGCAAACTGACGACGACCAAGTACGCGAAACTCACAAAGTCATCGCAAGACACTGCCCTTCGAGACATGACGTATTTGGTTGATATGGGTGTTCTTGTACGTAGCTCAGAAGGCGGGCGCAGCACAAGTTACACGCTCAATCTTGTTTCATAAGTTCCATGTCGTTAAGTTCCCTATGCCCGGCAAAGAATTTCAAAAAGAGCTTCAATCCGCGCAAGTCGAATGTGACCGTTTACGGGAGGAAAACAACCGCCTGCGGAAGGTCCTGACTGAGCACGGTATCCCGATTCCTGCGGTTCAGACTCAGGGGCCTACGCTGGTCCAAAACGTGGGGACAGCAATCGATGCTGTCAGTCATGCTTCCGACTCAAAGGCTAAAATCGCCCTCTTTAGAAGCCTTTTCCGTGGCCGGGAAGATGTCTATGCGGTCCGCTGGGAAAACCCTGATGGCCGGGCTGGATACATGCCAAAGGCAGATCGTGATTGGAAGGCTTATTATGCGAGCAGGCCCGAAGACCGCAAGAAAGTCGACCGTAAGACACGGACCTTTCATCCTCTAACGGACGAGGTGGTTCGCCAGCATTTGGCAGGTGAGCTTACGGTTGGCGCGTATCCACTGCTGCCTGATGAGACATGCTGGTTTCTTGCCGTCGATTTTGACAAGAAGACATGGCAAGACGATGCCGCCGCATTTCTCGCTACTTGCCAGGCACTGAACGTGCCCGCTGCATTAGAGCGTTCGCGGTCCGGCAATGGCGGTCATGTTTGGATCTTTTTTGATCGGCTGAATTTGAGTTAACTCTTTGCTTTCTGATGCTTTACTCGCCATCTTGCGAGGCCATCGGTGATGACTCTTAATCAGTAGGTTGTAGGTTCGATTCCTACCGCGCTCACCAAACTTTTTTAAATTAAAAATTTGTGAACATTGGACGCCGGGATTGAACTGGTCTTTCATTGACCATCGTTGGGTTTAGGACGAAACGCAACTTAAGGGCGTCTGACCGCCCTTAAGTTGGGCACGCGAGCGAGAGCGGCTGCGTCCCTGGCATCCACTGAGATCGCCGCGCCGTTCGGAGAAAAGCGGTAGACGCGTGAGGATGCCGGGCCGGTCACGGTGATGCCAGTCGAGCCGAAGTACTTAAAAAGGACGGCCGCCGAACCACTCCCTGTGGGATTGGGAGTGGGCTTCATGGCGACCGGAACTGGTTTAGTCTTCGGCGCGGATGTTGTCGTTCGGAGTTGGGTCCTCGCCTGTCCGCAACACGGCATGGTCTTGTCCTCCATCTTCAAAGTAGGGCGGCGGGGCAACTTCTTTAGGCGTACCCCGTTCGAGCAGTATGGCTCCCGCCGATAGTGCTAGCCATAAGGTCAAACGGTCGCGGATTGATTCTCCGGCGAAAT
This sequence comes from uncultured Acidobacteriaceae bacterium, assembly GCA_964514735.1. Classification (GTDB taxonomy): domain Bacteria; phylum Acidobacteriota; class Terriglobia; order Terriglobales; family Acidobacteriaceae; genus CAWBXL01. The sequence continues at coordinate 2,537 of CAZETZ010000221.1, read as the reverse complement.
AAGCGAACGGGGCCGCGGTCCACAGACTCAGGCAATAGAAGCAATCGAGTAGCCGTCCCCAAAATCCATTTCCAATCTTCTTTCGGATGCGGACGATGACGCCCGCGGGGCCGTCTTCCGCCGCGAGCAAGTGTGTGACCCTCCACACCGCGAGGACGCTGATGATGAGCCAGTAAAATCGCATACTTCCTTGGGCGCTTCGCGGAGAATCTTATCCCGACTCAAGCCGGGAAGCGTGGCATTTTTTGGGTGAACTTCGGTTTTTGGAACTCCGCCGGCCACGGCGTCGCTCGCTGTCACATTGGCCTAATTTGGCGGTGACCCTGAGCCTTCTAACACTTACCCGCTGACCGCAATGTCGAGTGTCACATCAACCTGTCACTGGTGTGACAACTAGTCCGCAGTACTGATCGCAGAAATCCGCGATTCTCGCCGCTATCCGGGGTGTCCAGAGTTGGCAGCACGCTTGCTTTTGCATACTACGCCGAGGCGGATCGGGAGCCGATGAGCGATTACAAAGTCCTGGCAGAAGTGGGGCAGTCTCTGGTGAATGTGCTGTGGCAGCAGATCCAGGGTGATTCTGATTTGGTGGCGTTGATCAACAACCCCAACCTGATCTCGCTGGAGTCGCCCGCTGAGCACCAGGCGAACTCGAGCGATCCCTCGCTTTTGTCGGTTTATCTGTATCGCGTCACCGAAGATCCGTACCTGAAGAACCGCATTTCAGTGGAGGGCAACGGCGGCACGGTGCGAAAGCCCCCAATGGCCCTGGACCTTTATTACCTGATCACGCCATTGCTGAAAGCGCCGCGCGATCAGCAAATCGTTCTCGGCAAGATCCTGCAAGTCTTCTATGACCATTCCACGTTGGAAGGGCCCGACCTCGTAGGGAGCCTTCAGACCTCGGGCAATGTTGTGCGCGCGGTGTTCAATACGGTGCCGCTCCAGGAAGTTTCCTGGGTGTGGCAGGCGTTGGAGACGCCTTATCGTCTGTCTGTCACCTACACCGTGCGCGTAACCCTGCTGGATTCTACCGAAGAGCAACAGCAGCGGCGGGTGCTGGTGCAACGCAATAAATATGCGGGGATAGCGGACAACTAATGGTATTTCCGACACTACAACCCGAAATCGTCGAGGTGACGCTGCAATTCGCCTTGCAGTTGCGCGATGGCTACGCCGACTCCGACCAGTTGCTGGGCAAGGTGACGGTTGCATCCGGGCCGGCGCTCGGAGAGCAGAAAGATGCGAGCGGCACATTCTTGTTTTATGGCCTGAATGCGGGGGCGCAGTCGCTCACCGTGAAGAGCGCGCCGGAGACGCCGTACTACCTGCCGGCACAGATTGCAGTCATGGTGCCGATGCCGGCCGCCTTGTGGCCGGCTTTTCCGGATATCACCATCGCGGACCCAACTTTGCCGCTCGGCGATCCGGGGCAAAATCCCGCTTACAAGACCCAGCGTCAGGCCGCCACGTTATTGCCCACGACCGCTTATCCATTTCCGGGCGGCGCGACCCTGATCCGGGGAACGGTATTGCACAACCAGCAGCCGGTCGTGGCGGCACAGGTGCTGCAAGCCGGGGGGACCGGCCCGGCTTACACCACCGGCGCGGATGGCGCGTTTGTTTTGTATTTGCCGGACCCGCCGGCGTTGCCTTTGCCGGTCACGGTGAACGCGCATCACGCGGTGCTGGGAAATGCCAATGGCAGTGTCACTGTGCTGCGGGGACTCACGGTTTCGCTGACCATCAATATGTGATGCAAGTCGGAAGCCAAGACTGAAGGAGAAGAAACATGCCGGAATATCTCTATCCAGGCGTATACGTCGAAGAAACTGACACCGGGAACAAGCCGATCGAAGGGGTCTCGACCAGCACCGTCGGATTTCTAGGCATCGCGGAACGCGGCCCCCTCACGCCGACTCTGCTTACCAGCTTCGGCGATTATCAACGCGCTTTTGGCGGCTACGTCAAAGACCCCGACGGCACCGATCATTATCTCGCCTACGGAGTGGAAGGATTTTTCCAGAACGGCGGGCTGCGCTGCTTCGTGCAGCGGGTTGTGCACATGGATACCGTCAACCCGGGGAACTCGGCGCAGCCGGCTTCCGGCGCGGCCGGTGGCATGAGCATTACTGCAGCCGGTTCAGGGGTGTGGGGCAACCACATCGCTTACCAGATCAGCAATGCCGGGTTGAATGATCCCAGCCTGTTCCGGCTGACGGTGTTGTATTGGACCGACCCTCCGCCCGCGAACCTGATTTCGAATCCGACCCTAACCGAAGTATTCGACAACTTGTCGGCCACGCCGAGCGCCAGCACGTTCTACGAGAGCGAGATCAACAGCGTCTCGAACTTGATCACGGTGAAACAGACCGCCGGGGGCAGGCCCGCCAACAATCCTGGCGCGGCGGTATTGAATAACGCCGGCATTCCGATCCTGCTGACCTTGGGCAGCGAGGGAAAGAGCAACGTTTATGTAGGCGCGACCGGAGCACTTGCGCCAGCCACGGCCCTCACCGCCGGCGGAACACTGACGC
>CAZETZ010000220.1:0-4897 GCA_964514735.1 uncultured Acidobacteriaceae bacterium | reverse complement strand
ATTTTCCCCGAAGCGTCGGGACGGATTAGGCGGCTGTTCGCACCTTCACGAAAATCCAATCGATGAAGGCACACTCCTGGTTTTGGGGTGTGCAAGAAGAACGGACGCAGCCATCTTCGCGGACCTGTTCTCGCCTGGGCCGCCAAACCGAGAACGGGAACAGATCCGACCCCTTTTACTTCCTGTACACAAGAGAAGTACCCGGCTCTTGTATGCTTGTAGGACGCAACTTCTAAGCAAAAAGTTCCATAAAAGCTTTTACACTGCTTAACACCGGGGTGAAAATGCACCCCAATTGCCAAACGTAAAATACAGATTCCACGTGGATAAATGGCTTTTCAGCAGTAAAACTGTCCACCTTCGAACAAAACCGTCCATTGGTGAACGTCGGGCCACCGCGCATGGACCAACGCCGGTATTGATTGGACGTGAGCGCAGCAGGGATGTGATCAAAAGTACTGAATGCTAGAATCGCCACAATGCCCAATCCAAAAACGCGCGCCAAAAAGATCAAATTGTTATTGTTTGATGTGGATGGCGTTCTCACCGACGGGAAACTTTTTATTTTTCCTGCGCCAGCCGCGGCACAGCAAACCGTACTTGCCCAGACTTCCGCGCACCGCGGGCAGGGAGGTTTCGGTTTGCATAGCCAAACCATGATCGAGGCCAAGGGATTTCATGCCCACGATGGCACGGCGATTTCTCTGGCACGATTAGCTGGAATCAAGACGGGGCTGATCACCAAGCGCATTTCAGAGACCGTCGCTCTGCGCGCGCGCGATCTGAAATTGGAGCACGTTCATCAGGGGATTCAAGACAAGCTGGGGGTCTTCAGGGAAATTTTGAAAAAAGAGGGATTGAAGGCCAGCGAAGCTGCTTTTGTCGGGGATGACGTAATCGATCTCCCGGTGATGTGGAACTGCGGGTTGGCCATTGCCGTGGCAAATGCTCGTCCTGAAGTGAAGAAAGACGCTCACTACGTGACACCGCATGTCGGCGGTGACGGCGCATTGCGCGATGCGGTCGAATACATTTTACGGGCGCAGGGTAAGCTCCAGCGGGTGATCGCAGGCTACATCGGCCAGAGAAGTCCTACAGTGCAGTGAAATAACTCGTGTGGAGGCGGGACTTGTCCCGCCAGAAGGAGCAAGCCCCGTCTCCACATACTAATCCGGCAAGGCCGGTGGTTTGTTCGTCATCAGCTCATTAAACCGTGGGTCTTTCCGCAAGCCGGCAAATTCTTCATCCTTGTAAACCTTGTTGATGTCCTTATATTGCTCTTCCAGGGCCTTCCGCAGGTGCTGTAAGGAGAGGTCCAGCAGCCCCAACTTGGCATACGCTTTGGCCACGATGTAGTCATAAAAGGCGCGTTCTTCCTGGGGCGTGGTTTGGCCCACGACTCCCACGCGCGAACTATGGCTGAGAACGTCGGGGTCAAGCTGTAGGGCGTGGATGTAGGCGATCATCGCATTCTCAGGCTCTTTCCTGGCAAAATACGCGGCCCCCATGTTTCCGTAGAATGCGGCGGAATCGGGGCGCAGCTTGAGCGCAATCTCATACTGATGGATCGCCTTGCTGTAGTTTCTTTGCGAGTAGTAAATGGTCCCTAGATTGTTGTAGGCGTCCGCATAATTGCGGTCCAGGCGAATGGAAGTCTTGAAGCACTTGCCGGCGATGTTCAGGCGCTGTAACTGGAGGTAGGCGATGCCCATCTTGTTTTCAAGCACCGCATTGTGGGGGTCCTTGTTAATGGCAGCCTGGTAATAGTCGATCGCATCCAGATAATCCTTGACCGCGCGCAATTCATCACCACGCCGGTCGAGATCGGCGACGGTTGCGTTTTCAGCGGGCGCTTCGACCCGCGGAGCCGGAGGGGCGACTTCGATTTGCTCGGCGGAGTAAACCTGAGCATGGACGGCAACCGTGGTTAAAACCAGCGGTAGAGTGAACCACCAAGAGGCACGAAACATGGCTTACCTCCTCGAAAAGCCTAATCTGGGACCAACTCTGCCTTCAAGCAAATAGTTAGACACCGCCGGGAGCGAAATTGGCTAATGGCTGGGCCCGTTCTCGTTGGGGGCGGGCTTGGGAGGATTGGACGATTTATCGTCTTTAAAGATATCCACGATTTTCCCGAAAAAGCCTTTCTTTTTCGTGGGATCGGCGGGTTGGCCCCCATCCGGCGGTTGCACCTGTGGATTCGGGGGGGTGTTCTTGTCTCCACCCAAGCCCACCATGCGGGAGAAAAAGCCCTTAATCCCGCCGTTCTGATCGCAGGACTCATTCGGCTCGGTCCCCGCAATGAAGGCAGCAGTGTAAGTATCGGGGCAGGCGGCATTGGCCAGACGGTTGGTCATCTTGTCCAGTTGTACGTCCACCACGCCGGAGGGCTGAGTAAAGTCTTTGACGTTGGAATACTGTTGCAGCGCGGTTGCCCGCTTCATGAATTCCGTCCAGATCGGAGCAGCGGTTTGCGCCCCACTGAGGTGGATATCGCTGTAGTCGTCATATCCGACCCAGATGATGCAAAGCAAATTGCTGGTATAGCCGGCAAACCAGCCATCGTGAGAGCTTCCAGTTTTGCCCGCTGCGGGCGCGGTGAACCCCCGTTGTCGAACGCCATAGGCCGTGCCGAAATTGACTACGCCTTCCAGCATGTCGGTCATGACAAAAGCGACCCGTGGATCAAGCACTTGCTGGCGCTCCGGCTTGTAATCGGCAACGATGTCGCCATTTGCGTTGCGCACCGAACTGATCAGCAGGGGCGAGATGCGTTGGCCTCCGTTGGCGAACACCGTGTAGGCGCTCGCCATTTCCAGCGGAGTCGCGTCGTACGACCCCAGCGCCATGGCCGGCGTGGCTTTTACCGAGCTAATGCCGGCAGTCTTGGCCAGACTGGCGACTTTATCGTATCCAACCTCTTCGGCTAGTTTTACCGTAGCGTTGTTCAACGACATGGCCAGCGCATACCGTGCCGTCACCTGGCCGTGATACTCCTCTTTGTAATTTCTGGGCTCGTAGATCTGATCGCCGTACGTGAAGGTCGTAGGTTCATCCTCGACCAGAGTGGCTGGAGTAAAGGCCGGCTGAGTTCCTTCCAGCGCGCTATTGATGGCTTCCGCATACACGAAGGGTTTGAAGATCGAGCCCGTGGGCCGGCTCGCCGCCGCATGGTTCAGTTGGCTGAACGCATAGTTGCGGCCCCCGACTAAAGCCAGTACTTCTCCGGTGTGTGGATTCATGGCCACCAGGGCGACTTGCGCCTCCGGTCCTGGGTCCACCTTGGTTTCAAACTTTTTGCCCACTCTCACCCGATGGGTACGGCGCTTGGTGACTTCGTCATCCACGATCTTCATGCCAACTTGTACGGCCTGCGCGGCAGCTTGCTGCAGATCGGGGTCCAGTGTGGTGTAGATACGATAGGCCTGATCGTTGATCTCGCGCTCGTTGAATTTGTTGACCAGAGTGTCGCGGACCAAATCCACAAAATAAGGAGCGTCGCTGGCTTCCACGTTGGGTGGGGCCAGCTTGAGCGGAGTGGCCTTGGCCTTCTCCGCCTCTTCCTTGGTGATCGCGCCAGTTTCCACCATACTTTCGATCACGCGGTTCCGGCGTTCCACCGCCCGTTCCGGATGCCGGTAGGGCGACAGCGCGCTTGGGGCCTGGATCAGTCCGGCGATCAAGGCGGCTTCAGGAAGGGAAATGTCCTTCAGGTCTTTATTGAAATAGGAGCGCGCGGCCTCGGCAAACCCGCTGATCGCGAATGAGCCGCGCTGCCCCAGGTCCACGCGGTTGGCGTAGAACTCAAAAATTTGTTCTTTGCTGAACTTTTGTTCCAGCTCGGTCGCGATCAGCATCTCGATCAGCTTGCGTTTTACGGTTTGCTCGTACAGGCCGGATTTGCCCGGCGTAAAGAAGAATGCCCGGGAAATCTGCATGGTGATTGTCGACCCGCCTTGCCGGTGTTTGCCGTGCACGATGTCAATCCAAGCTGCCTCAGCCAGGCGCATGAAATTGACTCCGCTATGCTGAAAGAAACGGCGGTCCTCGATGGCGAGCACGGCATTGACCAGCACCTTGGGAATATCGTTGTACTTCACCAACTGCCGCTTGGAGCGCTGCTCGGCGTCGAACAGCGAGGTGACCATCTCCGGTTCGAGTTCGTAAGCGGTCAGATCGCCGGCGCGCCCGCTGATGCTCTGCACTTGCCCGTCCGTGATATGAATGGTGGCCGGTTCGGGCGCGTGATAGGAGTTGGCCCCAGGTTTCACTTCAATGGCGCCATTCATCAGCCGGTAAGTGCCCATGCCGGTCTGGTCCTCATGCTCGGAATAACCGGCGCGACGGAGATCGGCGGCAATTTCCCGGGGACTGGCCTTGTCGCCTAGGTGGACCGTCTTGGGTAAGGCGTAAATTTTTGCCGAGTTGCTGAAGATGGGGTTCTTGAACCGGTCCTGAATGATGAGGTCGTACTTGACGTAAAAGTAGGAAAATCCGCCGACAAACGCAATCGTGCCGAATACGAAAACAAAGAAAGCTGCCCGGACCAGTGGGTCATGGGTGATCCCACGTTTCCCGTCTTTTTTCGGAATTCTCAGTTTAATGGCCACGTAGGTTGTGAGGCGCCTCCACCTTAGATAGACGTTTCATTCCATAGGATGACGCGGCGCGCAAACATGTTATCCAACCCAAGGGTCCGGCTTGCTGTCGTTTTAGACACAGAAATCCCAGTGGCACCGACGCGTACCGCCGTCGTGCCTGTTCTTCTATATTCTAAATCAGCAGGGGCCGTCAGGCTGGTTACTAGAAAACACCCTTGTTCACGGTTGCCGGGTCGAAATTCAGGGTGACGGGATATCCCGGAAGGCTGATGGTCACGGTGTAAGGCGCTTCAATG
>CAZETZ010000219.1:0-4924 GCA_964514735.1 uncultured Acidobacteriaceae bacterium | reverse complement strand
AATTGGGCAAAAACATGGTTCCCAAGCGGATCTTTTTTACAAAAGGGGTCGGCAAGCACCGGGAACGTCTAACCTCCTTTGAATTGGCACTGCGCGATGCGGGCATCGCGGCACAGAATCTGGTTCGCGTCTCTTCTATTTTTCCACCCCAGTGCAAGATGTTGTCGCGCTCGCAGGGGCTCAAGTACCTCAGCCCGGGTGAGGTGGTTTTCGCCGTGGTCGCTGAAAATTCTACCCGCGAAGCGCACCGCCTGTTGGCTTCCAGCATAGGAGTCGCCATTCCCGCGGACCGCAACACCTATGGCTATCTGAGCGAGCACCACTCGTTCGGAGAGACCGAAGATGCGGCGGGCGACTACGCCGAGGAGCTAGCCGCGGAAATGTTGGCCACCACTTTGAATGTCGAGTTCGATCCGGATCGCTCCTGGGACGAGAAGAAAGAGATCTATCGCATTTCCAACAAAATCGTCCGCACCGCCAACGTGACCCAGTCAGCGGTGGGTGATAAGCGCGGATTGTGGACGACCGTTATCGCCTCCGCAGTTTTGATCTTTGACTGATGTGAATCTGAGGCTGGATGCTCCGGCATTCGCTCACGCGCATTTTTTCAGCCCCTGGGAACCGGAAACGGACTGCGAGGAACGGCTATCGATTGCGACAAAATCGGAAGGGAAGGTCCGTTCCCGGTTGCCGGTTCCCGGTCCTCAGTAACGTCAGTTGAGGTCCACCGTCTGCTATCCTAGGGCCTCATCGAAGGAGCTCTCGCAGCCTTGCCCGCGGACCAATTCCAAGTTGGACTCGTCCAGATGTCGGCCACATCCGATCCTGAAGAAAATCTGCGCCGGGCCATGGACCGCGTGCGTGATGCCGCGTCACGTGGGGCCCAAGTGGTGTGCTTACCGGAGCTTTTTCAGACCCAGTATTTCTGCCAGCGGGAAGATGCGGCTTTGTTCGATCTTGCCGAGCCGATTCCCGGGCCAACCACGGAAAAGCTTTCCGCGCTAGCGAAACAACTTGGGGTGGTGCTAATTGCTTCCCTGTTTGAGCGGCGGACAGCGGGCGTATATCACAACACCGCGGTCATCTTTGATGCCGATGGGACGCAGCGTGGTATGTACCGCAAGATGCACATCCCGGACGACCCGCTTTACTACGAGAAGTATTACTTCACCCCGGGTGATTTGGGATTTAAAGCTTTCGATACTGCCGCCGGTCGATTGGGAACTCTGGTGTGCTGGGACCAGTGGTATCCCGAGGGCGCGCGCCTGACGACTCTGCAGGGCGCGCATATTTTGTTCTATCCCACTGCCATCGGTTGGCATCCGGCAGAAAAGGCGGAGTTCGGGGGGGCCCAGCATGACGCCTGGGGGACGATCCAGCGGGCCCATGCCATCGGCAACGGCGTGTATGTTGGAGCGGTGAACCGGGTGGGCTTTGAGACGGGAAACATTCGTGGGAACCAAGCGTCTGGCGCAGGGTTGGAGTTTTGGGGAGGGTCATTCCTTTGCGATCCCTTTGGACGGACCATCGCTGAAGCATCCCACGACAAGGAAGAAATCCTGCTAGGTGAAGTAGATTTAAAAGTACTGGAAGACACTCGCCGAAACTGGCCTTTTCTGCGGGACCGGCGAATCGACAGTTATGCTGCCATCACCCATCGAATGATCGACTAGCCGGCCTGCATGCACCCAGCCCCCAAAGATAGTTCAAGTAAAACCTTAAATTCAACCAGGGCCCGCTTGCGCATGCCAGCCGAGTGGGAGCCGCACGCCGCCACCTGGCTGGCGTGGCCACATTACCGGAGCGACTGGCCGGGAAAATTCGAGACCATTGCCTGGGTCTACGCGGAAATCATTCGGCATTTGGCAAAACAGGAACGGGTAGAAGTGATCGTCAACGATGCGGTGTCCGAGCGGCGCGTCCGCAAGATTTTGCAGCAGGCAAATTCCTGGAGCGAGAACGTCCGGTTCCATCGCTGGAGGACAAACCGTGTCTGGACCCGGGATTCCGGCTGTACTTTTGTTGTAGCGGGGAATGGGAGCGTCCCCGCCCGTCTCCGCCAAGACCCGGGCGAAGACGCGCGTCGCTCCATGAAGCTAGCCGCCATCAAGTGGCGCTTTAATGCCTGGGCCAAATACTCCAACTGGCAGCATGATGAAAAAATAGGCAATTTGATGGCTAAATATGTAAACGCTCAAGAAATTAATCCGCTGTCAGGAAAAAATAAAGTAGTACTTGAAGGCGGATCTATCGATGTCAATGGCTGTGGGACCTTGCTCACGACCGAAGAATGCCTGCTGAGCAGAGTGCAGCAACGGAACCCTGGAATGAAACGCAAGGACTACGAGAAAGTCTTTGCCGAGCACTTGGGAATCGATCACGTGGTCTGGCTCGGGTCCGGCGTGGCCGGCGATGACACTCACGGCCATGTGGATGACATCACCCGCTTTGTCGCGCCCAACACCGTCGTGACCGTGATCGAGCCCGACCCCAAAGACCCAAATTACAGGCCACTGCGGGACAACATCCGCCGCCTGCGCCAGGCCACCGACCAGGACGGTAAGCCGTTATCCATCGTCGAGTTGCCGCTTCCCTCGCCTGTATGGTTCGAGGGCGTCCGCCTGCCTGCCAGCTATGCCAATTTTTACATTGCTAACGGCATTGTTCTGGTCCCGGTTTTCAACGATCCCAATGACCGCTTGGCGCTGGATATCCTGGCCGGCCTCTTCCCCGAACGCGCGGTTGTGGGTATCTACTGTGGCGACTTGATCTGGGGTTTTGGGGCCATCCATTGCATGACCCAGCAACAACCGCGGCTTCCCGGGTAACCCGCGGGACCTCGCCGGGCCGGCGGATGGGTCGAAAAACCCTCCCACAACTCGTTTTCCCGATCCTTACGATTACAAATCTAGACCGGGGCCGGCCCACTTCCCCGTTGACAATGCCACAGTCTCAGTGCAAACTTTGTGGACGCTCCACTTCGCCCGTCCAGCGCGGCATTTGCCGCGGGATGCAATCTGGTTCTGTGAGCTCAACAATGGCCTCCCCTTCAAACATGCCGCCATGGCCTGGCGTGACCGAACCGTTGTCATTCCCCGGTCCGCATTCAACTGCGCCTCAGCAGGAAAACATTCTCGACTTGGATCTGATCTTGTCCCGCTTGCGCGATCAAATCGCGGCGGGTACGCAGGATCCAGATGCCCTGCTTGGCGCCATTGCCATAGCCGCTCAAGCCCTGACCGACGCCACCGGAGCGGCGCTGGGGATGCGGCGGGACGGGACGGTGTCATGCGTCGGGCGCAGCGGAGAAACCGCGCCAGCGCTGGGAGCACGCCTTAGCGAGAACGCGGGAATCTCCGGAGCATGCCTGCGCAGCGGGCGCATCCAACGCTGCGATGACACCGAAACGGACCTGAGAGTGGACGCTGAGGTTTGCCGCCACTTGGGGTTAGGTTCGATTGCTGCCGTACCCATCCGCTCGCGGCTGGAAACAGTAGGGATTCTGGAAGTATTTTCGACCTCAGCCCGTGCCTTCACGGACGATCATCTGGCGCATCTATCCAGTTTGGCGGAGCTGGCAGATGCAGCCAGCGCAAGAATAAATGGACATGCAGCCGCGCCGGAGAGCGCAAGCCCGGGTGTAGAGGCCAATCCCACGCCTGATTTGCCGGTATTGAGTTCGCCGCCGATACGGAAAAATGTTCTGCGCAAACCCGTCTGGCGGTATTTTGCCACAGCTGGCGGGGTGGCTTTGCTGGGATTCTTTTCATTTGCCAGCTGGAGAATGTGGACTGAACTGAAAAGCCGCAACGAGTCCAAGCCCCCGGTAGCCCAATCGCCCGCGCCGGTTGCGGCGGGAGCGGAGAATCAGTTTGCGAACGCCCCCCTCGTGATTCCAAAACCTACTCCTGAACAAATTGCGCCTCCGGATGCTTCGAAGAAAGGCGCACACCAGGGCGGGGTCGTGCAGGCCGCGAGTGTTGAAGCGGAACTAGATGATGGGCTGATCCGAAGCATTTCTACCGATTCATCGACTCCAGCGAAGGTTGCAAGCCCCCTGGGCAACAGCAACACGAAGCCGACCGAAAAGGACGCTTCCGCCAATACTCCACCGCAAGTCGCCATGGTGACGTCGCCGGACCAATCCTTGCACGGAATTCTCGTGGGCAACACGGCCTTACCGCGGTTGAGTCCGCCGGTTTCACAAGGAGTAGTCCCACTGGTGCTTGAACATAAAGTCATACCCACCTATCCCAGCGATGCGCGGACGATGCGTCTGGCGGGAACGGTGGTGCTGCGGGCCATCGTGTCGGAAGAAGGGCGTATCTCGCAAGTCGAACCGGTCAGCGGAGAACCCATCTTAGCCCGGGCTGCGATGGAGGCAGTGCGCCAATGGCGTTATCGCCCCGCCCTTCTGAATGGAAAACCAACGCCCATCGAAACCAACATCACGCTCAACTTCAAGCTCCCGTAATCCCGGCTAGTTTCGATATTGTGTGGGCTGCGGGCCTTTTTCCAGCATTTCGCGATTCCAGATCGCGCCTTCGCGGGTATAGTTGGCCAATTCGAAATCCTGGGTAAGCTCTAAGGCGTCGGTGGGGCAGGCGTCCTCGCACAATCCGCAGAACATGCAGCGGCTGAGGTCGTAAGTAAAGGTGGTGAGTTCTTTGCGGCGGGTCTTCTCATTGCGTTCGCTGCTGACGATGATCAGGTGCTCCGGACAGGCCAGGGCGCACAGGTCACAAGCGATGCACATGGTTTCATTCGTATCCGGATTGACGTTCAGCCTGGGCGCGCCCCGATAGCGTTCGGCCACCTGCGGCCGTTCCAGCGGATACTGCTCGGTGTAAATTTCCCGCGGGTGCTGATAGCGGAATGTGACCTTCATGCCCTGGAACAGGTCGAGCAGCAGGGTTTTGCGCAG
>CAZETZ010000218.1:0-4926 GCA_964514735.1 uncultured Acidobacteriaceae bacterium | reverse complement strand
GGGGTGGTATGCCCGGGGGCAAAAATGCCGGGAACTCGTTATTCTGAAATTGGAAAAAGTTTTTTTTGCAGTTGATTCCCTGCGGCGTGCTGCGCGCGGGTGTCCGCAGCGTCATTGGCAATGGCGTCGTGCTGGACCCGATGGCCTTCCTGAAAGAAGTTGGCAAGCTGCGCGAGGCTGGGGTCCAGGTAGACGGGAGCTTGTTCATCAGCAACCGCGCCCATGTGATCCTGCCCTACCACCGCATGATTGAGCTGGCGGCGGAGACTGCTCCCGGGCGGGTGAAGATTGGCACGACCTCGCGGGGTATCGGGCCGGCCTACGAAGACAAAATGGCCCGGCGTGGCTTGCGGGTGGCGGACCTGCTGGACTCTCGACTGCTCCACACGCATATTCAGAATGCCTGCCGTGAAAAGAACATGATCGCGCACGCGCTGTTCAACTCCGAGCCGCTTGATGCCGACAGCATGTATCACGAATATGCAGCTGTGGCCGAGAAGATCGCGCCGTTCGTATGCGATGCGGCGGTGCTGGTGAATCGCGCTCTGCGCGATGGAGAATCGGTCGTATTCGAAGGCGCGGAGGGGACCATCCTCGACATCGACCACGGCACCTATCCGTTTGTCACCTCTTCCAGCGCGACTTCCGGCGGGGCAGTCATTGGCAGCGGCGTCGCGCCGACCGCCATTGACACCGTAATCGGCATCTCCAAGGCCTACTGCACTCGCGTTGGCGAAGGCCCCTTTCCCACAGAACTGCATGATGCTACCGGCGAGCAAATCCGCCAAAAAGGAAACGAGTTTGGCGCCGTGACCGGCCGCCCTCGCCGTTGCGGCTGGGTGGATTTACCCCTTCTGCGCTATTCCGGCATGATTAACGGCATCGAGTGGCTGGTGGTGACGAAGCTGGATGTGCTCGATGAGCTGGCCGAGGTCCCCGTGTGCGTGGGCTACAAAATCGATGGCAAAACTTCGGAAGAAATTCCGGCGCAGGGCTGCGGCTACGAAAAGATCGAGTGCATTTACGAGAAGCTGCCGGGCTGGCGGACTTCGACTGAGAGCATAACCCGTATGGACAAACTGCCCCAGGCGGCGCGAAACTATCTGGCATTCTTGGAAAAGCAAAGCGGCGCCAAGATTGGCATGGTTTCCACTGGGCCGGACCGTGATCAAACCATCCTGCTGGATGAGTTTGCGGGCACGCTGAAATCTTTAACGGGGAAAAACTGAACCGGAGCAAGCGATGGTTGTTTTGGCCGTAACCTGGATGGCGAAGATGGGACACGAGAAGGAAGTCGTGTCCGTATTCTCGAAACTGACCGAGGAATCACGCAAAGAGCCGGGATGCATCATGTATCTGGTACACCAGCACAAGACCGATCCCCGGCGTTTTTTGGTTTACGAGCAGTACAAGGATGATGCCGCGCTTGAGGCCCACCGGGCGTCTCCGCACTTTTTGCAGTATGCGAAAAAAGAATTGCCGAAACTGGGCGAACGAGTCGAAGGGAATTTGTACGAACCGTTGGGATGATTTGAAAAACGGGGCAAGCCCCGTCCCCACACAAGATCACTTTTTATCCGCCATCAGTACGCCACCTGAGGCATAGCTTTCCCTGGAAACCTCGTGGATGGCCACAACGATGGCCTCGCGTTTTGCCCCGGCTTCCTCCACCAGAACGTCGGTAATCCTCTGCGCCAGCTTGCGCTTCTGCTCGGTGGTGCGACCTTCAAGCATGGTGATTTGAACCATGGGCATAAAACAAGCTCCTAGCTATTAGCTTTTAGCTAAACCCCTACTGGGCTAATTCGTATCCCGCGAAAAAGAAACTGAGCTCGAAACGGGCGGTGTCTTCGGCATCCGAGCCGTGGATGGCATTGTGCTCGATGCTGCTGGCCCACTTTTTGCGAATGGTGCCTTCCTCCGCGTTGGCTGGGTTGGTGGCGCCCATCAGTTTGCGGAGATCGCCAATCGCATTTTCTTTTTCCAGGGCCAAAGCCACAAGCGGGCCGCTGGACATGAAATCCGTGAGTGAACCGAAGAAAGGCCGGCTGGCGTGGACGGCATAAAACTGCTCCGCTTGATGTTTGGAAATTTCCAGCATCTTCATACAGAGAATATGGAAACCGTTTTTCTCGAACTGTTCAATGATGTCGCCGATGCCTTTTCTCTTTACGGCATCCGGTTTGATGATGGTCAGAGTGCGTTGCAGGGTCATATGGTCGTTAGTCCTTCGTCGTTGGTCTTTGGCATGAGCTAGGAACCGAGAACTGTGATCTAAGAACTGAAATCCTGTCCTAGCTTTCCTCAGCGGCAAAAGCCTGCCTAAATTTCTTCTCAACGGCACGGCTGAGGTCATGCCCTGATACAAAATTCCCAGAATTGCCTTAAACTCTAGCGCCGATGGCTGCGGCCAGGGTTTCGCCAATGGTCGCGGGAGACTTGGCCACGCGGATTCCCGCAGCTTCCATGGCTTTAATTTTTTCCACGGCAGTCCCCTTGCCGCCGGAAATGATCGCGCCCGCGTGTCCCATGCGGCGTCCCGGAGGAGCGGTCTGTCCGGCGATGAAACCGATCACCGGCTTGCGCATGTGATTTTTTATATATTCGGCGGCAGTCTCTTCGGCATTGCCCCCAATTTCGCCGATCATGATGACGGCTTCCGTCTGCGGATCTTTATTGAACAACTCAAGTGCATCCACAAAATTTGTGCCGATGATGGGATCGCCGCCAATTCCAATGGCCGTAGATTGTCCGATTCCCCGCGTGGTGAGTTGATGGACCGCTTCATAAGTCAGCGTGCCTGAGCGCGAAACAATCCCTACCGCACCTTCTTTGTGAATGCGGGCCGGCATAATGCCGATCTTGCAGTGTCCGGGAGAAATAATACCGGGGCAATTTGGACCGATCAGGCGGGCGCGGCGGTCTTGCAGAAAGTCCCAGGCGCGGACCATGTCGAGGGCCGGAATGCCCTCGGTGATGCAGACAATCAGCTCGATCTCGGCATCAGCGGCTTCCATGATGGCATCGGCCGCGAACGGGGGTGGGACGAAAATCACCGACGCGTCAGCGCCGGTTTTGTCCACGGCCTCCTGCACGCTGTTGAAGATCGGCCAGCCTTCGTGGGTAGCGCCGCCTTTGCCTGGGGTCACGCCGCCGACGATTTTTGTTCCGTACTCGGCGCAGGCCTTGGCATGGAACGTTCCTTCGCGGCCGGTCAGGCCCTGGACCACTACTCGCGTTGATTTGTTAACCAGAATGCTCATGATTTTTTCTTTGTGGAGCGGACACTCCTGTCCGCTCCTGCTGACGCACCTGAACTGCCGGCAGGGCGGACAAGAGTGTCCGCCCTACGCTGATTTTGCCGCCGCCACTACTTTTTCCGCCGCGTCTTTCATCGTCTCCGCGACAATAAAGTTCAACCCGGATTGTTTCAGGATTTCGCGGCCCTGCTCGACGTTGGTCCCTTCCAGCCGAAGCACAATAGGGAGTTGGATGTGCGTCTTTTGCGCGGCTTCCACTACGCCTTTGGCGAGGGTATCGACGCGCAGGATGCCGCCAAAAATATTGATCAGGACGGCTTTTACATTTTTGTCGCTGAGTAGGATCTCAAATGCATGCGTCACCTGCTCGGCGTTAGCTCCGCCGCCTACATCCAAAAAATTCGCCGGCATGCCGCCTGCATACTTGATGATGTCCATGGTCGCCATCGCCAGGCCGGCGCCATTCACCATGCATCCGACGCTTCCATCCAGTTTGATGTAGTTCAGGCTGTATTTCGAAGCTTCCACTTCGAGCGGATCTTCTTCCGTGATGTCGCGGAGTTCCCGCAGGTCAGCATGGCGGGACATGGCGTTGTCATCGAAGTTGATCTTGGCGTCGAGCGCGAACAGCCGTCCATCGGTGCAGGTAATGAACGGGTTAATTTCCAGCAGAGATGCGTCGGTTTCCAGAAACGCTTTATACAAGCCCGACAGGAACTGCACCGCCGGGTTGATCTGCGCGCTCTTGAGTCCCAAGGAGAAGGCAATCTTGCGGGCTTGAAACGGCTCGATACCGATGCCCGGATCGATGTGCTGCTTCAGGATGGCATCCGGATTTTCCGCCGCAACCTGCTCGATGTCCATGCCGCCGGCGGCCGAGGCCATAAAAACCGGCTTGCCTTCGGCGCGGTCCACCAGGATCCCCAGATAAAGCTCTTTCTCGATCGGCAGCGTCTCTTCGATGAGCAAGCGGCGCACGATGCGGCCTTCCGGCCCGGTCTGGTGCGTCACCAGCTTCATGCCGAGCATTTTGGCGGCGATTTCACCTGCCTCGTCTACCGATTTAGCGATCTTGACGCCGCCGCCCTTGCCACGTCCTCCAGCGTGGATCTGTGCCTTTACGACCACGCCGGTCGAGCCGAAGCTGAACAGGTTGCGGGCCGCAGCTTCGGCTTCGTCGCGGCTCTCCGCCATCTCACCATGGGGCACGGCAACCCCGTACTTCTTCAAAATTGCTTTGGCCTGGTACTCGTGAATTTTCATAAATGATGCCTGGTTTCAATCTTGCTGATTCAAGTATCGGCAGGACTCGCTTGCAGCTTAGCCTCGCGGGCAGCAAACGTTTGATTTTATAGAAGACCGGATGAATTGGGCAAACGCCTGGGGAATTCGGTGGTGTCTCAGTTTGGTTTTTCTCTGGTTAAAGTTGAGTGGTCTCGGGAAGGACCAAAATCTGGAACCACAGAGGACACAGAGTTCCACAGAGGGGAATTCACGGAGGAAACCGACCAAGACCTCCGTGGATTTGCTCTGTGGAACTCTGTGTTCTCTGTGGTTTCCGCTCTTGCTTTTCTCTGAATTCATAAAACAAACTGAGACACTAACGGGAATTCATGGTAATGGTGCAATTTGAAGCAGGAAGAATGGCAGGGCTTAAAGCCGCTGC
>CAZETZ010000217.1:0-4956 GCA_964514735.1 uncultured Acidobacteriaceae bacterium | reverse complement strand
CGGACACTTTCACTCCGCCTTCGCCGATCAGCGTGTTCAAGCCGCGGTCCGCGCGTTCCAGCAAGCTGTGGGCTGCCGCTTTATGCAAGACGTCCATGCATTCTTCGTCTGTCGCTTTCGGGTTCACGAACAACAAATTTTCCCGGATTGTACCGGCGAACAATTGCGTATCCTGCGTGACGAACCCGATCTTCTCCCGCAATTCATTTAAATCAACCTGCTTTACCGGAACCCCGTTGTATAAAACGTTTCCTAACTTCGGCGAGTAGAGACCAACCAGGAGTTTGACCAGCGTGCTTTTCCCTGCTCCGGAAGGCCCCACGAAGGCAATCGTGTCGCCCCGCGCCGCGCTGAAATTGATCTTGTTCAACGCTAGGGCGGATGCGCTCTGGTGTTGGAAACTGACGTCCTCGAACTGCAGCGTCATCAAATCGTTCACAGCCACCGGGTCCTGCGGAACCGGATCGCGCGGCGTGTCTAATATCTGCTGGAAGTTTTGCAACGATACTTCTGTTTCGCGATAGACGTTGATGACGTTTCCCATTTCCTGTAAAGGGGTGAAAAGGAAAAAGGAATAAAACATGATGGCGATAAACTGACCGAGCTGTATGTGGTGATGAAACAATAAATAGAGCATCAGGAAAAGAATGCTGGTGCGCAACGCATTCACACAAGTCCCCTGAATGAAGCTGAGGCTGCGCAGGTATTTCACTTTCTTAAGCTCAAGCCCAAGTATTTTTTGCGTGGTGCCCTTCAGCCGTTCAACCTCCTGGTGGGCCAATCCCAGGCTTTTCACCAGTTCGATATTGCGCAGTGATTCGGTCGTGGCCCCGGCCAACGCCGTGGTTTCCGCGACAATGGTCTTCTGCATCTTCTTGATGCGGCGGCTAAGTAGGGAACTGATGATTCCGAGCAGCGGTATGGTGGCGAAGAAAGCCACACCGAGCGTCCAGTGCGTTTTGAAAGCGTAGGCCATCACAAAAATCACGCCGATCAATGACACGAAAAGAATATTGACCGCGGCCGTAACAAATTTTTCGACGTCGATGCGGACTTTTTGCAGCTTGCCCAAGGTTTCGCCGCTGCGTTGATCCTCAAAAACCTGATACGGAAGGTCCAGGGAGTGACGCACCCCGTCGGAGTACATCTTTGCTCCCATGCGCTGCACGATTACATTTACGAAGTAATCCTGAAAATTCTTGGCGATACGCGACACCAAGGCCGCCCCTACCATGGCCAGCAACAACAAACCTGCCCCGCGTATGAACTGTGACTGTGTGAATTTGTCATGCTGATTGGCGTACCCGTCAACCAGATGCCGGAAAAACAGCGGATCGAGCAGGGATGCAGTCTGGTTGATGGCCGCCAAAAAGAGGGCCATCAATACAATCTGCCAATATTGTTTGGAATAGCGGAGCAAAAGACGCATAAACAGATATTAACCGCCAAGCACGCGGCCTTTGCAGCTTAGATTGGATGCCGGGTCCGGCGGATTCAGAAACTTAGCGGGCCAGAATAAGCGGTATTAGACAGGTAATTGCGGCCCGTTGCCGGCGCGGGAGAGCCTGCCATCGCGCACCACCGGACGCATCGGCGGCTCGATGCTCTTCTGCGAGGGTACCGCCGCTTCCTTCACCGAATAAGCCATGATGGCCGTAAACGACTGCGAAGGCGCAATCTTCAACTCCTCCCCAAGTTTGTGGAAATGGCCGAGCCAGGTGCGGTCCACATACAGATGCCCTGAAGACGAAATCGTCTGTAGCAGTTCGTAATACTGGTTCTGCGCCTCCCATAGGTCCACATTAAATGGAGGGACTTGCGACAACTGCGCCAGGGCTTCCAACGCCTGCAACGTGGGCAAGTCCGCCGGCTTGCGCTGCCAGCGGCGTAGCAGCGCATTCAACCGCTGATGCAGGGCCGGACCCAGCGAAGCGTCCGTCAGCCCCACGCCATTGCGCCTCGCGGTATCCAGCAGTTGACGGATACGCTCGAAGTCCGGCCGCTCCTCCGCCAGGCAGCGGCGGACGGCGTTGCCCAGCACAAACTGCCCAAGCGCTTGCAAAACAACGGGCAGAGGCATCTTCAATTCGGAGAGAAAACTGATCTGAGGAGAATGCTGCTCGTGCACCTTGCGGTACAGCTCGTCAATATCGGCCAGGGAGGCATCTACTAATTGAGTTACGATGCGCTGGCGCTCATCGTGGAACAACGACTTCAGCGAATAAGTCCGCTTGCCGAAGTAGTGCTCGATCAAGCCCGAGCACCGCGTCATCTCGCCTTGCGAAAAAGCCGCGCTGGTCTGCTCGGTAAATGACGGAAAGGCATGGTCCTGAACGCTGGGGCTGATGCCCGCGATGAGCTGATGGTCGCCAGAAAAAAGCACGGCAAAATTGAAATCGAGCTGCGCGCGCGTAATGCGTGAGGTGATCCCCGCCCGCCCGATGGCCAGTTTCTTCGTGCCTTCGGCGAACACCTGCCCGTCGTGCAGGTCCGCGGCATAGCAGTACATGGATTCGCGTTTCAGGTAGCCATCGAAGAGAGAGCTGATGACGTAATGGGCCGCGGCCTCGAACAAGTCCATCATAGCGGGACGGACAAAGCGCTCGTAAATTCCCCGTCCATCCCCAAACTCGGCGATATTGCTGCGCATTTTCTCCAGGCGGCGCAGGAATTGCTCTTCATGATTGACGCCGAACAGTTGCTCGCTGAGTTGCGCCGCGCGGCCCGCGTATTGCAGCACCTGCACCGTCTCCGGCCCGGTCGGCTCATCGAAGAACCATCCGCAACTGGTGTACATGAGCATGAGGTGGCGCTGCATTTCCAGCAGCCGGAGCACCCGCATTTCCTCTTCGCCGGACAACGGGCGCAATGCCTGCCCGGCCAAAAATTCGCGGACGCTTTCCGGCGACCGGTCAACCACAGCCTGGATGTATGCGTTGCGCGCGGCCCATGGGTCACGCAAAAACTGTTTGGCGTCGAATTCATAGCGGCCGGCAAGATCATCGCGCAGCCAGTCCAGCGCTTCGCGCAAGGGACGCCGCCATTCCTGGTTCCAGGAGCCGTTGGCATTGGCATTGCATCCGCAGTTACTCTGCCAGCGCTCCACGCCGTGCGCGCAGCTCCAGGCCGTCTTCTCCAGAATTTCTACTTCGTGTGCCGGCGGATGCGCCGAGAAAAACTCTCCATAATTTGTGATGCGGGCCAGCTTGTTTTTCTCTACATAGTCCAACGCGTAAGCCAGCGCCATGTCGCCGTGCGCGTGGTGATGACCGTAAGTTTCGCCGTCGGTGGCGATGTGGACCAGTTGCACCGAATCACCCTGATGATCAAAGCGGCTGGCCAGCCGCCGCGCCAGGTTCGCGCCGTCGAAAAGCAATTTGTCGAACGCCACCGCCCGCGCCACTACTCCGTCGTAAAAGAACAGGCCAATGCTTCGCCCCGAAGGCAGATGGCATAGATAAGGACGCTTCGAGTCAATGCCATTGCCGTGCAGGTTGATCCACGGAGCTTTGGGATCATTGCGCAACTTCCCCGCCTGATAAGGAGAAAGGACCGTGAACTTGATTCCTTCGGCGCTCAGAGCTTCCAGCGTGTCCACATCGGCGGCAGTTTCCGGCAGCCACATGCCCTCTGGATCGCGGCCAAAGCGATGTTGAAAGTCTTTCATTCCCCAAACGATTTGCGTATGTTTGTCGCGCGAGTTCGCCAGCGGAAGGATGATGTGGTTGTAGGCCTGGGCCAGCGCCGAGCCGTGTCCGGAAAACCGTTGCTGGCTTTCGCGGTCAGCCTTCAGAATTTGCTCGTAGGTCTGCGGAGCGTGCTCCTCGATCCAGGAAAGCAGCGTGGGGCCAAAGTTGAAGCTGATGCGCGCGTAGTTGTTGACAATCTGCGCGATCCGCCCCTGTCCGTCCATAATCCGCGAAGCGCCGTTCGGCCGGTAGCACTCCGCGGTGATGCGCTCATTCCAGTCGTGGTAGGGCTTGGCGGAGTCCTGGGCTTCGACTGCCTCCAGCCATGGGTTTTCGCGTGGCGGCTGATAAAAATGACAATGAATGCAGACAAAACACTCCATGTACAAGTCTCCCCGGCGGTAGAAGACGGCAAACTACAGTTTTGCTCGAAATTGAATGTTGAGGATGCATCGCGGCTGTTTAACTGGCTGTAACAATATCGCGAGTGAGCAAAATGCGGAAGTGTGAAGATGTGGTCAATCCTGTGGAAAACACAAAAAAATGGGCCGCGGATTTTCACGGATCAACACGGACCAGAATGATTTTGGTTCTTGATCCGCGTGAATCCGCGGCCAATGGTTCTTTTAAGCCAACACGGGATCTGGCGGAGAAGAGTGCCGCTTGCCTTGAATTTCGATGAAAACATTCACCAAAGAGACCGCAGCGGGAGTCACTCCGGGAATCCGCGACGCCTGGCCGATGGTGCGCGGCCTGATCTTGGTCAGCTTTTCCTGCATCTCGCGTGAAAGTCCGCTAACCGCACGATAGTCGAACCAGCCGGGAATGTTCCGCTGCTCGGATTTCTTTAGGCGTTCGATGGCCTTGTCCTGCTGGCGCAGGTAGCCTTCGTATTTGATCTCAGTTTCAATGGACTTCAGCTCGTTACGGACTTGCACTGGAAGGCCGGACGCAGATTCTTCTTTGGC
This sequence comes from uncultured Acidobacteriaceae bacterium, assembly GCA_964514735.1. GTDB lineage: Bacteria > Acidobacteriota > Terriglobia > Terriglobales > Acidobacteriaceae > CAWBXL01. Next base: position 299 of record CAZETZ010000217.1, on the reverse strand, counting down.
AGCGAAAAATTCCGGCGAAAGCTCCCGCAGGGCCGGCGCCAATCGCTCAATCGTAATCTCCGGACGCTTCAACATCTGCGCCAGTGGTTGACCAAGCAGCGGGGCGAGTTCGGCATCGCCGATTTTCTCCGCCAAAGCAGAATTGAGCTTGGTCTTCTCCAATAACTGTGTCATCGTCTGATGCCGTTGCTGCTTGGTCTCAAAATCCGCCCAAGCGTCATCAGAAATAAGACCAACACGCCGGCCATGCGGGGTCAGCCGGCGGTCGGCGTTGTCAATGCGCAAGTGCAGGCGGAACT
>CAZETZ010000216.1:0-4971 GCA_964514735.1 uncultured Acidobacteriaceae bacterium | reverse complement strand
CAGCGAGGCGAATGTGGCGGTGGTGACGTCGCCTTTCGACTACAACGCTATTGCTGAGGAGATGGCAAAGTCGGGCGGGGTTTTGTCGGAGACCACAAAGTGGCGGCTGGCGCAGAAGGCGTTTGCGACTACCGCGGCATATGATTCAGCCATTGCTTCAACATTGGAGCAGGCCATGCCGGGCAGCGAGTTCCATGCGGCGGACGGTTTCCCGCCGTCCCTACGATTTTCTTTCCGCAAGAGCATGGACCTGCGCTACGGCGAGAACCCGCACCAGAAGGCCGCCATGTACTCGGATGGCTCGGATACAGGCGTGGCCAACGCTCACCAGATCCAGGGAAAAGAGCTTTCATATAACAATATCGTCGATCTACAGGCGGCGTGGGACCTGGCGCAGGAATTCGACGAAACAGTTTGCGCCATTATCAAGCACACCAATCCATGCGGCACGGCGACGGGCAAAACTTTGGCCGAGGCTTATAAAAAGGCGCTGGAGTGCGATCCGGTTTCGGCCTTTGGCGGCGTAATTGGCGTGAACCGGGTGATAAACGAAGCTGCGGCGGAGGAGATGGCCAAGCTGTTTTTAGAAGTGATCGCCGCGCCAGGATTCGATGAAGCCGCGAAAGCAAAATTTGCCGCCAAGAAAAATCTGCGACTGGTCGAAATCAAACATGCTCACCAGCAGTGGATATTGAAAAATGTTTCCGGCGGGGTGTTGTTGCAGGATGTGGATATGCTCCCTCTAGCGCAAGCCGATTTGAAAGTAGTCACCAAGCGCCAGCCCACGCTGGAAGAAAGGCGTGCGCTGCTGTTTGCCTGGAAAGTCTGCAAGCACGTGAAGTCGAACGCCATTCTTTACGCGCGCGATGGGCAAACGGTGGGCGTGGGCGCGGGACAAATGAGCCGCGTCGATGCGGCGAAAGTTGGGGCCATGAAAGCCGTGCTTCCGCTGAAAGGAACGGTGGTCGCATCCGATGCGTTCTTTCCATTTCCCGATGGAGTTGAAGAGATTGCTCGCGTGGGGTCAACTGCCGTCATTCAACCCGGCGGTTCGGTGCGCGATCCGGAAGTCATCGAAGCTGCCGACCGGCTGGGGCTGGCGATGATCTTTACTGGGGTCAGGCACTTCCGGCATTAAGCTCCAAAAGTACATGTCCATCATTCTTAGTTGAATGTCCTAATTATTTCTTCTTCCCACAAGAGTTTCCCGCAAAATAGTGGGTGTGAAACATGCCGTTGCCATGTTGAGTATTTTGTTTGCCGTCTTCCTCGCAGGCTGCGGCGGTGGCGCCGCCGGCTCGCCGGGTGGGAATTCAGGGACCGGAGGGGGCGGAAATGGCGGTCCGGGTGGGAACGGTGGCTCCGGCGGTGGCGGCACCGGGGGCAACACCGCGGCATGTAACGCCATGAGCCTGGGCGCTGGGGCCGGCCTCAACGGATTTGTGCCCTTCGCGTCGGACAATCTCTGGAACAAAGATATTTCTGCCTCGCCGGTGGATCCTAATTCGGGCGCCATCATCAACTTCATCGGTCCATCCATTGGCCTGCATCCCGACTTCGGCACCGGCACCAACGGAATTCCGTATGTCGTAGTCAGCGGCACGCAACCTCTGGTCGGCGTGAATTTCACCGCCTACGGCGATGAAAGCGATCCCGGCTCCATGCCCGTTCCTGGCAGCGCGCCCATCGAAGGCGGCTCTGGTTCTACCGGCGACCGGCATGTGCTGGTGCTGGACAATGCCAACTGTTTTCTCTATGAGCTGGACCGGTCTTTCCCCAACACGGACGGAAGCTGGAACGCCGATTCCGCCGCCGTGTGGGATTTACTGGGGGACGAGCAGCGTCCCTGGACCTGGACCTCCGCCGATGCCGCAGGACTGCCGATCTTTCCTGGACTTGCCCGCTACGATGAAGTGGCTGCCGGACAGATCAACCATGCTCTGCGCTTCACCCTGCAACACAGCCGGCAGGCGATGGTTCCCCCGGCTTCGCACTGGGCGGCCAACAGCAGCAACGCCCTTGCCGCGCCGATGGGAATGCGTCTGCGTCTCAAGGCGAGCTATGACATCTCCGGGTTCTCCGCCAAAAACCAAGTCATTCTGGCTGCCCTTAAGAAATACGGCATGATCATGGCCGACAACGGCAGTTCCATGTACATCACCGGCGCGCCGGATGATCGCTGGGACGACAGCGACCTGCACAATTTGGGTCAAGTGCAGGCTTCGGCGTTTGAAGTGGTGCAGATGAACCCGGTTTATACGAATGCGAATGTGCCCCAGGGCACCGCGCCGACTATTTCCAGCTTCACGGCCAGCGCAACCACCATCTCCGCCGGCGGCAGTACAACTCTTTCATGGACTGTTTCCGGGGCTTCTTACGTAATCGTGTCCCCTGTGCCGGGGCCGGCGCGGGGAACCAGCGTCAGTGTTTCTCCAACTCGCACAACTACTTACACCCTCTACGCCACCAGCCAATACGGCCAAACCAGCAGCCGTGTGACAGTTACGGTGCAGTGATCGTCCCCGGGGTTAGCACAAATTGTGAACCGCGTTAAGGCCTGTTCCGCATCCGCTAGTCACTGCACTTCTGGTATTACCGATGCGTTTTGCAAATCCTGTTTTTAGAATGATTGCAAGCGGTGTGAGAGGTACAATAACGGTGCACCCACCGGCCAGGGATTTGGCATCCAATTTGGTGTGTCTCTAGGAGTCTGACTAGGTCGCCTTGATGAAAATTTTCCTTCGCCTATTACTTAGCGTCATATTCACCACCAGCCTTTTTGCGCAGACCCCGGAAGCGGCCAAACCGTCCACGAACGTTCGCAAAACGGACCGGTCAGCGGCCTATTACCACTACATGCTGGCCCATATGTATGAGGAGCAGGTGGCGGTGTACGGACGCAGCGACTTGGCCAGCAAGGCGATCGAGGAATATCGCCAGGCGATCGAAGCCGACCCAACTTCGGAGTATCTGACTTCCGGATTGGCCGAGCTTTATTTCCGCACCGGGCGCATTCGCGACGCGGTGCTGGAAGCACAGGATGTTCTAAAGCGCGATCCCAACAATCTGGAGTCGCACAAGCTCCTGGGGCGGATTTATTTGCACTCTCTTGGGGACGTGCAGGGCGGAAGCGGTTCCAAAGATGTTTTGAAGCGGGCCATTGAGCAGTATGAGCAAATTGTGAGAATTGAGCCAGACAGCGTGGAAGACCACCTTCTGCTTGGCCGCCTGTACAAGGTCAACAACGATTTGCTGAAAGCGGAAGGCGAGTTTAAGACCGCGGTGCAACTGGACCCCGATTCCGAGGAAGCTGTGACCATGTTGGCCTATCTCTATAACGAGGAAGGCGACACGGTCCGCGCGACCAAGGTGCTGAGTTCGATCCCCGATTCGGCGCGCTCGGCCAAGTTGTACACTGCGCTGGGTTACACCTACGAACAGCAAAAGCAGTACAAGGACGCGATCGATGCGTACAAGCACGCCATCGAGCTTGACCGCGACAATCTGGATGCGATCCGCGGGCTGGCGGACAATCTGCTCAACGATGGCCAGACCGACGCCGCGCTGGAGCAATACAAAGTAATCGCCGACGCCAATCCGGAAGATGCGCAGACTTATGTGCGCATGGGCGAGATTTATCGCAAGACCGGCAAGTATGACCTGGCCCTGGAAAGCTATAAGAAAGCCCAGTCCATGGTGGAAGAATCCGAAGAAGTGCCGTATTACATCGCGGCCATCTATCAGACGCTGGGCCGCTACGACGAGGCGGTGCAGGTTTTGCAAGATCTGCTGAAGAAAAACGAGAAGCCCGAGGGTTCCAGCTATAAGCAGGACGAAAAGAACAACCGCGCGCTTTTTCTAGAGCGGCTGGGGGCGGTTTACCGCGACAGCGACAACGACGCCATGGCACTGGACACGTTCCGCAAGATGCTGGCGCTGGGCGACGACAACGCGGTGCGTGGATACCAGGAAATCATCGATACCTATCGTGAAGCCAAGCAGTGGCAGCAGGCCACCGATGCCGCCAAAGAGGCGATCCAGAAATTCCCCAATAACAGCACGTTGAAAATGACCTATGCCACCCAGATTGCCGAGACCGCGTCGGCCGATGAAGGCGTGCAGAAGCTGAAGGGGTTGCTCAAGGGAGCGCCGGAAGACCGGGACGTCTACATCACCCTGGCCAATCTGTATACCCGGCTGCGCCGCTTCCCGGAGGCCGAAGAAGCCACCGAAAAGGCAGCCGGACTTTCCACCAAGCCGGAAGAAAAACAGGGAGTGGATTTTCTGCGCGGCTCGGTGTTCGAGCGGCAAAAGAAGTACGATCAAGCCGAAGAGATGTTCCGCAAGGTGATCGGCGCCGATCCGCAGAACACGGCAGCGCTGAATTACCTGGGCTACATGCTGGCCGACCGCAATGTGAAGCTGGAAGAGGCGTTCGGCATGATTAAGAAAGCGGTGGACCTGGACCCGGCCAATGGGGCCTATCTGGATTCGCTGGGCTGGGCCTATTTCCGCTTGGGCAAGTATGACCTGGCGGAGGAGAACCTGACCAAGGCATCCCAGCACATTGGCAGCGATCCCACGGTGCAGGACCATTTAGGGGACCTTTACCAAAAGACCGGACGCCTGAAACTGGCGGCGACACACTGGGAACGCGCGTTGAATGAATGGAACAAAACGGTCAGCGCGGAACTCGATCCCAGCGACGTGGCCAAGGTGCAGAAGAAACTGGAATCGGCCAAGGTGAAGCTGGCCAAGGAAGATTCGGGAAACAAGTAATCCTTACATTGGTCATTCCGAAGCGCGGCTTTATCGCGTGAGGAATCTGGTTTCCCGGACGCTGCACGAATGCGCCGGCAAACGGCGGATTCCTCCTGGTCCCCTTCGGCAAGCTCGGTGTCCTTGTCGGAATGACAAACAAACTAAACATCGGTCTCCGTGCAGCCACAGCGGACGACGTCCCTGAAATTC
>CAZETZ010000215.1:0-5019 GCA_964514735.1 uncultured Acidobacteriaceae bacterium | reverse complement strand
CATGGTGCTGTTTGTTTTCGTCATCATGTTGCTCAATGCCGGCGAAGAAGAACACAGCAAGGGCAGCCACGTTGCTCTTCTGATCGGCGTTCCGGGAATGCTGACCGGCAGCCTGCTGATCGCATGGGTGTTGCTGCATCACTCTGGCACCGAAGGCGTCGATGTGGGCGCGCTGCCTGGGCCGCCGAAAGCGCTGGCGCAGCTTTTGTTCCACGACTTCCTGCTGCCATTTGAAGTCACGTCAATTTTGATTCTGATTGCGATTCTTGGCTCCGTGGTGCTGGCGGCGAGGCCCGAGCCTTCGCAGGAGAAGGAGAACTGATGGTACCGCTGCATTACTACCTGGTGCTGAGCGGCATTCTGTTAGCCTGCGGTGTCACCGGGTTTCTGATCAAGCGCAACATCATCACCATTTTTATGTCGATTGAGCTGATGCTCAACGGCGTGAATCTTTCTTTCGTGGCTTTCGCCGCGCACTGGCACGCGCTCAGCGGACAGATTTTTGTTTTCTTTGTAATGGTCGTGGCGGCTGCGGAAGCTGCGGTGGGACTGGCGATCATCATCGCCGTTTATCGCACGCGCGAAACACTGAATGTGGATAAGGTAAACCTGCTTAAATTATGACGACCAGTCTCCATCTTTGGATCATTCCGGTGCTCGCGCTTACTGGCGCGGCCATCAACGGCTTCTTTGGGAAGAAGTTTTCCCGGCAGGTTGTGGCTGGCGTGGCGCTGTGCTTCTGTGGTGCCGCATTTATCAAGGCGTTGACGGTGTGGATTCAGATAGCGTTAACTCGAGATCTTCGCTGGGCCGGTGCCCTTCCCATCCCTTACACAGAGCATTTCGCACAGTGGATCCAAATCAGTGGCTTCCAGGCAGACTTTGGTTTCTATCTTGACCAGCTCTCCCTGATCATGCTGCTGGTCGTGACGGGCGTTGGGTTTCTCATCCACATTTATTCCGTCGGCTACATGTGGGATGACCCGGGCTTTTACCGCTTCTTTACCTATCTGAACCTGTTTATGTTTTTTATGCTGACACTGATCCTGGCCAACAACTACCTGCAAATGTTTATCGGCTGGGAGGGTGTGGGACTGGCATCGTATTTGCTGATCGGGTTCTGGTTCACGAAAGATTCGGCGGCTTCTGCGGGCAAGAAGGCTTTCATCGTTAACCGCATTGGCGACTTCGGATTTCTGATCGCACTATTCCTGATCATCCAGCACTTCGGATCGTTGACCTTCACAGAGGTATTTTCCAAGGTTGCTCTCCTCGGAGTTGAAACAGGTTCCGCTGGACTGCTTACCGCAATTGGCATCCTGCTGATGGTTGGAGCAGCGGGAAAATCAGCGCAAATCCCTCTATATGTCTGGCTGCCCGACGCGATGGAAGGCCCGACGCCGGTTTCAGCACTAATTCACGCAGCCACGATGGTCACCGCCGGCGTGTACATGGTGTCGCGCTCACATGTGATCTTTGAGCATGCGCCGATGGCGCTGACGGTTGTCGCTATTGTTGGAACTCTGACTGCATTGTTTGCCGCGACTATTGGCATCACGCAGACCGATATCAAGAAAGTCTTGGCTTACTCTACGGTCTCACAGCTTGGTTACATGTTCATCGCCTGTGGCGTCGGAGCATTTTCCGCCGGTGTCTTCCATCTGATGACTCATGCCTTCTTCAAGGGTCTCTTGTTTCTTGGGGCTGGTTCTGTCATCCACGCCGTAGGCGGCGAGCAGGACATGCGTAAGATGGGCGGTCTGCGGACGAAGATTCCATGGACTTTCTGGACGGTGACCGCCGGAACCTTTGCTATCGCTGGCATTCCGCCGCTTGCTGGCTTTTTCAGCAAGGACGAAATTTTGTGGCGGGCCTATCAGTTCAATTGGGTTTACTGGTTGGTCGGACTTGTCACCGCGTTTATCACTTCCTTCTATATGTTCCGCATGTGGTTTATGACTTTCTTTGGGGAGTACAAGGGGGAAGAGTCTGCGGAACATGGACACGGGCACGACGCTGCCGGCACGCGGGCAGGAGTGCCCGCGCCACACGATGGTCACGGCAGCGTGCATGAGAGTCCGATGGTGATGTTGGTCCCGCTGATGGTTTTGGCGGTGCTTTCGCTTGTCGGTGGATGGGTTGGCATTGGCGGACGGTTTGAGCACTTCCTTGCGCCGGTGTTTCAGAGCGGTACGGAAAGTCTTGGCGAAGCGAGCGCTCACGTGGAAGGTCATCTTGAAGAACTGCTGATGCTGGTTTCGGTCGCGGTTGCGGTTCTTGGGTTGTTCTTCGCCTGGCTGCTCTACCACAAGAAACCACAGCTCCCGCAGCAGATCGCCGATGGCTTAGGAAGTCTTTATCGTGCCGTATTCAACAAATATTACGTGGATGAAATTTACGCTGCTCTGTTCATAAAACCTCTACTGCTGGGCTCGACCAACATCTTGTGGAAGGGCGTGGACCAGGGCGTGATTGACGCTGCGCTCGATGGCAGCGCATCCGGCGCGCGCGAAGTTTCGGACTCGGTCCGGCACATGCAGTCCGGCAATTTGCGGTCGTATGCGGGCTGGATCGCAGCCGGGGCCGCGGTGGTGATCGGTTACATGATCTGGATGGGCACACGATGAACCTGGCCGCGTTGCATAGCTGGATCCTGACCCTGGTGACGTTCACGCCGCTGGCAGGCGCCCTATTGCTACTGGTATCTCCCAGGCGCGACCGGGAAATTCGCTGGTTTGCCCTGGGCATATCTCTGCTGACATTCGTGCTCTCGCTGCACCTGGTGGTGCACTTTGACCGCGCTAGGGCGGGATTCAACTTCGAGCTTGATCGGGCATGGATTTCGACGCCCAACATTCACTATCACCTGGGCGTGGACGGCGTTTCCATGTGGCTGGTGGCGCTCACGACCTTTCTGACTCCACTGTGCGTGCTGATTTCTTGGACATCCATCCACGAACGGGTCAAGGAATTCTTCATTCTCCTGCTGGCGATGGAGACCGCGCTGATCGGCGTCTTTGTCGCGCTTGATTTATTTGTGTTCTATTTCTTTTGGGAAGCCACGCTGATCCCCATGGCGTTGCTGATTGGCATGTATGGGCACGGGCGCAAGGTTTATGCGGCCATCAAATTTTTCCTGTACACCATGGTCGCTTCCATGTTCATGCTGGCGGCGATTTTGTGGCTGTATGCAAAGACGGGGACGTTCGATTTTGTCGCGATTCAAACTGCGATCCATCAGGGAGCGGTCGCCGGCTACGCGGGCGCAGCCTGCTGGCTGTTTCTCGGCTTCTTCATCGCCTTTGCGGTAAAGGTCCCGCTGTTCCCTTTCCATACCTGGCTGCCGGATGCGCACGTGGAAGCGCCAACCGCGGGATCGGTTTTGCTGGCTGGCGTCTTGCTCAAGATGGGGACCTACGGAATGCTGCGCTTCAACCTGGGACTATTTCCGGAGCAATCGCGAGCCAACGCTTCATGGATCATGGTCCTGGCGTTGATCGGCATCATCTATGGGGCGCTGGTGGCCCTAGTCCAGCCGAATATGAAGAAGGTGATTGCCTACTCTTCAGTCAGCCATCTTGGATTTGTGGTGCTGGGAATTTTTAGTTTTACCTCCGCGGGATTGAACGGCGCGACTTATGTGATGCTGGCGCACGGAATTTCAACCGGAGGGCTGTTCATGCTGGCAGGAATCCTATATGAGCGCCGCCACACCTACGAGATTTCCGAATTCGGCGGGCTGGCCACGCCGATGCCGGCCTACGCGGCATTCTTTCTCTTTATTGTTCTGGCATCGGGCGGGCTTCCCCTGTTGAACGGATTTGTCGGCGAGTTTTTGGTTTTGAGTGGAGCGTTCCAGGCGAGGGCGATTTATGGAATCCTGGGGGCAACCGGCGTGATCTGGGCGGCGGGATACCTGCTGTGGATGTATCAGCGCGTGTTCTACGGAAAAGTCACGCACACGGTCAACAACACTTTGCCAGACCTTGACCTGCGCGAGAAAACCGCATTGGTCCCCGCCGCAATCATGGCGCTGGTCATGGGGGTGGCCCCTTTTCTGTGGCTCGACACGATTAATCCTGCGGTGCAAGCCGTGCTCGCTCCCATTACGCAAATGGCCAGCCGGGTGGTGGGACGATGAACGCCACGCCGCAGACCGCCGACTACTTGCGCATTCTTCCGGAGATTGTTCTGTCGGTCTTCGGCATGATCATCATGGTGCTCGATCCGTTGCTCGAAGAACGTGGCCGGGCCAAAATCCTCGGAGGCGTGGGGCTGTTTGGTGCTCTGGCCGCGTTCGTTTCCACCTTCTGCATGGCGAAACAGCCGGGCGCGGCCTTCTGGAGCATGATCCAGGTCGATGGATTCAGCGTCTTCTTTCATTTTCTGGTGACCGCGATCACGGTGGTCGTCATCCTCACGTCGTATGAGTACATGGAAGTACACAAAATCCGCGCTGGAGAATACTACGGACTGCTCCTGTTCGGCGCTGTCGGCATGTGCCTGATGTCGTCGGCGGTCGAGCTGGTCTTGATCTTCATCGCGCTGGAAATCTCTTCGATCTCCTCCTATATTTTGGCCGGCTTCCGCCGGCGGGCCGCGGTCAGCAGCGAAGCCTCGGTCAAATATTTTTTACTGGGGTCGTTCGCCACCGCGTTCTTTCTCTACGGTGTGGCGCTGATGTTCGGGGCGACCGGGTCCACCAGCATTCCGCAAATCAACCTGGCGCTACAGAGCGCGCTCAAATCGGGAAGCATTCCAATGCTCGCCTATACCGCGTTTGCCCTGATGTTTGTTGGACTGGGTTTCAAGGTGGCGGCCGCGCCCTTTCACGTTTGGACTCCTGACGTGTACGAAGGCGCGCCCTCTCCGGTGGTGGGGTTCATGTCCACCGGACCCAAAGCGGCGGCGTTCGCGGTATTGCTGCGCATCGTTTTTGAGGCGCATGCGCCGGGCGCGTTGTGGTTCCTTTGGGCGGCAGCCGCACTCTCGATGACCCTTGGCAATCTGGCCGCCCTG
>CAZETZ010000214.1:0-5030 GCA_964514735.1 uncultured Acidobacteriaceae bacterium | reverse complement strand
TTGCGGCAGTCATGCTGCTGTTGCGCGAGGCGCTGGTGGAGATGGATGTGCCCACGCGCCAGTCCTATGTTGCAGCGGTGGTGCAGCCGCATGAGCGCGTTTACGCCAGTGGAGTAACAAACCTTACGCGGACCGGCGGTTGGGCAGTAACCGCTTCCCTCTCAGGCGTGCTCATGCAGCACGTGGCGTTTTCAGCGCCTTTGGTTTTGGGAGGAAGCATGAAAGTGATCTACGACTTCCTGTTGTACCGTTCCTTTCGCCACGTGAAGCCGCCGGAGGAAATCAAGAAATAGCCCCGGACCTGCATGAATTTCGTACCGATTCTCACAATGGGTTGTGGCCCTGATTTTCAGGATGAGGGCCCAAGTCCATGAAGCGTGAGTCTCGCGCTTCCTCCCGCACCGCACTCAGCGCCATGGTGACCTCGCGGAAGTAGTAGATGGCGGACGCGAGCAGGCAAATCAGAGATGCTACAAACACGATCACCGATGCCGCCGCAGCCTGCGCCCAATAGAGTCCAAAGCCCAGCAGCAAACATGACGTAATTGTGCCGATGAGGCACATAAGCGCCAGCAGGAAACAATGCCGGATCATCTCGCCCCGGTTTTCAATAACCTGGATTTGCGCGGTATACGCTTCGGCTTCCTGCAACCGGTCATTCTTGACGGCATCGTGTTTAGCGTGGGTATATTGCCGCAGGCGGCTGACGATCCCCATGAGCCGCACGTTGATGGACAAAATCAACAGAGAGGTAGCGGAGACAAGCAAAGCTGGCGCCAGGAAGGCCTGGAAGATATGAAAAGTCTGATCCATAGAGCGGAAGATTATTGATCGCCGCTAAGAACTTGGGCTACCCAAATATAGTATCTCAGCCTTTGCCAACGATGCCTGCCATCGCCCACACCGCCGTGGTATCTTCAAGCATCCGGTTTTTATTCTTTAGGAGGAGTAATGGCAATCAAAATCACTATACGACCAAATGGCCCTTATCGCGTAGAACCGGCGGATGGAATTGAACTGTATGGCGCTTACGGAAGCAAATTTGATTTGACCGGCAAGGCGGGAATTTCTTTGTGCCGCTGCGGCGGATCGGTGAATAAACCTTTTTGCGATGGCACCCACAGCAAGATCGGTTTCCAGGGCGCGGAGTCGGCGGTGAAGAAGGCTGACAATCCGGCGTAGCCGCTGACCTTGGGCCACACTCGTTAACAATTTCCCGGCATATAATTTGTGGATTGAATCGGCTCCGCCATTCTGGCCGAGTTTGCCGAGGATCCTTGCTTGCACAATTCCTGTGATCGAGAGTTAGGCATGCACCGCCGCATCACGAGGCGAGATTTCCTAAATGGGGTCTCGCTAACCGTAGGCGCGGCGATGCTTCCGGCCCAGTCATACGCCTTCGGGCAAGATTCAGATCCCACCAAACCCTACTATCCTCCGGCGCTGACCGGATTACGCGGAAGTCATCCCGGCGCTTTCGAAGTCGCTCACAGCCTGCGTGATGGGACTTTCTGGAGCACTGCCGAAAAGCCTGTGGACACCGGTGAAACTTATGATTTGGTCATCGTGGGCGGTGGCATCAGCGGGCTCGCCGCTGCGCATTTCTTCCGTAAGACTACTGGTCCAAAGGCAAAAATCTTAATTCTCGAAAACCATGATGACTTTGGCGGACACGCCAAGCGCAACGAATTTCATGTGGGTAACCGATTTTTGCTGGGGTACGGCGGAACTTTTTCGATCGAGAGCCCGCGGCCTTACAGCGCGGTGGCCAAAAGCGTGGTCGAGGAGTTGGGAATCGACGTTCCCTCCTATCCCCATCACGTCGACAAGAATCTCTACCGCTCGCAGGGACTCATTCCCAACATATTTTTCGACAAGGAAACGTTCGGCGCCGACAAACTGTTGGGAAATCCCTTAGTCGGCGCTTTGACCGAAACCAGTGACAAACCTCAGGCGGACGACGATCTGTGGAAGAAGTTCATGGCAGAGGCTCCTCTTTCAGCAGCAGCAAAGAAGGACTTGGAACGCCTGCTGATAGAGCAAAAAGATTATTACCCAGGGTTGAGTTCTGTTGAAAAGAAGGCGCGGCTGGCGCGCATCAGCTATGCAAAATTCTTAACCGAGATCGTCGGAGTCAGCGAGGAGTTGGTGCGGTTGTTCCAGGCGGTCCCCACGCCCAATTTCGGATTGGGCATTGACGCCATTTCAGCGCAAGACGCGTGGGGAATCGGTCTGCCGGGTTTTGCCGGAATGAATCTTGATCCTGCTCCCGGCAAAGGCATGAACTGCGACGCCATTCCCAACCAGGAAGCCGAGAAATACTTCTTCCACTTTCCCGATGGCAACGCCAGCATTGCCCGCCTGCTGGTGCGGAAGCTGCTCCCGAAGGCGGTCCCGGGAAATTCGGCGAGCGACATTGTAACTGCGCGGGCCGACTATTCCAAGCTGGACCAGGCGTCATCCTCGGTGCGTATTCGCTTGAACAGTACGGTCGTGAGGGTGAAGCACGATGGCGATCCATCAACAGCCAAGGAAGTAGAAATTACATACGTGAGCCAGGGCAAAGTATTCACGACACGAGCGGCACATTGCATCCTCGCCTGCTGGCATGTGGTGATTCCTTATATCTGCGATGAACTGCCGGACGTGCAGAAAGACGCGCTGGCCGACGCGGCCAAAGTTCCTTTGCTGTACACCAATGTGGCGATTCGCAACTGGACTTCGTTTCAGAAGCTGGGCGTGAGTTCGGTCTATGCTCCGGGCAGTTATCACACGCAGTGGAGTCTCGACCTTCCCGTCAGCATTGGGGAGTATCAATGCCCGCGCAAACCGGATGAGCCGATTGTTGTCCACATGATGCGTGCGCCGAATAAGCCGGGGCGTCCGGCGCGGGACCAGCATCGCATTGGGCGAGGCGAGTTGTATGCGACTTCGTTTGAGACCATGGAGTGGAATATTCGCGACCAATTGGCACGATCTCTTAGTGTGGGCGGATTTGATCCAGCGCGGGATATTGTCGCGATTACTGCGAACCGCTGGCCCCACGGATATGCGTATGAATACAACTCGCTGTGGGACAAATTTTGGCTAGAGGGTGGAGAGTTGCCTTGTGAAATTGCCCGCAAACCGTTTGGCCGGCTGGCGATTGCAAATGCAGACGCGGGGGCATATGCGTATACGGATTGCGCGATTGATCAGGCGTATCGTGCGGTTGGTGAAATTCTGAAGGTTTGAGTCTACATATCTCATTGAAAACAAGGCTTTAAGAGGGGCGCATTTTTCAATCTTGACTTACTTCAAATATGTACTAAAATTAGTTCATATTTGGAGTAAATATGAATGCCGCAGTGGCAGTCCCGGATTTGGGTTTGGATCTGCGGAAGCTTCCGAATCTCAGCGACGCGGCCACGCGTAAAAGGCTGAGCTATGCCGCGATCGCGGCATTTTTCAAGATTGCCGAGACCTGGGACATCAACAATGACGACGCGATGAGATTGCTGGGCGGGGTTTCCCATGGGCGATATTACGGGCTCAAACGGACGCGCAAAGGCGTTCTCACGCAGGATGAGTTGACGCGCGTTTCTTTTCTGATCGGAATCTTCAAAGCATTGAATATCCTGTTTGCCCGAAAATTGGCTGATCAATGGATGTCGCGTCCGAACAGCAATCCCATGTTCAATGGCGTTTCGCCACTCGCGTCGCTCATGGAGGGTGGTATGCCGGCCATGGTCCAGGTCCGACGGTTGCTGGACAGCCGGCGCGGTGGACGCTAAGTGGTCCCTCATACATCCCAAATCGATCAACGCGACACTCACCGTTTGATCCCTGCGCAGTATGCCGGGGATGGCGCTTCTGTGCTGACGCGTCTAACCGACGATGGCGAAATTCTGGACGGGATTTTCGAACTCGACAATGCCACTAACGACCGCTTGCTGGCGGAATCGGGAAAGCTGCCCGGTGTCGATGCCAGGGAACTGGTGTTCGGCATTCCTTCCTACCGCATCATCAATGCGGCGTTTTGCCATGCTGCGCCGCATGGATCGCGGTTCAATTCGCCGGACCGCGGCGCCTGGTATGCGTCTTTTGAGCTGGCGACCTCCCAGGCGGAAGCAGCCCATCATCGGCGGCTGTGGTTAAAAGAAATCAATTGGCAGGAAGAGGACAGCTCCGATTACGTGGACTACCTCGCCGATTTTCGGGCTGAGTTTCATGACATACGGGGGGCAAGGGGATATGTGGACTGCCTGTCGCCGGACAGCTACGCCGCCTCACAACAATTAGGGGCCCAACTTCTGCAACTGGGATCGGCGGGAATTGTCTATCCCAGCGCGCGCCGGGCGGGAGGGACATGTATTGCTTGCTTTCGACCTGTGCTGGTGACCCATGCTCGGAAGGGACGAAGTTTTACGTTTATTTTTGCTGATTCGGGGGCTGTCCCGAAAATCCGGCCGCATTAATGGATGGTTTTGGTTTTTCGCGACATGTAATCCATCAGAAGATATTGACCCAGCGTGTACGGCGTTGTGAAGTACGCCTTGCCTTTGCACATCTCCGTCACCTTCTGCACAAACTGCACCAGTCCATAGTCGGATGCCAGCATGAAGGTGTTAATCAGAACCCCCGCCCTTTTACACTTTGATACTTCTTCCAGCGTTTGGCTCACCACCAACGGATCCAGGCCAAAGGCGTTTTTGTAGATGCGCCCGTCTTCAAGAGTCAGCGCCGAGGGTTTGCCATCGGTAATCATGACGATCTGCTTCATGTCTTTGCGTTGGCGTTGCAGGATGCGCTGGGCCAGGCGGAGACCCTCACGCGTGTTGGTGTAATAGGGGCCCACCCGCACCCGCGCGAGCTGGGAGAGCGGCACCTCCTCGGCGGAGTCATGGAAGAGCACGAGGTGCAGGCTGTCCCCGGGGTACTGGGGGCGGATCAGGTGGGAGAGGGCGAGGGCCACCTTCATGGCGGGGTTGAAGCGGTCCTCCTCGAACAGGATAATGCGATGCGAGGAGTCGAGCATCACCCACGTCGCG
>CAZETZ010000213.1:0-5030 GCA_964514735.1 uncultured Acidobacteriaceae bacterium | reverse complement strand
ACCATTGCGCGGTTGAATCATTGCGACGTGTATGTGGATGGAGAATTCGTCTCCAGTTACCAGGCCGACAGTATTATCGTTTCCACGCCGACTGGTTCGACGGCATATTCTCTCGCGGCTGGCGGACCAATCCTCATGCCGACAGTGGATGGTTTTCTGATTACGCCGGTTTCCGCGCACTCGCTGACCCACCGGCCACTGGTGGTACGCGACTCCGCGAAAATTGAAATCATCGCCAAGACCGGCGAGGACGAAGCCTATCTGAGCATCGATGGCCAAGTGGGTATGCCGGTTTTTGATGGCGATCGCGTTTTGTGCCGCAAGTCGGATTATCAGGTGAAGCTGCTACGCATCAAAGGGACGTTTTTCGATGTTCTGCACAGCAAATTGAAGTGGGGACAACGCTAACGCCCGGGTTTTTCACCGGCGTTCACTTTCCATAAAATTTGCCGGAAGATGCCGAGCCAAACCACGGCATCCTGGGCTGGGATGTTCAGCCGCCGAATCAGCCGGCGCACTTTTTCATCGGTATTGGCGGCAGAGCCAGGCTTGATGTATCCACTGACACGAAGAGAATCGAGCAGTAGTCCGGTGATCTGTTCAAGCTCACCTGAAGTTGCGGGTAGATCATAATCAGTTTTCTTGCCGACCTTGGTTTTGGCGTCACGCGCAAGTTCATACAGGCAGACCGCAACTGCCTGACCCAGGTTCATGGAAATATTTCCTTCACCGGTGGGAATGCGCATGAGCCAGTTGCAGTGGCTGAAGTCTTCATTGCAGAGGCCGCGCTTCTCCGACCCAAACAGAATGGCAACATTGCCTGAACGAAGGCGTCTGCGGATCAAATTCGCGCCCTGTTCCAGTCTTTTCAGCGGCTGTTGTAAGTGACGCTTCCCGACAGCGGTGGTTCCCACGACGAGCGAGCAGTCAGCGACAGCCTCCGCCACGCTCTTGTACTCAACCGCATTCGCCAGTAAATCGGAAGCACCCACTGCGGAAGTCGCCTGGCGAAACGCTACATAGTAGGGATTCACCAGCCGCAGCTGCGAGAACTCAAAATTGCTCATGGCCCGCGCGGCAGCGCCTATATTGAGAGGGTTGCGAGGGTTCACCAAAACTACGCGCAGTCGTCCGAGTTCAAGGGCAGAGGGCAAGATTTCGATTTTATCAACCCTTCGCGCCGCAGAAATTTTTCAGTTAAAATTAAAGCCCATGCCGGAGATGAAGAAAGTATTCCATTTTGACTCGCCGCCCGAACAGTATGTGGCGGATGCCGCCGTGCTCTGCTGTTTTGACCAGCGCATACGACAGGCGGTACGCAAGTTTCTAGACCGACGCGAAATCAAACGCCCGGACATGGTCGTCATCGCCGGAGGGGCCAAGACACTAGCATCTCCCCGCAACGATTTCGAGCGCGACTTTATTCTTGAGCAGTTCCGGCTTTCTATCCAGCTGCATAAAACCACTAAGGCTTACCTGATGAGCCATTCCGACTGTGCGACTTACGGCGGCTTGGCGGCTTTTGGAAATGACCGGGAAGTGGAAGCAAAACATCATCAGCAGGAACTAAAACGGGCAGCCGAGTTGTTAAAGACTGATTTTCCCGAACTTTCAGTCGAGTGTTTTTTCGTTACTTTCGATGGAATACACTCGCTGGAACTCAGTGTCGTCGAGCAAGTTGCTTAGCCTTCGGTCCCAGTCGGCTTGTGTTCCCTCAACAGTTCCAGCGCTGGTTCGTCCTCCCACTCGAGAGCGAGAGTGCGCGTTGTAGTTTCGATCTGCGGGACCTCCGGAATCGCTTCCGACACCGGCGCGCCCAGTTCCGCAAACTTTCGCGCGGAGACCATGACGCGGCTTTCGAGTGATCCCACAGCTCTGTTGTAACTCTCGACAGCTCGATCGAGTCCTTTGCCGACGGCTTCCATGTGTCCGGCGAGACTGCATAAACGGTCATGCAGCTCTTTGCCGAGCATGCTGATCTCATGCGCGTTGCGCGCCAGCTTTTCCTGGTTCCAGCCGTAAGCCACGGCTTTGAGCAGCGCGATAAGTGTTGTCGGTGAAGACGGAATCACCCGCTGGCTGACGCCAGCTTCGATCAGCCCAGGGTCTTGCTCCAGCGCGGCGCTGAAAAATGTTTCTCCGGGAAGGAACATGACTACAAATTCCGGTGAGGCTTCAAACTGCTCCCAATAAGATTTGGAACTGAGACGCTCCATGTGAATGGCGACCTGATGGGCGTGGTTGGCCATCTTGGTTCGGCGAACTTCATCATCGGTGGCTTCGATCGCCTCAAGATATGCTTGTAGTGGTGTCTTGGCATCCACCACTACGTTTTTTCCGCCGGGTAACTTTACAATCAGGTCGGGCCGCAGCCGCCCTTCCGCCGAATAGACCGTTTCCTGCTCGGAGAAGTCGCAGTAGGGAAGCATGCCGGCAATCTCAACCACGCGCCGCAGCTGAATTTCTCCCCAGCGTCCGCGGACATGTGGAGCACGTAATGCCGTTACCAAATTTCCGGTTTGCATCTGGAGCGCTTTCTCAGTGGAGACCAGCGACTGCACCTGCTCCATCAGAGCACCGTAGGCCTGATTGCGTTCCTTCTCAATCTGACGGATTTTCTCGTCCACTTTAGTGAGGGATTCATTGATTGGCGCCACCAAACCTTCGACTGCTTTCTGCCGTGCCGCTAAATCGCCTGCGGCGGCAGTCTGGAATTTTTCCAGGTTGGTCTTGGCCAAATCCAGAAACGATTGGTTATTGCTCTTGAGCGCCTCCGCCGCCAGGGCCTGAAAGGCCTCGCGTAGCTCTTCGGTGGCACGGTCCACCAAAGCGAGCTTCTCCTGGCTGGCCGTCTTTTCATGGGAGAGCATCGCCTCCAGCCGGGCCACATTTTCCCGCAGCTTGGCGCTGGCTTCCTGATGGTTGACCAACTGTGTCTTAGAAATGGTTAACTCATTTTCATAAAACGCCAGACGGGACTTCAACGCCGCGGCCCGTGCCCGCAAGCCAATCCAGGCAACCAGTCCGCCGCAAACTACACCGATACTTGCAATGAACCACTGTTCATTCACCATGGTGATTACGCTACTTCGGATTCTAGAAGCTACGCTGTCAGAAGCCAAGCACAGTTGGCCTCAGGTAGTGGTGCAGTTTGAGAGAAATGCTACGTATCAGGGCAGTGGCTTTAAGCCCTGCCGTTTTCGGGTTGGTTTCGACCAACGCGCCGGTGGGGCGCAACCGCCAATGGCCTTGGCTTTCTTGATGGTTGCGCCATATCGGCGCGGACCTCAATTCTTCTCTCTGGAGGCGGCACGGCTAGGGTGGTGCTGGTCTTCGATTGAGGCTGGCGACACCCGGATCAGCTCCTTGGAAAGCTAAATCGTCTCAATCGTCAAATTCGCGAACGCCGCCCGATACAACCCCTCATCCAGAGTTAGAAGTCGAAAACCGCGAGCATGGGCGTGGGCCCCGATCAGAAAATCTGCCAGAATGCGGCGAGGCCCCGAATCGCGCTGTCTGCGCCGCCGCTCCGAATAAGCGCGGAATGCCCGTCCGGCGGCCCTCCATACCGTTTCATCCAGGTCCCAATCCACGGCGATTCCCGTATCTTCGAGAAATGAATCGACAAAACTTTCGCTGCGTCCGGGAGCGGCCATCAACTCGGCAAACACCGGGGCTGCGACGATCAGGTTGCCGCGGCTGAATGCCAACTCCAAAGCCGTCTGCGCGGCGGAACTGAGGGTCGCGTTTTCGTCCCACAACGCGATTACCACGTTGGTGTCGATTGCCGTGGTCATTGCCCGCGAAGGTCGCGCAACCAGCGGGAGATGTTCCTTCTTCCAGAACCAATTTTCGGATTTCCAATCCCGCGATATTTGGAAAATGCGCTCTTCTTCCGTACCGGCCGCACGCGGACGCCCTTGCCGTCGTTCTCGAATACCAGGTGGTCCCCGGCGCGAACTCCCAGCACGCGGCGAACCTCGCGAGGCACGGTAATCTGGCCCTTGCTGGTAATTTTGGCCGGTTTTTGCATATTCCTTACTTTATCACAAAATCCTTACTTATGCTCGCGGCCCCGCGTCGCTTCTTGCAGTGTAAAACCCGAGACTGCCACTGCTCTGGCAGCTCTGATCATTGCGTTAAGTTTGTGTGATAATGTTGCCCACCCAAGCGATGGGCGATTTTATCAAGGGAGTGCAGATATGATCTTCGACGTCGAGGGCCCTTTTAAGCTTGCACGGTACGGAAAAAAGAAACTAATTACCGGGGAGTCGATCAGGAATCTAAAAAGAGAATTGGACAGAAGACGAACAGGTCTGTCCCGTGTGCGCGGATGTTACGTTTTTGTAATTCATGCCGGCAAGGGCTACACGCCATACTACGTTGGTCAAGCCTGTAAGCGGTCCATACTCCGCGAAGCTATGAACCCGTCCAATCTTTCAAAATATAACGACGTTTGCTCTGAAACCAATGGTAAGCCTATGCTTTTCGTGCTTCGCATGCAAACCACCAAAGGGAGAGACAAAAGAAGGGGCAACAGCGGGAGCAAGTCTACAACGTTTCTAGAACGATGGCTCATCGCGGAAGGATTTAAGAAGAACCCGGACCTTAAGAACAACAAGCAGACCAAATTTCTTCGGGATCTGCATGTTGTAGGTATTTTCAATGCGAAAAAAGGTGAAGCGACTAATGCTTCCAGGGAATTGAAGCGAGCTCTGTGGTGATATCTCGCGCAGATAAGCGCACAACTTGTTGATCGAATTACGCCTTCATGGCTACTTCTTCTTTTGCCGCGTAGTGTGATTCGACGTACTCGTCGAGGATCTGCCGGAACTCAGCAACAATCTTGTCGCCTTTGAGCGTGGTAAACAGCCGCCCATCCACGTAGACGGGAGCTTTTGGCTCCTCAAAAGTTCCGGGCAGTGAAATCCCCAAATTGGCGTGCTTGGATTCACCCGGCCCATTCACTACGCATCCCATCACGGCGACCTTCATCTCTTCAACGCCGATGTAGCGGCCTTTCCACGACG
>CAZETZ010000212.1:0-5086 GCA_964514735.1 uncultured Acidobacteriaceae bacterium | reverse complement strand
CGGCGTGGGGTTTACTAACTGAGTTCACGCAATCGGAAAGTTTGCGCAAGCATGCGTTGTCGGTTGAAGTTTGCATGAGGGCTTATGCGCGGAAGTTTTGTCCTGGGTCGGAAGGAGCGGAGCAATTGTGGGCAATCACCGGGTTGCTGCACGACTTTGATTATGAGAAGTGGCCAAGTCTTCAGGACCATCCTTACAAGGGAAACGAAATTCTGAAAGATCGCGGGTGGTCGGACGAAATTCGCCGCGCCATCATGTCTCATGCGGAATATTCCGGCGTGACCCGCGACACGCCGATGGAGAAAGCTTTGTTCGCCTGCGACGAGCTGGCGGGATTTATCACCGCGGTGACGCTGGTCAAACCGGGCAAATCTTTGGCCGAGGTGGATGCAAAATCGGTGCGGAAGAAAATGAAAGACAAAGCCTTCGCCCGCAGCGTCAACCGGGATGACATTGTGAACGGGGCCGCAGCTTTGGGAGTTGGGATCGAAGAACACATTGCCTTTTGCATTGCGGCGATGAAAGAGATTGCTGGAACGCTGGGACTGGATGGCGGGCGGCAAAACCTGCTTGAAGCAGATTGCTTTTAGAAATTCGTGCGCCTTTGATTTCTTATGCAGCTAATCTGCCGCCTCCGTTAATTTCCCGTCCGCGATTTTTTTCGCAATTTTTACGAAATCATCATAGATGACCCGGTCTTTGTCCATCGCAGGTGAGACTGAACGAATTACCGACTGCGCGACCTGCAATCGCTTCGACGTTTTCAACGGCGCAAGAAACTCCACCGCTTGCGCCGCGGCCATTGCCTCAATTGCCAGCACGTTACGGGTGTTCTCGACGATTCTCTTCAATTTCAACCCCGCCGTCATCCCCATTGAAACGTAGTCTTCTTTATTTCCCGAAGTGGTGATGGAATCAACCGATGCCGGGTGCGCCAGCACCTTGTTCTCGCTGACCAGCGCGGCAGCGGTCACCTGCGGCATCATAAAACCCGAATTCAGGCCCGCGCCGGGCGCAAGAAATGCCGGCAAGCCTTCGTTTAGCGCCGGATTCACCAGGCGCTCGATACGCCGTTCCGAGATCCCTGCCAGCGCGCTTAAGGCAATCGCCAAAAAATCCAAAGCAAAAGCCAGGGGTTCTCCATGAAAGTTTCCCCCGGAGAGTACGTCCCCTTCCGCAGTTTTCGCATCTTTCACAAACACCAGCGGGTTGTCCACGGCGGAATTGATTTCTGTCTCAAAGACCTCGCGGCAGTGCGCCAGCGTGTCGCGCACTGCCCCGTGGACTTGAGGGATGCAGCGCAATGAGTATGCGTCCTGCACGCGATTACAGTCCGCATGCGAGTGTCGTATTTCGCTACCCTCGAGCATTTTGCGCAGATTGGCGGCGGTGGCGAGTTGTCCACGGTGCGGACGGGCTTGGTGAATCCGTTCATCGAACGCGACATCCGTCCCACGCAGAGCATCGAGCGTCAGCGCGCCAATCACGTCTGCTGAGTCAACCAATATTTCTGCCGCAGACAATGCCAGCGATCCCACCGCCAACATCGCCTGCGTGCCATTGATGAGCGAGACTGCTTCCTTGGCCTCAAGCACCAAAGGCTGGATCTGCGCGCTGCGTAGCGCATCGGACGCCGGAATGCGATTTCCTTTTTCTTCGAGGCATTCTCCTTCCCCAATGAGCACCAGCGCCAGATGCGCCAAAGGCGCAAGGTCGCCGCTCGCACCCACACTACCTTGCGAAGGTACAAACGGAGTCACGCCGCGATTGAGCATCTCGCAGAGTGTGTCAATGATTGCCGGGCGGACCCCGGAATGGCCTTTGGCCAAAGAGTTGGCGCGGAGCACCATCATGGCCCGGACTTCGACCGCGGGCAGCGGCTCGCCCACGCCCACCGCGTGCGAGCGCACAAGATTGACCTGGAGCTCGCGAATCTGCTCCGGAGCGATGCGGACATCGCTCAATTTGCCGACGCCAGTCGTTATTGCGTAGGAAGTTTTGTTGCTTGCGACCAGAGCATCCACTACGGCGCGGGCACTCTGGACGGCTTCGCGTGCATCGGAATCAAGCAGGACGGCCCGATGCTCAACCGCCACTTCGCACACGGCTTCTAAAGTGAGATCGTTGCCGTTAATGTGCAGGGCCTTCATCGAATACCGACCTGTCATTCCGAGCGAGCGTCAGCCCGCCGAGGGACCTTGTGTTGCTGGCTACTTTCCAACTGCCTCGCGAAAAACACTCATATATTTTTCCGGGAGGACCGCTCTTTTCATTTCCGAGTTGGTGACAACGTGGGTGGTTTCGCCCTCGGCCAGTAAAGCACCATCCACAGCCCGTACCAGCTCATAGCCGAAGTGAATGATTGACTCCCGCACATTTTTCAGGTGCGTCCGCACGATGATCTCTTCGTCATACCGCGCCGGTGCTTTATACCGACAGCGGGCGTCCGCGACAGCGATAAAACATCCTTCATGCTGTTCCATGTCGCGATAAGAAAAACCGAGTTGCCTCAACATTTCTACCCGCCCGATTTCAAACCACACAAAATGGTTGGCATGATAGACCACGCCCATCTGGTCGGTCTCCGCATAGCGTACGCGCACCCGAGTTTCGCACACGTTCCCCTGGCTCACTTGCCGCTCCACTTCGGCTTGCGCTTTTCCAGAAAGGACGAGATGCCCTCGCGGAAGTCTTCCGTCGTGCGTATCCCCGCGTTGTCATGGACCGCATCCGTAATCTGCTGATCGAGTGTTTTGCCGATGAACCCGTTGATCAGTTTCTTGGTTACGCGCATGGAGGATGGACTGTTCTGCATCAGCTCGATGGCCAGCTCGGTGGCACGTTGCAGGAGGCGCTCGGGATCAATGACCTCGTTGACCAACCCGAAGCGATAAGCGTCGTCGGCATCGAAGGTGCGGCCGCTTAGCAATAGATCGCGCGCGATCTTGTGTCCCACTTGCCAGACCAGAAATGACGATACGATGGCAGGAACAAACCCGATGCGTACTTCGGTGTAACCGAACTTGGCGTTGGGGACCGCCAACGTGAAGTCGCACATGGTTGCCATGGCCGTGCCGCCGGCTATGGCTGCGCCATTGACCGCCGCAATCGTCGGTAGCGGAAAATCGTAAACCCGGCGGAACAAACGCGCGGCGCGTTCGGAATCCTGCACATTTTCGTCGTGCGTCTTTCCCACCAGCGATTTCAGGCCATCGAGGTCCATCCCTGCGCAGAAGGCCTTGCCCGAGCCGGTAAGAATGAGCACTTGGGCCGAAGATTTTTCAATTTCGTCGAACGCAGCCAGTAGTTCTTCGACCAGTTGGAAACTTAGAGCATTCCGTTTTTCGGGGCGGTTCAGGGTGATGGTGGCGATGTTTTTTTCCGCGCTTAGTTTGAGGGCTTTGTAATCCATAAGTATTAATCCGCGGCCTGCGAAGTTGTATAGCGTGCTCCGATTTCGGTCGAGATTCGCAGCAGAGTATCGAGCGGTTTCAGCGAAGGCAGTTGCGCGCCCCGCTCCTGCAACGCTTTCAGAACTATTTCGGTGGGAATATTGCCCACCAGTGCATCCTGGGCAAACGGGCATCCGCCTAGGCCACCCAGCGCGGAATCGAACCTTCGGCAGCCCGCATCGTAAGCCGCCAGAATTTTTTTGCCTGCCTGATCTGCGCGGCTGTGCAGATGAACGCCGATTTCCATATAGTCGTATTTTGCCAGCACCGTCGAGACCAGATCACGAATCTGCGCTGGTCCAGCCATGCCCACGGTGTTGGCCAGCGAGATGGTGCGTACGCCGTAGGACTCCAGAACATCCATCGCGTTGATGACCTCGTCCATGCTCCAGTCATCCCCATAAGGATTGCCGAAGGCCATGGAAATATAAACGACGGTATCCAGGCCCGCGTCCTCGCCCTTCTGCTTGATTTTTTCCAATTCGTCAATGGCCTCGTCGAAGGTCTGATGTTGATTGTTGCGGAGGAAGGTAGGTGAAACTGAATAAGGAAATCCCAGCGTACGAACAGCGTTCGTGTTAATTGCCCTCTGCGCGCCTTTTTCGTTGACCACGATGCCAATGATTTCCACATCGTCCGGCGGGTCGAGTTCTTTTAGCACTTCTTCGGAGTCGGCCATCTGCGGGACGGCTTTCGGAGAAACGAAGGACACGGCATCGATGTTCTTGAAACCGGCGCTGATTAGGGCTTTGAGATAATCAATCTTCAAATAGGCCGGGACCTGGCCTTTCAGGCCTTGCCAGGCATCGCGGGGACATTCGACGATTTTGACGATACGATCCATTTTTCACCACGGAGACACTGAGGCACGGAGAAAAATCATAGAACTTTTCTCACCACACCGCCGCGGACTAGCGTTGAAACATGGAAATTGAGGATCAGGCCGACACGTTTTCCCGTCAGCTTTAAATATGTGAGCAGCTGGGCTTCGTGTACTGGGACGATATGCTCAACACATTTAAGCTCGAGCACAACTTTATCTTCTACGACTACATCAACCCGGTAACCACAATCCAGATGCACCCCCTTATATTCAACGGGCAGAGGGACCTGACGCTGGAAACTTAGTTTTTGGAGATGTAGCTCGTGGCAGAGACATTCCTCGTAAGCAGATTCTAGTAGTCCGGGGCCGAGCGCCCGGTGCACCTCTATGGCCGACCCAATGATCTGTTCCGTGAGAGCTTCATAAAGTAATTTGCTCCGTGTCTCCGAGTCTCCGTGGTTCATCATGTTTGCAGCACTCCCACTTTGAACTCTGGCACATCCGGGTTTAGCGCGGACGCTTCCAGCGCCTGCGTAATCGCATCCCGTGTTTCCACCGGATCAATAATCTTGTCAATCCACAACCTCGCCGCTCCGTAACGCGGATCGGTCTGTTCGTCGTAGGTGCGCTTGACCGATTCGTACAATTCCTTTTTATCTTCCTCAGTAAGTTGTTTTCCGCCGCGTTCCAACTGTTTGATTTTTATTTCGACCAGAGTGCTGGCGGCCGAATCGCCGCTCATCACCGCATCACTCGCCGTAGGCCACGCGGAAAAAAAACGCGGATCATAGGCTTTTCCGCACTTGGCCTA
>CAZETZ010000211.1:0-5092 GCA_964514735.1 uncultured Acidobacteriaceae bacterium | reverse complement strand
AAGCCGCCGATATACCAAAGCGCCAACTGTGATAAACCCGCGTATCCATCCCCGGCAAACAACGGTTTTCCATCTTTCCACAGCGATTGGTGAGTATGCATGCCGCTGCCGTTGTCCTGGAAGATCGGCTTGGGCATGAAGGTGACTGTCTTGCCATACTGGTTCGCAACATTCTTGACCACATACTTGTAGAGCAGCATGTGGTCGGCGGAGCGCACCAACGAGTCGTACTTCAAGTCAATTTCTGTTTGTCCGCCGGTGGCAACTTCGTGGTGGTGGCATTCCACATCCAACCCGCAGCCGATCATCGTCATGACCATCTCGGTGCGAAGGTCCTGGTAGTGGTCGGTGGGCGGGACCGGGAAATAGCCTTCTTTGAAGCGCGGACGATACCCCAGATTGTTGCTCTCGCGGCCCGAGTTCCAGCGGCCTTCTTCCGCGTCAATGAAGTAGAAACCGTGTTGTTCGCGCTGGTCGAAACGGATGTTGTCGAAAATGAAGAACTCCGCTTCCGCTCCAAAGTAGGCGGTGTCGGCAATGCCGGTCGAACCCAGGTACAACTCAGCTTTCTTGGCGATGTAGCGGGGGTCGCGGTCATAGCGCTGTTTGGTCACGGGATCAATCACATCGCATACCATCACCAGAGTGGGAACTTCGGTGAAGGGATCCAACATGTAGGTGGAGGGATCGGGGATCAGCAACATATCGCTCTCGTTGATCGCCGCCCAGCCGCGAATCGAAGAGCCATCCATGCCGAAACCTTCTTCGAAGGAGTCCTCCGTCAGTTGATTGATGGGGTAGGAGACGTGCTGCCAGAGGCCTGGCAGGTCGGTAAAACGGAGGTCGAGAATCTTGGCTCCGCTGGTTTTTGCGAACTCCAGCACAGTAGTTGCATCAGCCATAGCTTGCTCCTTTGCGGGATGACGCCCGGAAGTCAGCTAAGACCGGCAAAGCCGCCGGCCTCAGTTGGATTAACACCTGGGAATCCAAAGAGAATTTGCGCGCCTGCTACAATAGCACGTCCGGAGAGCGCCCACCGAGTCTAGGGCAGGCGCTAAAGTATAGCAATTGAATGTTTTTATGGGGCAGATAAGGGCCCGTGATTCATGGTGCCCAACTGGAATATTTTCAGCAACTTGTATAATTATTGACAGGCTTTGCGCGGGGCTATGGGGGTCAAGCATGCCGGCCAAGCCACCGATGTTCTGATCTATGGACTTCGATCAACTAGAGACATTTTTAGAGGTCGCAAGGTTGTCGAGCTTCTCCCGTGCCGCGGAGAAGCGCTTTCGCACGCAACCGGCCATTTCCTCGCAAATCCGCAGCTTGGAGGAGGAAGTGGGGGCGCGGCTGCTGGACCGCTCCGGAGGCAAAGTTTCGATCACCGCTTCGGGAAAGTTATTTCAAAGATTTGCGGAAGAGACCCTGGCCGCACGCAAGGCGGCCATGACGGCGATCGCCGAGACCGAGCGGGTCCCGCGCGGTGAAATCGTGGTGGGAGCAAACGAAGGCACCTGTCTCCATATTCTTCCCGAAGTCTTCGCCAGCTTTAAGAAGCAATATCCGGATGTTGGGGTCAATATCAAGCGCGCCGATTACGCCAAGATTTTGGAATCGGTGATTGATAATTCCGTCGACTTCGGCGTGGTCTCGTTACCGGTCACGGACACCCGATTGACCGTCGTCCCCGTCCACCGCGACGAACTGGTCATTATTGTTCCCTCCAAACATCCTCTGGCCGGGCAGAAATCGGCCACCATTGCCGAAGCTGCGAATTACCCTCTGATCATGCCCAAATCCGGGCACACTCGCGACAATCTTGATGCGCTGTTCCACGAGCGCAAGATCAAGCCGCGCTACACGATGGAACTGGACTCCAGCGAACTGTTGAAGCGATTTGTGGCCGCGGACGCGGGCATTGGCTTCATCGCCCGCTCTTTTGTCCCAGAAGATGTGCGCGCCGACGTGCTGGCCGCGATCCCCATCGCAGACGCCAAGATCAAGCGCGACCTGGCGCTGGTCTTCCGCAAAGATAAAGCCCTCAGCCGCGCCGCTCTGGCCTTCATCGATATTGCTGTGAAATCCACTACCGCCGAATCCGGCGTCCTGGTCAAACGCTAACTAAAGACCGAGAACCCGAGATCGGCGGATCCGGCTTCCAGTCCTGTTTGTTTTTTCAATGCAATCGGGTGGGATATCGGTTCTCGGGTCCCGGTTCCGAGTTCTCAGTTTTACTTTTTGAATAAATTCTCGAAGGCCTGCCGGGCATCCATCGGCTTGGCGGCAGCGGGAGTTGACGTTTCCTTCTCGACCGACACGCGCATGGAGTAGAAGCTGCATTTGTTCGCTTTGTCTTTGGGGAAAATTCTCTCTGTGATGGGTTCTGTGCAGTCGAACCGGCTGGAAGTATCAAAGTGCGTACATTGTTTGCAGGAATGCAGTTCGAAGCCGCATTTGGGACATTTGGCGGTCAGGTCCGTTTGCTCCTGTAGGATGTTCCCACATTGTGAGCAACGGGAAAGTATCCGCCGGCCCGGCATTTGTATGGCGCGCGGGCCAAAGGTATTGTCCTTTCGGGACGACTTTGGCCCCGCCTGCGGTTTGGGAGTTTCCTCCTTCTTCTTATTGTCCTGATAGCCGCGCTGGCGGTATTTCACTGGTCCCACGCCCCTTTGCCACTGGATTGTCTACCTTCCCTGCCCTAACCTGCAAGCCATTTGCAATTTATGTAGCGGGTGCTACCATCGCAATAGATAATCTGGAGGGTTTATGTCCGATCGTGACGGCAACAACGGTCTGCTGTGGTTTCTAGCGGGTTTAGGGATCGGAGCAGCGGTAGGAGTGCTCTACGCGCCCCGCTCGGGGAGCGAAACCCGGGAGGCCCTACGCGCCAGGGCCGATGAAGGACGCGAGTACATGCGGGACCGGGCCCGGCAAGCGCGCGAACAGGCGTCGGAGTGGGCGGAGCGCGGACGCGAAGTGGTCAACCAGCAGAAAGAACAATTCCGCTCGGCTTATGAAGCGGGACGCCAGGCGTATCGCGAAACTACAAAAGATACCGGTGCCGCGCAGAATTTGTAAGCAATTCTTTCCCCCGGGTGCAAGGTCGCGGGAAAGGGACCAGGCTTATGGAACAACTCACCATTTGGATTGCGATCACTTCGGCAGCCGTATTGATGCAGGCACTGGTCCTGGTGGCGATGTATTTTGCCATGCGCAAAACCTCCGCCAAGGTTGAGTCCTTGGCCGAAGAAGTAAAGACTAAAGTCTTGCCCACGGTCGATTTGGTCCACACGACGGTGACCGACCTGAAGCCGCGCATTGAAACCATTGTGGTCAACGTCAGCGAATCCAGCACGCTGATGAAGGCCCAGTTGGAGCGGCTGGATGCGACGGTGAGCGATGTAGTAGACCGCACCCGCCTTCAAGTGATCCGCGCCGATGAATTGATCAACCGCACCATGGACAAAGTTGAGGACGCGACGGAAGCTGTGCATAAAACGGTGGTTTCGCCGGTGCGGCAACTTTCAGGATTGCTTAATGGAGTCACGGCAGCGTTGGAATTTCTGCGGCATGGAAAGAATGGCAAGCGCGAAGGCGTTAGCGTTCCGCAGGATGAGATGTTTATCTAGGCGCCGTTCCTCGCAATTCCTTTCTGATTTTCCCTGTGTAACTCTGTGATCTCCGTGGTTAGGATTTTAAAACTCTAACCACAGAGGACACAGAGTCTCACTGAGGGAAAGCCACAGAGGAAAGCTAGGCAATCCAGCCGCCGCCGACCACGAGGTCTCCATCGTAGAACACTGCCGCCTGCCCCGGAGTAACAGCCCGCTGCGGCCCATCGAAGGTTGCGATGATCTCGTCGCCAACTTGCTCGATCACCGCCGGTGCGGGTTCGTGGCGATGACGGATCTTCACTGTAACTCGCATTGGCTCATTCAACTCTGCCACGGAAATTAAATTCACGCGCTTGGTCCGCAGCTTCTTTGTGTACAGCTCCTCCTGCCCGCCGACCACCACCTGCCGCGCGTCTCCCTTGATCTGGATCACATATAAAGGAGAGCCGGTGGCCACGCCCAGTCCCTTGCGCTGTCCGACGGTGAAGTTGTGGATGCCTGCGTGTTCTCCGATCACTTCGCCGTTGGTGGTGACGAGTTCGCCGGCGGTGTCGGGCAAAGCTTCTCCCTGATCGGCGAGGTAGGCGTCAATGAAATTCTTGTAGTCGCCGCCGGGGACAAAACAAATTTCCTGCGAGTCGGGCTTCTCGGCGATTACCAGCGCATGTTTGCGCGCCAGTTCACGCACCTCGGGCTTCGTCATTCCACCTAGAGGAAATAAAGTCCGGCTGAGCTGCTCTTGCGTCAGGCCGAATAGAAAATACGTCTGGTCCTTGGCGGTGTCGGCCGGACGACGCAGCAGCCAGCGTCCACGGGCGTCGTCGAACTCCACGCGCGCATAGTGTCCGGTCGCCACCTGCTTGGCGCCAATCTGCTGGGCCACAGTGAGCAGCTGATCGAACTTGAGATGATTGTTACAGAGCGAGCACGGGATCGGCGTGCGCCCGGAAAGATACTCCTCGACAAACGGACGTACCACGTCGCGCTCGAAGCGCTCCTCGTGATTGACCACATAATAAGGAATGCCGATGGTCTCAGCCACGCGGCGGGCGTCGTAGACATCGTCGAGTGAACAGCAGCGGCCGGTGACCCGCTCCGGCATGCCGGCGTGCCCAGCCAGGCGGCGCTGGTTCCACAACTGCATGGTCAGGCCGATGACATTATGCCCCTCCGCGCGGAGCATGGCCGCGACTGCGGAGGAGTCGACTCCTCCGGACATGGCTACGGCTATGGTGCGGGTGGGCATAGAGATATTGTAAATGGTGATATAGCGTGAGTGTGCCCGCAGGCCGAATTTGCGAACACATCTCATGAACTGTTTTATTTACTTTGATACAAGGCCATATGTGGAATATACTGTGTAATAGAATCCACATCCACATATGCAAATTGTCCAAATCGTGCTCGACAAGAAACTGTTAAACGCTACGGACCAAGCCGCCAAGCGAACCAGGCGCAACCGTTCTGCCTTGGTA
>CAZETZ010000210.1:0-5162 GCA_964514735.1 uncultured Acidobacteriaceae bacterium | reverse complement strand
AAAAGTGTCACCTATGTGTCCGGTACAATCTGTTACCTATGTCTCAGGTCGCTCACGGAGCATTAACCCCGTTTTTATTTTCCATAGACAAGAATTTACTCGCTGTTGTGGATCACTGCGATTCTCATGTCGACCGTGAATAAAACGTTTAGATTACAGCCGATATTTCGATTTTCTTTATGCAAGTTAAGAACGTTAACCTGTCTTGAAAACAAAAAATGGACCGGTACGAGTTAATTGTTTTTGGGTCACCCTTGGATCACTTGATTTGCAGCGTGACCGTCGTGGTGCGCTGCAACGTGCCGGAAGAAGCGGTGACCGTGATTGCGGCTGTATTGCCTTTCTGGGTTGAGGATGAGGAGCCTCCGCATCCTGTCCACGTGATCACACCAATCACGCAGAGAATCATCGACCCGTAGAAGTGCTTGCGGCGGCGTGGCAGGAACGCTAGCAGAGCGCAAGCGAGCATAACTATTCCTCCCGCCGGCCATCGAACCGATGCCGTTTGCGAGTTGGTGATTGTCATGGTGGTGGTCGCAGTTGCGGTGGTTGGCGTCAGTTGAGATGGCGAGAATGTGCAAGTTGTGCTGGAAGACAAACCGGAGCAGCTGAAATTGACTGTCTGGTTGAATCCATCCAGAGCACTCAGAGTGATGACATCCGTGGTGCTGGAACCGCGCGAGACGGACAACGTCGGCGAGTCCGCGGATATTTTGAAGTCCGAGTTGGTCAGCGTGAAGGTCGCGGTCGAAGTACTGTTCGCCGTGGTGGCTGAGATGCTGTATGAACCAGCAGTGCTGTTGGCGGTCGCGGTCACTGTCGCCATGCCGGACGCATTGGTGACGGCACTCGTTGCCGAGAGCGTTGCGCTGGCTCCACTGGTCGGTGCCGCGTAGTTGACGGTTACACCGGCAACCGGATTCCCGGTTCCGTCCACGACCAGCGTAGTTAACGCCATCGGGAATGCAGTGCCAACCAGATTGCTCTGTCCGCTTCCCGCATTCGCTTTGAGCGTAGTCGTTGCTGAGCAACTGCTGCCAGCGGTTACGTTGGAGGACTTGGATGAGACTTGTCCGCTGGCATCCACTGCAAGCGCGACCACCTCCACTGTGCCGCTGCCTGTGACTGGAAGAGTGACAGGCAAGTTCGCAAGTGGGATGGCGGTGTAGCTGTTGCCTCCATCGAGACTGTAGTTCACTGCCGTCAGGTCGGCTCCTTGATTGCCCGGCGTTGCGGAAATGTTTGCCGTGGTGCAACCGCCCGTCACGTTATTGCTGAGAGTGACCACAGGAGGCGCGCCACCCAGGGTGATGTGCGTTGTTGCGGTCAGCGCATTACCGTCGGAGTCGGTGGCAGTCAGTGTGATCGTGTGTTTCCCCGGTTGGAGATTTACCGAGAGCGGCGTGCCCGTTCCGAGATTGCCCTGAATATCGCTGGACCATTGCAGGGATTTGCCGGTTAGCACTCCGTCATCGGGGTCATAGGCGGCACCGGACAGATAAATGGGATCGGCGGCAGTCCTGACGGAATCATCCAGCGGCGTATTGATCACAATCGCCGTCGGAAGTTTTTTCGACACGCTGAAGGGCACGGAAACCGCGCTACCAGTGTTGACGCCATCGGTGACATCCACACGAAGCAGGACAGCCGATGCTCCGGGCAGTATGTTGAAGTCGAGTATGGTGCTGAGCGCTGTCGAGTCTACAATCCGCTGCCAGGTTGCGCCTGAGTCCGACGAATAGAAAATCCGCGACGTAAACTGGGTCGCAGTTGTGCTGTTTGCTGTCCAACTCACGGTTTGCTGGCCGGAACCGGCAAAACCTGCGGCCGGGCTGGTGAAGGCGACCGTTGGCGGCGCGCCCGTCATGGTCGCAGTCGCTAATGTGGCTCCGGTAGGATCAAGGACCACAACCGAAGTGGTCCCTGGCGTGGCAGGAACAAATTCCGAAAAATGAGGATCGCTGACCACGTCTGTGCCCAGGGTTTCCGTGCCGCCATGGATGGGCGTGAAGTTGCGCGTGAAAAGTACCAGCCCGCCGGAATTCAATTCCTCGATGGCATAGGTACCCGTGCCAGGATCGGAGGTCCCCAACATGCTCTCGGTGAAAATCGGGTCGAGCGCCAGACCTGTAGTTTTGATCGTGCCACTGATATTCCAGAACGAACCCTGGGCGAAGGGCAGCGTGGCGCGTGGTTTGAGCGACTTGAGTCCGGGATCCTGCGCCATGGCTTTTCCAGCGCGGACCGAAGGTGCAGGAACGGCTCCGCCGTTCACGAAGAGCAGGGCGCGCTTGTAGTTCAGTGGGGAAATCCATCGGGACACACAGTACGCCATTAGTTCGAAGGCGTTATTCTGGCTCCCGTTAATACCCCGATTGGGAGTGACGACCGATCCGTTCGCAACATCGAAACCATACTCGTCTCCTGCGGAGCTTTGCACCCGGTTGTCCGAGTAGGGCCAGTAGGTGCCCGGGTCAATGGCGGTACTCCAGCATCCGGGAGGCGCAGAGGCCTGTGGATTGGAAAGGTTGGTGTGCAGCAGATTCAACGTGTGGCCCACTTCATGAGTAAGAGTCCAGGGCGTATTGATCAAACCCAATCGCGTTGTGGTGTTGGGAATGACCAGGCCGTGCCCTCCTATCTCTCCCACTCCGGTGCTGTTCACAGAACTGCTGTACACGCCCACATAATCCGTTCGTTGGTTGGAACTTTGATCGGCAGCCGCATCGTTCGAGTCGTACAGAATATTGACCAACGATGAAGTGTTAACCGCCCATCCATCGAGATCGGTTCCCCACTCACTTACGTTGCTATCGACCATTAGCGGAAGAATGGTAGGCGGTGGCACCGAACTCGTGGGAAGTATTGCGCTCATCACGCCAGTCAGGCTGAGGAGCACAGAAGGATCCTGGCAACTGGATGTCTGGTTCGGCACGCTACAAACGGAGACGCCTTTGAGGTTGATGGCCTTCGTATCTCTGCTGGTGATGCTGAATGTCTCGGTTTCCAGTTCTGTGCCGGTGTCGTCCTCGAGCCCCAAGCTGGTGGTCCAGGCTCCGCTGGGAGGAGTGAAGTAGAAATCCATGGATGGGCAATGATTAAGGTGGATCCGGGCGTCGCTGGGATCGCAATCCGGGGGCAGGTTCATGGCTTTTTGCCCGCTGATCCCACCGGTGACCTTCAAAACCACATCGGTGGCGTCCTTCAACTTGGTGAAATAAACACGCATGACGCCGGGCTTGCCGCTGATGATAGGGACCGGAGGCTCGTTGTTGTTAGTGAGAGAAGTATTGAGGTCGTCGAGAGTTTCGTATTGCTGGATGGCCTGAGTGAACTCGACAGCCGCGATCTGTACGGTCGGTACAACCTTCAGAGTAAGCATGACAGTGTCCGTGGCGGGCGTGGATTCGCCGTCCTTCACCTGCACGGTAATCGGAAAGTTGCCGTTGGCCGTCGGCGTACCACTGATCTTGCCGGTTGACGGATCGAGAGAAAGACCGTCCGGCAGACTGCCACTGGTGATGGACCAGGTGTAGACCGTCTTGCCATTGATGATGACGGGAGACCAGCCCCCGATGGCACTAAGAGTCTGCGCGTATTTTGCGTCAACGGTCGCCTTCTGTAGGGTTGTGGTTTGAATTTTCAAGCCGGAGATGATCTTCAGCGACACCGCCTCGGTATCCTGGTGCGCTGGATTGGCGGAGTCCGTTGCCGTGACGCTCATGGTGTAGTCGCCAAACTGAATTGGAATCCCGAAAACTTCGCCGGTGCCGGAATCCACCTCGAGACCCGGAGGCACGTTGGTTGCCGACCAAGTATCGGGGCCTGTGCCGCCGGTGACTGCCAAGGCCGAGGTATATTTTTTACCCGCTTCGCCCTGCGGCAGGACCAGAGTCGTGATTTGATATCCGTTGACGACCTTGAGGTTGAAAAATCCCGCTTCCTTTCCGCCGCAGACCAGCGCGTAGGTGTAGGTTCCCGGTTGGGTTGGTTTGATGGTCGCTGTCCCTGTGTACACGCCATTGACGAGTGATCCGGTCTGCGGGCCGCTCCACGCGCCAGCTCCCGACGGATTGCCTACCACGGATGCGCCGCACTGCTGCGCGGTGGTCGAATAGGCGTTGAGCACTTTCCAGTTGAGTGTGACGTTAGATCCTGACGCCACTGTTGTGGTGCTCGCGGTGAGTTGCACCGGCGATGGGATGGCGGGGTTGAGCGTAAGGCTGAAGGCGGTTGGGGTGCCTTTCACGCTTCCCACGGTTGCCCCGTAAAAGATGCCACCTGGCCCTTGCACAAGGGGGGACGCAGGACCGGCTCCGTCGACCTGTGGGTTGTCCGCGACGACCGTGGATGTGGCCACACCGCCTTCGAAGGTATGCAGAGTGGACACCGTTCCCGACTGGGTCATTTGGTACACAGTGCCGCATCCCCTCGGGGGGCAATTTGTGGATGCGATGTCGCCGCCCTGAAGGGTCGTGCCATAGATATTGCCGTCGCTGCCAACGAACAGGCCACTGTCCCAGTTGGTGAAGATGGGCCCGGGGAACGAATGCAGCAAGCTATACGCCCCGCTGGGCGATACTCTGTAGGCCACTCCGGTCTTGATGGTGTTGATGACGACCTGTGAAACACCGTAGAGGTTTCCGTCGCTCGCCTGCACCAGCGGTCCATTGGGTTGGTTTCCCTCAGTTCCATCAGTGGCAAAGCTATGGACGATGGTCAACTGGCCGCCCAACGTAAGTTGGGCGATTGCGCCGAAATTCGTAGTCGCGCCTGCAATGAACGGTGCAGCGCTAAGTGTGAGATAGAAGTTGCCATCGCTCCCCTGCATGATCGACGTCGCATTGGAGCCTTTGGATTGGTCGGAGGGAAAGGTAAAAATCGTGTTCAAAGAACCGGGGAGGGTCAGTTGGTAGACGCCGATGCCGTTCGTCCAATAGAAATTGCCGTCGGCTCCCTGGATAATCCCGTTTGGGAAGCTGCCGGGGTCCGCGTTGTTTCCAGTCACGCCGAAGCTCTTTAGAACGGTAAGGACTCCGTCCGGCGTAATCTTAAAAATGGTTCCAAAGCCGCCCGAACCGCCCGCCTGGCAGGTGCCATAGAAATTTCCGTCCGTGCCGACAATGAGCCCGACCGGCAAATACCCCTCTGAGTTTACTCCG
>CAZETZ010000209.1:1447-5237 GCA_964514735.1 uncultured Acidobacteriaceae bacterium | reverse complement strand
TATGAACCTGCCATTTACTGTCGTCCTCCGCTGGGGTTGGGAAACTGACAATTATAAAGGAGAACGGGGGATGAACTAACGGCCAGGATGGTGGTCGGTTCAAATAGAACACTTACCATTGTCGGCGACGCGGAGGAATCTGCTTTCCTGGACAGCGGCGCGGATTGTCGCCAATAGCAGATTCCTCCTCTGCGCTGCGCGCATCGTCGGAATGACAAAGGGTGGCTAGTCCTGATATTCATCGTGCCGCCGTACCCAGGACTGATTTCGCCCGCCTTCGTCGCGGCCTCGCGGCGTGAGGTCAATATAGTGGTAGGCGCCATTCATCATGTCCACACCACGGGAATAGGCCGAGTAGGTGTGGAATATCTTGCCTTTTTCATCCTTGTAAAAGACGCTGATGCCGACGATGTCTGCACCCCAAACTTTGGACTGCTGGTAGTTGAAATATCCCTGGTCCGCGACTTCCTCCGGCGTGAAGGACGCGAAATAATCGTAGTTAAAAGTGTTTTCAAACGATGACATCCACTTGAAGCTCCATCCCATGCGCTTTTTGTAGGCAGTAAGCTTGCTATAAGGCGCGCGCGAAATCGCGAGGAAACTGACGTCTCGATGCTTCAGGTGTACGTCTATCCCATTGAAATTGTCCGCCCAGAACGAACAGCTTTTACAACCAGCCTCCCACGATGGATCAAACATGAAGTGATAAACAATAAGCTGCGAAGACTTGCCAAAAAGATCGGCCAGCGATTCCTTGCCGTTCGGTCCTTCAAATACATAGTCCTTGGTGACCGCCTCCCAAGGGATGTCACGTCGCTGCTGGCTCAGTTCGTCGCGCAGCCGCGTAAATTCTTTTTCTTTCGCCAGCAGGGCCTTGCGGGCCGTGAGCCAATCTTCGTGTGAGACTACTGCGTGGTCTTTAACGCTGTTGCTGCCTTCCTTGACTGCGAACATACTTGAGTCTCCTTCCAGACGCTTTATCGAATCAGGCTTTCGGAATGACGCCGGTTTGCTGAAGCAACTCCAGCATGGCAATCTCGGCCCAGTGCTCGGCGATCTTTCCATCCTTCAAACGGTAGATGTGAATCTCGCTCCAGTGGACCCGTTTGTTGGTTGGCGGCGCTCCCATCAATGCGCCCTTGTGAGTGGCCACCGCGGAGCTGCGCTCGACTACCTTGTCGTCTGCGGCGATCAGGTCGTCCTCGGTCACGACTACATCCGGAAATGCGCCATTCATCATAACGCCCACCTGTCGTAGTCCTTCAAAGCCAGCAGGCATTGGCGTACGGAAATGGTGCACAAAATTCTTATCGAAGAGATGGCCCACGCCATCCACGTTGTGTTCGTTCTTAAAGATTCGCGTAAATTCGCGAATCACGTGTTTGTTTTTGTCTTCCTGATGCATCGGTCACCCTTTCCTTTAGTTTGTAGCGTTGCTTCGTCGCCGCGATAAATATGCTGCGAATTTTTCGGCAATCGTGCCCCAGCCGCTCTCATAGCGCTGGGCCAAATCTGGATTCATGAAACGGTCATGCGTGATGACCAACTCGCTCTCGCCGCCATGCGGAAAGAACTCGACCGTCACCAGAGTCATGGCGCTCGGATTGTCCGCGCCGCTCCAGGTAAAGACCAACTTCGAGGGAGGGTCTACGGTTTGGTACGTTCCGATATGAACGTGGTCCTTGTCCGAAGCTTTCATCATGATGCGGAACGATCCACCCACACGGACATCGAGGGCTGCTTCAGCCGTGGTCACGTTGCCAGGACACATCCATTCGCGGATTCCCTCGGGATCGATCCATGCTTCAAAAACCACCTCACGGGGCGCAGGCATCCTGCGGCGAACCACCACCCGGTGGGTGCTGTCAGTGGAACTTTCCATGAACCGTACCTTTCTTGAGTGCCTTGTATTTTTTGGCTACATAAACCTCCAGCGCATCCATACGCTGTTCCCAGAACTGGCGGTAGTAGTCCATCCAGGCGCTGGCTTCGCGCAAGGAATTCGATTCCAGACGGCAATGGTGTTCTCTGCCCCTGATTTCGCGGCGTACTAGTCCAGCGCGCTCCAGCACCATGACATGTTTCGAGACCGCATTGAGGGAAATGGGGAAGGGCTTGGCGATGTCGTTGATGGTCGTGGGATGGCGGCTGAGGGTCTTTAATATGGCGCGCCGCGTGGGATCGGCCAGCGCGGAGAAGACCCGGTCCAGTTGTTGGGATTGGGCATATTCAACCATTCGGTTGAGTATTATTCATGGTTGTAATTTTTGTCAAACAAATTGCACTTTCCGTTGTGGTAAAAATTTGTTCATGCTCACGGTTGAGGAAATTCGCAGACATTTAAACTTGCAGCCACACCCGGCTGAGGGCGGGTATTTCTTTGAGACTTACCGCGCGGACCATTTGCTGGCGCCGGATTCTTTGCCCGCCGGGTATCCGGGACCACGGTCGGTTTCGACGGCGATTTACTACTTGCTGACTCCCGACAGTTTTTCTGCCATGCACCGCTTGCGAGGAGATGAAGTTTTTCATTTCTATTTGGGCGACCCCGTGGAGTTGTTGCAGATCAACGCGAATGGCGTGGGAGATGTTGTGGTTTTAGGACAGGACATCATTTCTGGCATGAAGCTCCAGCACGCGGTGCCGGGTGGGGCGTGGCAGGGATCGCGGCTGCGGAGTGGTGGGAAGTACGCGTTGCTGGGAACTACTGTGGCTCCGGGGTTTGATTATCAGGATTTTGAGATTGGGGAGCGGGAGGAGTTGGTGGTGGAGTCTCCGCAGTTTGCGGAGATGATTAAGGCGTTGACTCGGGTAAGTAGACGATTCATTCAGGAATGAAATGGTTCGTGTCAGGGCATCGCCTTCAGGCATGCCATAAAGGAATCCCAACTTCTTTACCCCGGGGAACGAACAGTAACCGTAGTAGCGCCTGATTGGCGCGTTGATTAGCAAACGGTGATCTAGCGATATGGCTGAAAGCCATATCCTGACACGAACCTCTGTCGCGTAAAGCGGCTGGAAGAATTCTATGTTCTTAGTTGTTTGTTCTCAGCAATTAGGCTTTTTGGTAGACCGGAGATAGTTCTCTTAGGCGCGCTACGGTAGACGGAATCAGACCGAGCGCGAAATCGACATCTTCTTTTGTGTTTTGCTTTCCCAGGCTGAAGCGGAGGCTGGCTCTGGCTTGATCTGGACGAAGCCCCATTGCAATCAGCACATGGGAAGGCTCCAACGCGCCTGAGGAACACGCGGCACCTGTGGACAGTGCCAATCCTTTTAAGTCGAGCGCGATCACCAACGCTTCGCCTTCAATGTGATCGAAGTGGATGTTGGTGGTGTTGGGGACACGCGGTGCACCTTCGCCGTTTACTCCGATTGTTTCGACTTGCTCAAGAACAGTTTCCTCGATCTGATTGCGTAGAGCTGCGATTCGCTCAACCTCTCCGTTTTCGAAACCCTGTTTGGCCAGCTCAGCCGCTTTGCCCAACGCCACGATTCCCGGGACATTTTCCGTACCGGCGCGGCGCGAGCGCTCGTGACGGCCTCCATGAAACAGCGGCTGCAACAGAGTTCCTTTGCGCACGTATAACGCGCCTACGCCTTGGGGTGCGTGCATCTTGTGGCCGGAGATGGAAAGCAGATCGCAGGCTATACGGGTCACATCGAGCGGAACCTTCCCGGCGGCCTGCACCGCATCGGTGTGGAAGTACGCATCGGCTTCAGCGGCAATTTTGCCGATTTCTTCTACTGGCTGGAGCACTCCGGTTTCGTTGTTGGCCATCATGATCGT
>CAZETZ010000209.1:0-1347 GCA_964514735.1 uncultured Acidobacteriaceae bacterium | reverse complement strand
CGGCATCCTACTAATTGGGCCACGGATTCGCGAGCGCGTTCGACCGCGGCGCGGGTTTCCTGTCCGTGGTGATGAATGGAGGACGCGTTGCCAAAATGCTCGCCAAAGTACGGGCGCATGGCCTCGAAAACTTCCGGGAGCACTGGAGTGGTGGCGTTATTGTCGAGATAAACCCGGCGCATAAATCGCTATTCACATTCTACGCTTGCGCCGGTTTGAGCAATTCGGTAGGAACACACAGGTGCAGTGTCTGGCATGGCCTTTTATTGATTTGATGTTCGACCGAGGAATTGGACTATGGTTTGGTCTTTAAGACCTGTTTTTTCCCAACGTTTAAGGTTAGAATGGCCAAAGTCATATTCAGGAGGGTTTTCAAATGGGCGAGGGACTGTTTCAACCGATGCATTTGCTGGTACTGCTGGGCTTGGCTCTTTTGCTGTTTGGGCCGAAGAAGTTACCGGAATTGGGCAAGAGCCTGGGCGAGGGCATCCGCGGCTTTAAGTCGGCCATGAAAGAGGAAGAAAAACCGGCCCCGACTACTCCAGAACCCAAAGTCTAAATGGCACTTTAGTGGTGCCGGGTGGGTGCGAGTTGAGTGCAAACGGTTTCACCTGAAACCCCGGCGACCCCGCCATAACCATCCTGGAATCAACACCCTACAATTGGATTTCTAATTGCTCTTACCAATCCGCGGTATAGCTGCATTCCGTTTTCAAGGAGCGATTAGAGTGCGCCATTTCCGGCTAACACTATTACTGACAACCACTCTCCTGGCGTTTGCTGGTACGGCTCTGGCCGATACGGCAAGCATGAATTTTCTTGGGCCCGCCGGGAACAACTCGGGTGGGGTTTATACCTATCCGTATGAGTTTTCCGTCAATGGCGGCGCGCCGGTCGCGCTGATCTGCGACGCGTTCGATAACGATGTCGTCAGCGGTGAAACCTGGACAGCCACGGTGACCAGTTTGCTCAGCGGTAGCCAAACTGGTGGCGGTGGTTTGTTCGCGGGGCAGACCCTGAATTACAAGGCCGCAGGCTTGATCTTCGAGGGCATTCTCAAGGGAACGATTAATGCCAACGTGGGTAACTGGGCCATCTGGGGATTGTTCTCGTCCAATCCACAAAGCAACCCATATTTTGTCAGTAGCGGCGCAGGGGCGCTTGAAGCCCAAGCTAAGCTACAGGCCGGCATCGCTCCAGACAGCTGGTTCCAAGGATTGGTGCTCTACACGCCGATCGCGGGAACTCAGAGCTGGAAGGGCAGCCTTCCGCAGGAATACATCGGCTACGCAAGCGTGCCGGAGCCAGCGGAAATGACGTTGGTCCTGGTGATGGTCATCGGCAGCG
>CAZETZ010000208.1:0-5238 GCA_964514735.1 uncultured Acidobacteriaceae bacterium | reverse complement strand
ATATGACCGCGCGCCGCCTGCCAAGGACGCGAACACAATCAATTTCAGGAGAAAAGATCATGAGCGCAACACTGCCAGTCACCATCGAAAATTCCCCCGAGTCGCCTGCTTTCCAGGCGAAAGCTTATGCGGCCAAGAGCGCAACCTCCGGCCTGTCGCCGTTTTCCATTCCGCGGCGCAACCTGCATCCGGACGATGTCCAGATCGAAATCCAGTATTGCGGTGTTTGCCATTCGGATTTGCATCAGGCCCGCAATGAATGGAAAGCCACGATGCCCACGGTGTATCCGTGCGTGCCGGGCCACGAAATTGTCGGTCGCGTGACCAAAA
The DNA here is from genome assembly GCA_964514735.1 of uncultured Acidobacteriaceae bacterium. GTDB lineage: Bacteria > Acidobacteriota > Terriglobia > Terriglobales > Acidobacteriaceae > CAWBXL01. Next base: position 4,908 of record CAZETZ010000208.1, on the reverse strand, counting down.
CCGGCAGTGCGGTGAAAAAGTTCAAGCCAGGTGACACGGTCGGAGTTGGTTGCATGGTCAGTTCCTGTGGCGTGTGTCCCAGTTGCGTGGCGGGTGATGAGCAGTTCTGCGTTAATTTTCCTACGTTGACTTACAACGCCGAGGACAAGATTCTCGGCGGAGTTACCTATGGCGGATATTCCGACAGCATTCTGGTGAGGGAAGCGTTCGTGCTGCGGGTGTCGGACAAGCTGGACCTGGCGGGCACGGCCCCGCTGTTGTGCGCGGGCATCACGACGTACTCTCCGATGCGGCACTGGAACGTTGGCAAAGGACAAAAGGTCGGAGTCGTCGGCCTGGGCGGTCTCGGACACATGGGCGTGAAATTTGCCAAGGCTTTTGGCGCGCATGTGGTGCTGTTTACCACATCGCCGAAAAAGATGGACGATGCCAAGCGGCTGGGCGTAGACGAGGTGGTGATTTCGAAGAATCCAGCGGAGATGCAAAAGCACGCTGCCAGCTTTGATTTCATTCTGGATACTGTGTCTGGAGATCATGATCTCAACACCTACCTCGAGCTGATTAAGCTTGACGGCACCATGACCTTGGTTGGCGCCCCGGAAAAACCTGCCCCCATTGCCGCTTTTAATTTGCTGTTTCGGCGGCGGCGGCTGGCAGGATCGATTATCGGAGGCATCCGCGAAACGCAGGAGATGCTGGACTTCTGCGCCGAGCACGGAATCACGTCCGATATCGAACTGATTAAGATCCAAGACATCAATCAAGCCTACGAGCGCCTAGGGAAGAGCGATGTAAAGTACCGCTTCGTGATCGATATGGTGTCCCTCAAATAAAGGCGGAGAACAAGTCCCCCGCCAAGCTGCCCTGAGAACTCGAACGGGCTCAGGTCGGACGGGGCGGTACCCTAGATTTACCAGATTGGGAAAGTTGGTAGGGCCCCACTTTGACGTTCCTTGATGTTCATCCGTCACAGACAAGAATCGCAGCTGTGGAATACGCTGGTTCTTGGGAGTAAACATCGACGACGGAGTGGTGGTATGGCAAATACAAATCTTCTGAAAACGCATGTTGAGCCTTTCGTTCGCGACTGGCTCTCGGCACAATATTCGCAGAGGTTTACGCGTGAATCCCTGCAACTTTCTGACTGCGGTGGTTTTCATGAATTTGCCGCGGTCTCTGTCGACAAGAAAATTATCTGCGGTATAAAAAGTTCATCCGGCCCCACCCGTGGAGGGAAAAATCCCGCTGGCAAAATCGCCGCTGCCTGCAAAGAGCTTTATTTTCTTGCAGGAGTGGACGCCGATCAGCGTTTTCTTGTCCTCACCGACGAAGAGTTCTATAAACTGCTTTCAAGGAAGATGCAAGACAAGCTCTCTCGCAATATCAAGCTTCTTTATTGTCCTTTAACGAAAGGGCTGACTCGGGTGGTAAAGTCCGTTCACGATGAAGCTCGCGATGAAATGACTGTAGGAAGAAGAAAAGACGACTTCAAAGCCGCCCTAAAAATTCCAGCCTAGGCTGAGCGCCTGGCTGACAAGGTTCGTATCAGGGAATGGTCTGCAGTCGCGCCGGTGGTGCGCGATTGCCATGCGCACACCCTGCTAGACTGCTAGCCGTGCCATTCTCCGCAAAAGCAAGTTCACGTCCGTTGCTTCTGGCCAACATCGGCCAGCTACTGACCTTGCGCTCGAGCCAGCCCGGCCCGCGCCGTGGACGAGAACTCAAAGAACTCGGCATCATCGAAGATGCAGCCGTACTCTGCCTCGGAGGCAAGATCGTCTCCGTGGGCAAAACCAAAGACGCATTGCGCGATCCTTGGCTCAAGAAAAATCGTCGCAAGCTCACTGAGATTGATTGCGCGGGCAAAGTCGTTCTGCCCGGTTTTGTGGATTCGCACACCCACCCCGCGTTCATCTGGCCGCGCCTGGTGGACTTTGAGAAGCGCATCACGGGCGCCACCTACGAAGAGATCGCAGGAGCTGGCGGAGGGATTCGTTCGAGTGTGGATGCCGTCCGGGCCGCATCGAAAAAAGAACTTACGGCGAAAGTTCTGACTGTGCTGCATGAGATGTCCGCTCACGGCACGACGACGGTGGAAGCCAAATCAGGCTACGGCTTGAGCCTCGAGTCGGAGATCAAATCGCTTGAAGCCATCCGCGACGCTGCGGCATGCTGGCCGGGGACCGCAGTTCCTACGCTGCTCGGTGCGCATGTAGTCCCCAAAGAGTTCAAAAAGAATCCGCAAAAATACGTGGACTTGGTTTGCGAGCAAATGATCCCGCAAGCGGCAAGGCGCAAACTGGCAAAATTTGTGGATGTTTTTTGCGACAAAGGCGCATTCACCGCCGAAGACACGGAGCGGATTTTCGAAGCCGCGACTGCGCATGGACTGGCCGTCCGCGCCCATGTTTGCCAGTTGAGTGAGACTGTTCTATGGCCGCTGCTGCGTTTTCATCCCGCATCCTTCGACCACATGGACCATATAAATGAAGATGACATTCCGCAACTGGCGAAGCGGGACACCGTGGCCACGCTAGTGCCGGGGGCAAACTATTTTCTCGGACTGGAAAAATATCCGCCTGCGCGCAAATTGATTGATGCGGGAGTTCCCGTTGCTTTGGCGACCGACTACAACCCTGGCAGCTCGCCTACGCCGAGCATGGCATTTGTATTGTCGCTGGCCTGCACGCACATGAAGATGTCAGCAGAAGAAGCCATTGCGGCGGCAACGATGAATGGAGCCTGGGCCCTGGGGTTGCAGGATCGTAAAGGCTCAATCGAACCGGGCAAGGATGCCGATCTCGCAATATTCGATGTTGCAGATTACCGCGAGGTCCCTTATTGGTTTGGCGTCAATCGATGCGTGACAACGGTTTTGAACGGGAAAGAAAATAGGCTGGAAAATTTCGAGGGACAAATTTAGCAGTCGCGGGATTTTGCTATAATCATGCCTGCTTTTCCCGCCCAGCGCGCGACTGCCGTATGAGCCGGCATTTCCGCAAAGACTTCAGCGTGTCCCCAAAGACCGCCAGGCGCTGTGAGCAAAACGTGGCCAGGTAGCTCAGGTGGTAGAGCGCAGCCCTGAAAAGGCTGGCGTCGGCGGTTCAACTCCGTCCCTGGCCACCATATTCCAAAGCACTTAGCTGAAACCTTGCGACCAGAAGCAGACAAAATCACCCATGGTCGATCACCCACGCCTACTGGATGAAGCGATGAACCGTTTCCTCGTTGAGTCCCATGGCGTCGATCATCTTCGCCTGAGCCTCCATGCGTTTGTCCATGCGCGAATGTGCATAGACTTTGAGCAGGATTGACGGGTCTGCCCAGCGCAGCATGTCCTGAATCGTCTTGGTATCGGTGCCGATTTCCACCAAGAATGAGGTTAAAGCGTGCCTTAGGTTGTGAAATCCAAACCTGTGACCGACAGGAATCTCGACCACCTGTTTCGCCGCAGGTCGGAGATGATCCTCCACCAGCATATTCGGGACACGCGGCTGCTTGCCCTCGAGCCGGCTGGAAGCGAAGATGAAATCCTCGTCTCCCGCATAGACCGTCGCTGCCCGCCAATTTTTCAGCAAGCCCATGACGAGTGAATGCAGCACCACAGGCTTCTTCGACGCGGCTGACTTTGGCTCGCCAAACTTCCCACGAACAAAATTGGAGATAACGTGGATGCGGAATCTGTTCCAATCTACATGCTTCCACCTCAATGCGAGCACTTCCCCGATCCTTAATCCCGTCACAGCAACTAGTAGGGTCAGCAGCCGCTCGAATGCTTGCATGAGGCAGATGATCGTCCAAGCTTGCCGTGGCGTTATAAGAATGGCTTCGTACTCGGTGGTTGTGGCGATATGAACATGCGTGACTGGATTTGCTTCCACCGTACGCGGAATCAGATCGTTGGCTTGTGCCATCGAGTAGACCAAATGCATCACACGGCGGATTTTGTCCACAGTCGAATTCTCCAGGTCTTCCGCGTCTTGCACCGATTCCAACCACAGTTTGATTTCTGAAGGCTTGATCTTCAAAGCCTCCGCATCGCCGAATCTCGGCAAGAGCCGCTTGCGAATTATGCGATTCCTGTCCTCGACAGTCGAAGCTGCTTTCGGCTTCCGCTTCTTGGATTCCGGCACTCTCTTCAGCTCCTGCAAATAAAATTCGGCAAGAATTGCGAAGGTGAGGGTTCCACGTTTTGATCCCGGTTCGATGGCATACAGGCGCAGGCGCTCCGCTTCGGCAAACGCTTGCGCTTCTGTGGGAAGGTCTTGCACTCGTCCGATGACACGTGTGCGTTCGACCCGCTTGTGATCGAAATCCCGTGTTGCCTTGAAGCGCAGAACCCAAACCGCACCATCCAAACGTTCTTCTACTTTCAAACTTCCCCGATGCTCCCGAATCATTTAATTCCTCCGATTCGGTTGCCGGGGACTGCGTTCTCCAATGATATTCGGTTTAGAATTTGGCGGCCGATTTTTTTTGCCGGCTATTTCGTCCGCTAGTTCCGACAAGCGGAACCGCCACAGTTTCCTTGCGCCATTTCCAACCGGATGGCCAGGGATCTCACCGCGGCGTGCCATTTCCAACACACGGCGACGTGCGATCTTTAGGAACTCTGCAGCTTTTGCTGCATCCACGAAAGGCTCAGTGCTCCAGTTCGTTGTCATAGTCCCTCAGAGTCTGTGACTTTGATTTGCTCCAAAGTTAAGAGTGCGACGGAAGTCTAACTCGGCCACACGGATGCTGCGCTACATGCCGAACCATTTTTTATTTTTACGGCGAGACATTTCGTTGTGACGCGGGTGTGACGAAAGACCTGCCTACCCTAACTAAATTGACGGGATTATCGAAGCCGAGACCCGTTAGTGCTGTATCTCATAGCAGCAAAAGGGGCGGGCCCACATGTCCATT
>CAZETZ010000207.1:0-5303 GCA_964514735.1 uncultured Acidobacteriaceae bacterium | reverse complement strand
ACTTGGCGTCATTGGTAACCAAAGATGCGTCGGGCCAAAGCAGCGGGTTCACACCCACACTGCAGGCGGCCGACGGGAGCTACTTCGGCACCATGACGGTGAATGATATCGGGTATCTGAGCGCGTTCGATGCTTCGGGCAATGTGCGCTGGCGGCTGGCGGGAGACTATCAGCCGCTAATTGCGACCGCAGATGGTGGAGTGGTTGCGCGGCTTAGCACATCGAATGGGGTGTTTCGGGTTACCTACGATGCGAATGGGAATGTGTTGTCGCAGGTGGCGGATGACGGACAACTCCAATCGTGGACTGGAAGTCTTTATAAGGGACAATCGGGATCTGTCGCTCAATTCCGGGGCCCTTCAGATTTATGGGCTCCGTCTTGGTGGGCTGTTAACCAACTCGGGAACTCCGCCACTGCCGCGGTTCACTACGAACCGCCACAAGCTGCACTGCGAACGATTGCGCTAACGAGTTTGATAGCACAGTCCGCTTGCAGCACGTTTCTCGATAATCTCACCACCATTGCTATCTCAAACGGGCGAGATCCTCTGGGTGCGAACTTCACAAAAACAGACTTACTTAAAGAAATTCATCAAACCGCAAGCTTGGTATCGGACTTTGTTTATGACGGGCCGAGTAGTTCAGACACTCACTGGGATCAATGTACAACGCCGAATTGCGTGGATAAGTTTCCTGTGTGGTTTACGGGAGAAACGAAGCCAGATGACTATACAGTAAAGAAAGAATTTGATGCCAACGGACCAGGAACCTACCATTATCTTGAGGGCTTGTCGCAATACAACGGTTACGCGATTTGGCTTCGGCTGGATGATTGGAGTGGAGCGTGGAAGGGAGCCTCTAGTCAGTACATCACATGGCTATTCCCAACACCCTTGAAATTTGGACAAATAAAGAGTTACGGATTCGGCACGATTTTCCACGAGGTTCTGCATAAGAAAAGCATTGGCGGTGGTTTTACGCATGAAGATATGGCGCACGCACTAGGCATTGGGTCGTGCTCGAATGGCGGATATCACAATGCATGTAGCGACGAGATCGCCGCCAAATGTTTTCCGGATTAGGAATCCGCGCGCAAAAAGGAAGAGATTATGAACTGGAAACGTCGTGTTAAACGTAATTTCTTATTTGCGCTGGTTGGGGGCGTAGCTGTGCATGCCGTCTACTTCGGACTCCTATTTACGGAAAGATTTCACGGCCTTGCTGTGTCAGCGTTAGAGCCAGCAATCGCTATCGTAAACCATTACCTAGATCCGAAATATTCCGTGGGAAGCACATACCGTTTTCTCGAAGAATTTGGTGTGAGTATAGCCCTCTACATATTTTGGATAGTAGTCTTGTTGTTGGCAGTTGATGGCTTGCGACAGTTGAAACGGAAACTGTCACCCTGGATTTAGCGCAAGCGTACGGGCTGAACCGTTTAGGCGAAATAGGGGACATCCATGATAAGTAGAGGTCAAGGGAAAACGGAGATTTTCTTTGACCTGGGATATACCGCCACCGTTCGTAAACAGCACGAACCATGAGCAGCGGCATGACAAAGCCGAGGAGAGCGTGGACCCTCAGAACTCTCATTCCAGCATTTCAGGTGCTGGCAGTTCTTTTCTTGCAATATGCCAAACACTGGGGAAATCAAAAAATTTATCAAACATATGTTCTTCCATGCGAAAGTATCATTAGGGCTTTGAATTTTCCTCTTGTGTTGGCTTGGGCGCCAGTTCTATTTATCTTCGATCATCTTAGTCATTATTTACCATCTGCGAACGGAATATGGTTCGCCCTAGGGGTAGTTGTATTAGGGGCAACTCTTGTTTCAAGTGTTGCCTTTTTCTGGTACATCGTTGTCCGGGAGATTGAAAGTAATAAAAACGGTGAAATTCCATTCCGGTTCGCGGGGTGGCCTAGCAGATTTTTAGCAACCGCTATTCTGTTTAGCGCCGGTATAGGTACGCTTTGGTATGCGTATATCAATCAGCAGTTGCAATGGTTGGTACATTTAGGCGGAACTGTGATGGGTGTTGCCCTCGTAATTATTCCCGAATTCATTCTTTTGATGTTGGGAATAATACTTATAAGGTTTTCGATTAAATGTTTTTTACAGAGGAAGTGAACAGATTTTGATCTGGCGTCAAGTTCGCCGATCCCCATCTTTTGAAACCCGCAAAAAGGTGGCAGCCGCTTTCATTTTTTGCTTTCAAGAAACAAAAAGACCGAAAGAAAAGGTGGGCCAGCCCCCGTCTTCCTCTCAATGCCGCTCAAGACGCCATTAACTGTGTTCTTTAACCCAAATAACTTTAACGATTACAACTATGGGGCGAATGGATACGAAATGGGCCTTGTGTTTCACGAGGGACTACACGGATTCATTGGCATTAGCGATAGGGACCTGAAAACTGCTCTGGGCTGTAACCCTGATCCACTGAGTAGTTCGATGATTACCGACTATATCGGACAGTTCCTTACGGTGCCTCCGCCAGTGCCTGGGAATCAGCGCGATTGTACGCATTTCCAATAGGGTGATAACGGATGAAGACACTAAAGTGGAGAGTGGCGCTTGCGGTAGTCAACACAGTGGCTGCATTGGTGTTAACAGCGCTGGCTTTGAGAGAGTATACGACCTTCGAGGAAGCCCATCCCGGAGCGTTCTATCACGGGAATGCCAATTATGTGACTTTATCGGAGAAGATTAGCTATAGCTGGAATGCCCCATCATTTGTGACAGCCATGTGGATTCATCACGTACACAGATCATGGCTAGGCTGGAGTGATGATTGGTTCCATTTCGGTTCCCTTGAATACTATATTTGCGTGTTCGTATTCTGGTGGTTTGTTGGGTGGAGCCTCGACAACAGATCCGAAGTCACCACTGGCATGCGGCAAAGGGCCAGCTTTGTTGCCATCCTCGGGATCGCTTTTTCTCTATTTCTTCTGTTCCAGGTCATCAATGGAATTCATTCCAGATTTACCGACAATCACGCAATATTGATCTCGACGGCGATTTGGATGCTCGCGCTTGTGTGTTTGTCCGGGTGGTTCTTGTTGAAGTCAAAAACCGCGCAAGCCGATTAGATAACCGTGTCGCTCCGAGGGCGGGTGGGCCACATCTGGCGGAAAGTATAACTCTCGAAACGAGAACATATTTTTCAATCTTGGGGTGCCCTATGTTTCGCGGTTTTCGAAACGTGGGGCCTCGCTCGAAGGACAAATCTTTTCGTAGGACGGATGCGGCAGTCACCGTGGTCGGGCCCGCATCTCGAACCCCGCGAGATGCAGGGCACCCCGCGGCGCTGAGGTCAAAATATTTCTATCCAACAATGGATCAGGCCACGAAAATGGGAGAAAGATTATACGGCGAGGACTAAATGGCGAGCACGATTGCTCCGCGTTCGCGTAGTCACCTTGCTGGAGCAGTCCTCGACATTTTTCCTCTTGCTTGAAGTATCTCTCGCTCGCTTCCTGCTCCTTCTTGTAATCGGCCTCTGAGATACCAAGCGAGAACGGCACCTCGATCACTGTGCTGACATCAGCAGGTTTACCCTCGACCATGAACGGTTTGTATTGCCACTGCTTCACAGCGTTGGTTGCGGCTGAGAGCAGTATCGGGGAACCGCTCACCGTTTTGACATCGGTGACAGTGCCTTCTTTTGAGATCACTACTTTGAGCGTGACAGTGCCTTGAACACGCGCGGCTTTTGCAAGAGGCGGATAAGCTGGTTCCACTCGCTTTGCCAGGTGCTCGTCAGCATTCGCTCGGGAAACCTCGACCGCATTAGGTGCCTGCTACGCGCGAACAGACACGCACAGCACAACTGCGATCAGCAGCAATCGCCCGATGTTTTTTTTTGCTTGTTGCTTCACAGTCGAACTCATGGCTGCATTTGCTTGGCCGGGAAGCGCTGCGTTATGAGTTTCAGTTCTCGAACAGTTTGATCTAAGGCACTCGGGTCAGTCTGGAACCGGAACTGAAGCGCAGTCTTGAGTGTCCCATTCGGCTGTGCTGTGCCATCGATCTGCACCTTGCCGCTCTTCGAGAACTCCATGTTGAGCGTGAGGTCTCCCTCAGTTGTTTCAAACGAAACCGGACCGGACAGCGATTGCAAAGCTCGTTCTGTTCGCTCGCACAGCGCGGCCAGGTCGTACGTTGTGACAGACGTTTTGAAACTGCCGGAAAAGGGTCCTGCCTGCACCGTCAGCTCCGCCTTTAACCAGTTCGCATCGTCCGGGTGTTGGGCAAGGGGATTTTCGTAATCGAACACTTCGATTCCGATTGCCCCTCCCTCGCCCGAAACTGAAACCGTGTGACTCATTGACTCCATCTCCTGGCTATCGCGGATTGACGCTGACTACATCGCCGGCGTTGTTAACAACCACTCTCGCTTGACCACTCGTGAACACTGAGGTTCCCGGAGTGTTGTCTGGTGACTTCGCGCCGGTAGCGATCGTGTCTTCAACAACCGATGGCACCAAGCCTCGCCCTTGCATTCGGTCTAAGGCGTGCCCCGTGTACCAGCGGCCATTGATTTCTGTTCCGGTATTTCCTGAGACCTCTATCGGACTTCCAAGACGCCCCACTGGTGCGCTCCTGGTCCGGGCTAAGTCTTCCGCAGCCGTGGCCGCCTGTCGAGCAAGCCTTGCGTCGTTGATTGCTTCGGCTGCGATCCCTATTCCCGCTGTACCGACAGAAAGCACAGCATTAATGCCAAACTGTTTCATGCCCTCATTGAACGAGGCCACAATCGCGCCTGCTGCTTGGCGGTTAGCTTCAGGATCGCCCGGCAGGTCCACGTCGATTTGGCGATACGTCGCGATCTGGGTATCACCGTCGTAGATCTTGCCGTTCTTAAACTGATTGACCTGCGCGTCTTTCGATTGCTGTTCGTCAGACACGGTATGGCACTGGTTGTACTTCCCATCTTTGTCCTGCACGCAGTACTCGTAAGACAAACCGGTAGGATCAGTGAAACGCAGCGGATTGTTCCGAGCGTAGGCATACATGTTCCAGCTTTGCGGGTCTTGCGTGCTCGAACCCAAGCCCTCGGGATCGGGCGTCATGAGCCTGCCCATCGAACTCCCGTAATATCTAGCGCCCATTAAATCCAGCCCGGATTCGGCATCGCGCTCTTTGCCAGTAAACTTGTAGTGGTTGATATCGCTGCCCGAGATCGGAATCTCTCCCCCGTACGGATAATAATCCGACTCCGCTAGCGTGGCTGCGTTGTAGCTCGACGGCGTGGCAATGATCCTCGCCGTCCCCAGGTGGTCGGCAACGTAGTAATGGGCCGTGT
>CAZETZ010000206.1:0-5336 GCA_964514735.1 uncultured Acidobacteriaceae bacterium | reverse complement strand
TAGCCATTGCGCAGGCCGTAGAACCTTTCTGAGAGTCCTAACGATGCAGCCCTGCGCGTCAGGAACAGGGAATACCATGCATATCCAGCGCCCAGCCCAAGCAGCAGCACAAAATAGAAAAGCGCGAAATGGCTCAGCAGAAGGTAGGCGGTTTCAAGCGCGGCAAAAAACAGGACCAGCCACTTCACTGGAACGCGGAGCACGAAAAAAGCCATGATCGGGGCGTCCCGGTTGAAAAGGTAAAACACCATCAAGATGGCGTTGGAAACCGCTCCCACGGTTAACGCGGGCCCTTGAGCAATGACTCCGGTCAGCGACAGCGCGAACCCGGCGACTCCAGAGAGGACGGCAGTCCCGAAGAAGAACGCCCAGAATCTTCCATGGCCGATACGTTCCTCGACAGTGGAGCCCAAAAAATAAATTCCCGCCAGAGATACCGCGAACCTCCAAGGGTCCTCTGCGATGAACGGGTAGGTAACAAATTGCCAGATCCAGCCTGCGCGGACCCGTGCCGGGTCGAGCATTCCCAGCTCGACGATGGCCTGGCCGATCCTCGGGGCAAACGTCGCGGACACTAAAATGAAAACGTAGATCGCAACACAGGCGATAATGATTTCACGCACAGCGCCGCGAAACGGCGGAAGTCCAAATTCGGCGGAAGTATTTCTAGGCATACGGACAACCTGTGTGACAGCACCATCCTAACAGTTGGTCTATTTTCCCGGCGTGGCTACGACCGGCAAACTCACGTGTCCCCTGGCATCTACTGAACGTACTGCAAAGATGACATTGTCTTTAGACATCGGCAACGTAGCTTTGGTCACATTTCCTACCGCCCGCGCATTTTCCCATTCTGGGCTGGTGGTTGTGCGCGATAGGACCAAATACCCGCAGGCGCCGGGAGACGCCTCCCACGTCAGGGTAGAATCGTTCTGCAACTCTTTGGTCAACAGGTGTACTGCGGCCGGCGGCGGTGGAGACGACGCCAGCGAAGCCAAGGTCGCGCCATTCAATCGCGTTACGCTGGCGACAAAGGCATAATTTACGAACTTTGGCAGATCACCGTATTCCACCCCATTTTCGCTACGCACATTCTGGTGCTGATGATTGTAGTTTTCCCGGTACTCGGTAAAGCGGACAGCCGCGAAGCCCTGTTCGTTGAAGGAATAGTGATCTCCGCCGCGTAGATATCGGTCAAGCCGGAAGATCAACGTGGGCTTCACGCCAACCTCGTAAGTCCGGGCAATTTCGACCACATAGCGGGCCACCTGCCGCGAGATGGAATCGTTCTCTCCCCCCAAACCGCGTATGCGGCGCACATCGGCGTCGGATGCAGCTTGCGGCAGGCCTTCGGAAAATACTCGGACTACGCCAGTATCTTGCTCCGGGCTGCGGTCTCCACCCACGATGTCATTGTTCAGGACGGCTTCAATATTCCAGCCTTGGGACTTGGCCATCTGGGCAAAATGGCGGCTTCCGTTTAGTCCCTGTTCTTCGCCAGCGACGGCAAGAAAAATGATGGTGGCGGGAAACTTCAGCTTACTGAGCACGCGCGCGCACTCCAGGCTGACCGCGGTGCCGCTGGCGTCGTCGTTGGCCCCAGGAGCGTCGCCAGTAGCGTCCAAAGTGTCGCTGTTCCGAGAATCATAGTGGCCGGTCACCAGCATAATCCGCCGGGCATTCTCGGGATCGGTGCCTTTCAGCACAGCGTAAACATTGGTGATCGTGGTGGGCTGAGGAACCCGGTCCGCTGGTGGTTGGACGAAGCTATCGGTCTTCACTTCCAGGCACCCGCCGCAATCGCGCGAGTAGCTCTCGAACTGGCCCTTGATCCATTCCCGCGCCGCGCCAATCCCGTGCCCGGCAGCGATCGCAGCGGGGTCCTGGGCAGACAACGTAAGTCGTGTCTTAAAGCCGGCTAACGTTTCAATATTCGCCTGAATCTGTTGCGTGGATACCTGCTTGAGTGCGGCTGTAATTTGCCCATCGGCCAGTGGCGCAAGCAAAGACTCCTCGCCCTGGGCTGTGGTGAGTAACAATACCCAGGGTGTCAAAGCAACAAAACACATGCGGCCAAAAAAATGTCTTTTCATGCTTGCCTTATTCCCCCAACCTGTGGATCAGTTTTCCACAGCACCGCCCTTTGCAGAGTAAAGGTACTTGACCTATCCCCCCGAAGAATCTAAATATTATCAGGGAGGCATATCCCGCTAGAGGGAGGCAATCATGGTCTATTGTCCAGAATGTGAAACCGATCTCGATATTCAGGAAGATGAAGTGGACGAAGGTGAAATCGTCTCATGCCCGGAGTGCGGCACCGACTTTGAAGTGGTGACCGTCAATCCACTGGAACTCAAGGCAGTGGAGGAAGGCTACGAAGAAGACGAAGAAGAGATGGCCGAAGAAAGCGAAGATGACAACTAGACGTTCGCGCATGACCGGTACTGGACCGCCTGCTTTTCGCCGCGTTTTCGACTGCATCGTTCTGTTCTCCAGCTTATTCTTATTCAGTCTCTGTGCCACTCCGGTCAGCGCCGCAAGCGACCCGGGAAGCAAGGAAAAACCTTACGCACTCATATTCGGCACGGTGTGGGGGCCAGATGACCGCCCAGTCTACGGAGTGCGGGTGCTGGTTCGCCGCTCCGACAAGCACAAACCGCAGTGGACGCTGTATTCGAACCACCTGGGGGAATTCGCCCAGCGGGTGCCCGCAGGCAGGGCGGACTATATCGTCTGGGCCGATTTGAATGGCTATAAGTCATTGGATGGAGGGAAGTTAAGTCCAGGGGACCCGGCAACCGTGCATGTTGAATATGATGAGCGGGTCGACACCGGTCTGCATCTAAAGTAGGGTGAGCTTTGTGGGGAGGCAGCACATGAAAAAGGTCTCAATCCTTGCGCTGGTAGCGCTTTTGGTCGCCTTTTCACTGGACCTCGCTTATGCGGAAAAGGACAAAGGCGACGGTGGCCGCTTGCTGATCGGGAAGGTGCTCGATCATTCCGATAACCCGCTTCCCGGCTCGGTCGTCTACTTGAACAATACGCGCACGCAGACCGTCAAAACATACATTGTGGGCGATGACGGAGCATACCGTTTTCCCGCGCTGTCTCCTAATATTGACTATGAGGTCTACGCGCAGCACAAGGGGCGTAAAAGCGAGACCAAAACCGTCAGCAGTTTCGATAATCGAACACAGGTCAACATCGTACTGAGAATTGACATTAAGTAAACGAGGACCCCCGAACGTGCCGCAAGAACTTACCTGGGACAGCGCCGAAGACCTCGGAATTTTGCTCGCTGAAAAACATCCCGGTCTTGATCCGCTGACTGTCCGCTTCACCGACCTGCACCGCTACGTCACGGAACTGCCTGAGTTCAAGGACGACCCCAAGAAGTCCAACGAGGGCAAGCTGGAGGCCATTCAGATGGCCTGGCATGAGGAGTTTCAGGACAAGTAAAGTAGCGAAGTTCGAGAGGCATACAGGCCACACGCCACCCCAGCCCTTCTTAAGTTGATTTCGCAAAAACTACGGAATGATGATCGCTTTCAACCCAACTACATTGACAGTACGCGACTGACAAAAAAATGGAGAGCCGCTCACCGGCGAGAGTGCTCCGGTCGTCGCATTGATATTAAAGGCGACGATTCCACAATTGTCTGTATACAAGAATTTCCCAGACGGATCGACAATCAGCGGGCGCACGCCACCGTATCCCATCACGGTGTCAAAAGGAGAGCCGGAAATCGGAGTTAACGCACCTGTACTGGCGTTGATCGAAAGCGCATAAATCTTGCCATCCTGAATTCCGAGCGCGTACAAAAACTTTCCGGCAGGGTCCATCGTTATGAAGAATGGGATAGGAAAACTTGGGAAACCGACCAAAAACGGAGAGTTCGGAACTGCTGTCAGTTCACCGGAAGTTTGATCGATGCTAAATACAGCCACGCTATTGGACGTAGTTAGAATTGTAAACAGAAATTTGCCTGTGGGATCAATGAGAAGACCGTCAGGCTCGCCAGCCCTTATGGTGGGGAATGGAGAGTTGGCGAGCGGAGTCAGTTCGCCGGTGGACGAGTTGATGCTAAAGCCGGAAATAGATCCTTGAGGATCCGAGTGATCTGATACATAAAGGAATTTGCCAGATGGATCAACAACCGCTTGTGATGGCCCGCTACCAGCTGGAAATGGCGAATTAACGATTGGCGTTAATGCTCCGGTTACAGAATTAATGGTGAATCCTGCCACCGTCTCAGCTCCAAGGTTTGTGACGTAAATGAACTTTCCGGCAGGGTCAATGACTGCACCATTCAGATTGTTGGAGCCGGCCCCGTTAGGCACCGAAAATGGAGAATTGGCGAGCGCCGTCAAGGAACCATTTTGTGAAATGGAATATCCATCCACCCCTCCCACACCGTCATCAGCAACGTACAAAAATTTCTTGGAAGGAGTTGCCGCAATGCCAAAGCCGGGAGTAGTGCTGGCGGGCCCGCCTGCGGGGGTTGGAACTCCCGTGCTGGTATTTATGTTGAATACCATGATCTGGCCGCCTGTCGTCCCGTACAGAAATTCCGCCGGCGCCGGAGGAGGATTCGTGCCACCGCCGGAAGAACCTCCTGGGCCACCTCCACAAGCCAGAAACAGAGCGGAAAGCGATACCAGGATGAGAAACCCAATAGCAAGACGAATGGAGTTTGCCGACACGATTCTTACCCTCGAGAGAAATAAAGTCCAATGCGGGGCCCGTACAAATTGCCTCACATCATATAGGAAGGAAGAGTTTTTCGTCACAGCGTCCCGAAAAGAACGGATAATCTGCCTGATTTGACGCTCGCGTAACTTTCCCCACCTATAGCTCCATCCATCAATAGATATTTTGCAAAACCCAGAAGCACGCACGTTCTTCGAATGAGGGATTGGACACCGCCGGGAACAAAACTGCGGCGGGATCGCTCTATTACTGTCGCCGAGGAAAACTTATGTCCGCAATTGCATTGAACATTCCCAAACCGCTTCGTCCATGGATGGTCTGGACTATGGCTGGGGTTTTAACGCTAGTGACATCAATCGCTGTCCTCACCCCAAATCTATTACGGGCCAGAATTCACGCAGATCAAGCAGCCGCTACCGTTCAGTTGCAAGCGAATGAATCGCTGGATAAGCAGAGTGTGGCAGAAATAGAGGCAGCATTTGTGCGAAAAATCGTCCGCACCAGCTCGCTGGAACTTACCGTCCTCAGGCCAGATCAGGCGGTTGAGCAAATCCGCCTTCTGGCCGAACGGCTTGGTGGATATCTGGAGAATGCGCAAGCTGGTGGCCAGGATGTTCCTTACGCT
>CAZETZ010000205.1:0-5407 GCA_964514735.1 uncultured Acidobacteriaceae bacterium | reverse complement strand
TGCACCGAGTTCGCGTTCTTCATGATGTCGAAGCCTTCGGCGTAGGCCTGCATCAGGCCGTATTCGATGCCGTTGTGCACCATCTTGACGAAGTGGCCCGCGCCCGGCGGCCCGCAGTAGATGTAGCCGTCTTCGGCCGTGCCGGGGAGTTTTTCCCGGCCGGGGGTGCGCGGGATGTCGCCGCGCCCGGGGGCCAGCGTCCTAAAAATCGGATCGAGCTGCTGCACGACTTCCTTCGGTCCGCCCAGCATCATGCAGTATCCGCGCTCCAGGCCCCAGACCCCGCCGCTGGTGGCCACATCCACGTAGTGGATACCTTTGTTTTTAAGTTCTTTAGCGCGTCGAACGTCATCTTTGAAGTACGAGTTCCCGCCGTCAATCAGAATGTCGCCGGCGGAGAATTTTGCCGCGAGCGCGTGTACGGTATCCTCTGTTGGCTTGCCCGCGGGGACCATCATCCAGGCGATGTGAGGTTGGCCGAGCTTGGAGACAAAATCATCCAGAGACGAAGAAGCGACCGCGCCTTCGCCAGAGATTTTCTTGATGTTGTCGGCGCTGAGGTCTGTCACCACCACTTCGTGACCAGCGCGCATCAGGCGTCGCGTCATATTGGCGCCCATACGGCCTAGACCAACCATTCCTAATCGCATGGTTCCTTCTTTCTTTCAGGTTTTCTCCGTGAGACCCTATGCCCTTGTGATCGGGGTTTCAAGGGCCTTAACCCGGAGGGCACAGACCCTCACCCAGGAGAAGCTGGTTCAACGACTGAACTGTGGACGCTGTGCAGAATAATTACTGGACATTCTTCTCGATGGCTTGCAGCAGCTTGTCAAACGCTTCCGAGAACAATTTGACGCCGTCGTCTGTCAGTTTGTCGGTGACTTCCTTCATGGAAATGCCAAGCTTGGGCAGGGTGTCCATCACCTGCTTTGCCTGATCAATATTTCCCGTCAGAGTCTGCCGTGGATGCCCGTGATCGCGATAGGCATCGAAGGTGGCGGGCGGAATGGTATTCACCGTGTCCGGCCCGATCAGTTCTTCGATATACATGACATCGCTGTACGCCGGATTCTTGGTGCTGGTGCTGGCCCAGAGCACGCGTTGAGTTTTCGCGCCCTTGGCGGCGAGCTTCTTCCAGCGGTCGGCGCCAAAGATTTTCAGATAGCTCTGGTAAGCAAGCTTCCCGTTGGCTATGGCGACCTTGCCCTGAAGGTTTTTTAGCGATGCCTGTTCGGCGGCATCTTGCGAAGTCTTAAGCCGGGCCTCGACCACCTTATCGATGGCCGAATCAATGCGGCTGATGAAGAAGCTGGCTACGCTGGCAATCCTGCCGACATCCCCTCCGCCAGCGGCAAACTGCTCAAGCCCCGCAACGTAGGCTTCCGCCACCTGTTCATAGACCTGCTGCGAGAACAGCAGCGTGACGTTGATATTGAGTCCTTCCCGCGTAAGTTGCCGCACAGCCGGAACACCCTCGACCGTGCTGGGGACTTTGATCATCACGTTGGCCTTGCCGACCGCTTTCCATAGACGGCGCGCTTCCTCGAGTGTCTTCTGGGTGTCCCGTGCGAGATAGGGCGAGACTTCCAGGCTTACATATCCATCGCGTCCCCGGCTGCTTTCATACACCGGACGCAACGCATCGGCGGCATCTTGAATGTCGCGAATGGCGAGCGTTTCAAACTTGGCGATTGCGCTCAGGTCCTTGCCGGCTAGCGAGCGCAGCACATCGTTGTAAAGGTCGCTTTCGGAAATCGCTTTTTCGAAAATGGCAGGGTTGGAGGTCATTCCCCGCAGCCCGTCTTCTTCGATCAGGCGCTTTAGCTCGCCGGTGGTAAACAAGTCGCGGCGAATGTAGTCCAGCCACACCGATTGGCCAAACTTCAGCAGGTCTTTTAATGGATTGGTCGCTTTGGCAGTCTCGAGAACTTCTACTGGATTCATTTACCGCCTCCTCCGTTTTGTGATGCGCTGCGGTCCCACTACGTTTCATTTCTTGGGCTGGCGCTTCATGGTTTCGCGCGCGGCCGCCACTACGTTTTCCACAGTAAATCCGAACTTCTTCTGCAAGTCTTTGATGGGGGCGGAAGCGCCAAAGCTCCGCATGGCGACAATGCTTCCGCTGGGGCCGGTAAAGCGCGGCCAGCCGAAGGCGGAAGCTTGCTCCACCGCCACCCGCGCGCCAACTCCGGGAGGCAGGACTTCATCCCGATAACTTTCATTCTGCTTCTCGAACAGGTCCCAGGAAGGCATGCTGACCACACGCGCCTTCACGCCTTCTTTGGTCAATTGCTCATAAGCCGCGACACATAGCGATACTTCACTTCCGGTGCCGATTAAAATCACTTCTGGTTTGCCATCGGTCGCATCGCCGAGAACATAAGCGCCTTTGGCGACTCCAACCGCAGACGCATACCTGGTACGGTCCAGCGTGGGCAGGGCTTGCCGCGAGAGCACCATTGCCGCCGGTTCTTTGATGAGCTGCATCACCACTTTCCAGGCTTCGACGACTTCGTTGGCATCACCGGGGCGGAGCACTACCAGTCCCGGCAGGGCGCGAAGCATCGCCAGTTGCTCGATGGGCTGATGGGTGGGGCCGTCTTCCCCGAGCCCAATCGAGTCGTGCGTGTAAACAAAAATGGAGGGAATCTCCATGATTGCGGCCAGGCGCACGGCTGGCTTCATGTAATCCACGAAGTTGAAAAAAGTCCCGCCGAAGGCGCGAACATTGCACAACGTCATTCCATTTAACGCCGCGCCCATGGCATGTTCGCGGACGCCGAAGTGGAAGTTGCGTCCGCCGAAATTACCGGGCTTGAAATCGCCACCCGCTCCATCGAACTTCAACGTTGTCTTATTCGATGTCGCCAAGTCGGCTGAGCCGCCAATCAGCCACGGCACATTCTGTGCAATGGCATTCAGAACTTTGCCTGAGCTCTCACGCGTGGCAACTCCCTTAGCATCCGCGGGGAACACCGGCAGGTCCTTGTCCCAGCCATCGGGCAGGTCGTGGTGCCGCATACGATGCAACTGGCCGGCCAGATCGGGAAATGCTTTCGCATACTCCGCAAACATCTTGACCCAGGACTGGTGCAAACCTGCGCCGCGCTTTCCGATCCCATCCTGAAAGTGTTCCAGCACTCCATCCGGCACCAGGAACTTTGCGTCCTCGGGCCAGCCGTAATTTCTCTTGGAGAGCTTTACCTCCTCTTCGCCTAGCGGTTCGCCATGCGCGGCGTTAGTGTCCTGCTTATGCGGAGATCCGTAACCAATGTGGCTATTCACGACGATGAGAGTAGGCCGGTCGTTGGTCTGCTGAAAAACATTGAGCGCTTTCGACAGCATCTCAACATCATTCGCATCGGTAACATGCGCCACATTCCATCCGTAGGACCTGAAACGGGCTTCGGTGTCTTCGCCGTACGACCAATCGGCCGGGCCATCGAGGGTGACTTGATTGTTGTCGTAAAGCCAGCATAAGTTCGACAGCTTCAGGTGCCCGGCAAGGGAAGCCGCCTCGCTGCCGATGCCTTCCATCATGTCGCCATCGGAGCAGATGACGTAAACGTTGTAATCGAAAACCTGGAACCCGGGCCGGTTGTAGCGGGCCGCCAGCCATTGTCCGGCGATCGCCATGCCCAAACTGGTACCGACGCCCTGACCCAAAGGGCCGGTGGTGGTTTCGACCCCGGCGGTCATGCGGTATTCGGGATGGCCGGGGGTCTTGCTGTCCAACTGACGGAATTGTTTGATGTCATCGAGAGAAACCGCGGGCCGGTCGAGTACTACCTCTTCCGCGGAGTCCACCGCTTTTACCCCGATCAAGTAAAGGACCGAGTACAACAACATCGAAGCATGGCCGGCGGAGAGCACAAAACGGTCACGGTCCGGCCAAAGCGGGTCTTTCGGATCGTAGCGCATGAAGCGCTGGAACAACGTGTAAGCGGTCGGCGCCAGCCCCATCGGCGCGCCAGGGTGCCCGGAGTTCGCTTTCTGTACCCCATCCATCGAAAGGGTGCGGATGGTGTTGATGCTCAGGGTCTCCAGTTGCGTGCTGGTCAGCGTCTGTTCGCTCACCGCCATAAGAGGCTGTCTCCTTCAAGGATGGTCGCTTCTAGGCAGTTTACCAAGTTCTGAGGAGACACGCCTCCTACTCGCTGGTCAGGTGGTGGTCAATTTCATCGCCCAGGCTAGTTGCCCCCTTTCCAGGGCAAATATGGGAACAGCGACCGCGATGGTCTCATTCGCTTCCGCCGGACTTGTAAGTGAATGACTTCTTTGGGGGTACTCGAGAGAAGAGATCAAATGAATATTTGATCGCGACTTTCGGAGTAATCCGGGTCAAATGCGTATGAGCAACCTTGTTTTCGTAAAGGAACGTGTCAAAGCCCGGCTCGAACGAGAAATTCCCGAATAAAGGAACGGACAGCTTGTTTTCCAGGGCAGCGCGATACCGGGTTTGCGTGTTCCGGTCTCCGCTCTGGGGCTGGAAACTCTGGGCTTCGTCATGGGTGATAAATGAAACCTTGGTGAAAGGCAGGGCCAGTTTCCAACCGAAGTCGGCATAAAAGCCATTGGGCCAGGCATTTTTCAATGTCTTCGTAACACTGGCCGGATCCAGCCCTGGAATCTGGCCGCCCAGGCACTGGTCCAGACTTTGGTCTGCATCGAGGGGGCAAGGTCCTTGATTGGTGGTTACGCTGTCCAGAATATGGCGCTGATATCCGCCCTGGTAGCCGGCTTCCAAATAGCTGTCTGTACTTTCCAGCCGCAGTCCGAAACGCCCGAGGAACCTGGTGGTGCGAGGCAAAAAGAATGTAAATGCATTCTGATCGATCGTGCCGTCCGCCGCCACGAAATGCGGCCCTACCGTGAAGCGCTCGTGCGATAAAGGAGCTTCCACTCGCGTACCTAATACAAATCCCCATTTGGGAAAGCTCTTATGGGGAGGAGGGAATCCGAACAAGGAATGCACAAAAATGCCGGCTTCTGCCACGCCCGAATTGCTGGAGAGAGAAAACTGGTCGGGCAAGGCCACGCGGTGGGGCAAATTATTGGGTGTGCTCTTGTCTCCGATTAGTGTCGACTGACTGCTGGTCTGGGAAGCGTAATCGATGGAAAGCCTTGCATATTCATCCATGGAACTTCCGCTGCGGACCAGGTCCGAGTGCAGGGTGAATCCAAACGAGCGCGAATTTGCGGCGTTGGCGCCCGGCTCGGAAACTCCACCCAGTTTGCTGGTGCGGTCTACCTCGCTCAAGTTATTGTGAGCGCGGCTGAAGGAGAAAGACGCTTCCTTCACGGAAAAGCGCCAACTGGCCCCGGTCTGCGTCTCAGATTCCGGGGCCGATTGCGAAGGCAAGGATGCGTAGTTGTAGATGGAACCCCACCAGGCGCGGAAGCGCTG
>CAZETZ010000204.1:0-5561 GCA_964514735.1 uncultured Acidobacteriaceae bacterium | reverse complement strand
GTCCCGCTGGCGGCTGATGGTGGACTCATGCACGCCCAGCATCTTGGCGATCTCAGCCAGCGTGCGGCCATCGAGATAGTAAGCCGCCAGCGCGAACCGGTCTTCAGCCGGAAGGGCAGCCAGGGCTTCGTCGGCCGCAGCTTCGGTCCGCGGGTCCACTGGCGCTACCGGTCCTTGCTCGGGCGCGGCAAATTGTTCGCCCTCTTCGTTTTCCTCGTCCATGCTGACCAGCCGCTTTTGCTTGCGATAGCGGTTGACATATTCCTGCGCCAGCACGGTGCGCAGCCAGCCTTCCAGCGATCCCCGCCCGGTATAGGAAGCCAGCTTGCAGACCCGCTTTCCGTCGCGCGTGGTTGTCCCATACAGATCAGCGTAAAGACTGTCCGCAAGTTCGCGCGCCGCGGAACTTTCTTTTGCGATGTAGCCGGCGATGTCGTAGAGCTTTTCACGGAAGCGGCGCATGAATACTTCCCACGCGCGCTCGTGGCCTGTGGCACAGGCATGGGCCAAAGCCAGGTCTTCCACTTTCAGAGACGAATACAGCTCCTGCCGGTCGTGGATGGACGCGCCCGCAGGTAGATACTTGGCGGCCACTTCCTCCAGGAGCGCGCAGAAGCGTTCCTGAGGCAGGCCAAATTGCGCGCCTCCACTCCGTTGGTAGAGGGTCACCGTAAGCGCGCCTACCGCGTCTGGCACCTCCACTACGGATTGCGGCCCCTGCGTCATGGCTTGCCTACAAGCGATGCTATCAACTTTTTGGATGCAAGTAGTCCAAATTCTACCGTTCATCCGGTAGGGGGAAGCAAGACACTCTGGGTCCTCAACCAAGGCGTGCTCAGGGTGTCTTCCGCACCTATCGGAGGCCCTATCCATGAGTTTCAAAATACTGGTCCCATCTCTGTTTTTGGCGGGCGGAATGGCGCTCGCATTTTTTCCGCACAGCCGGGTTGAAGCCGGCGAAGTTCCCACTACCTCTCACTACAAAGTGTTGACGCCCATCCGGCATGGGAATTTGACCGTCTTTCCGGTGGTCGCTGCCGTCTCGCACGATACCAACGAATTCCTCACCCTGGATGAAGGGTTACGTTCCGGCGACGTGGTGGTCACGGAATATGGCAACGTCCAAGGCTTGATTCGCCGGCGCAGGCCCACCGGCGTCTGGGACGAGGGCAACCGGCGCCCGCCAGACGGCGCCCAGGTCAACACCCTGGTGCTGGTCAACAACTCCAAACGTCCGCTGATTTTACTGGCGGGTGAGATTGTCACGGGAGGAAAGCAAGACCGTGTGATCGGCAAGGACCGCCTGGTGCCCGCCGAGAGTGATCCCGTCGATCTCAGTGTGTTCTGTGTTGAACCCGGGCGCTGGACCGGCACGTCCGAGAAGTTCAATGCCTATGCCGCACCCATGGCGCAACCCGCGGTGAGATCGAAAGCCATGGCTGATAAAGACCAATCCAAGGTTTGGGCGGAGGTGGGCAAGAGCCGGTCAGAAATGATGACGCAAGCAGCGCCGGCTTCCGCGGGCGCGCTTGGAGGCACAAGTTCCTACGCGCGGGTCATGCAAAACGAAGATGTAAAACAAAAAGTAGATTCCGTGGCCGCTCCCATGGAGCGCGACTACCGCAGTGTGATCCAGCAGCTTCGTGAGCACAACGCCGTCGGGGTCGTTGTGGCGGTGAACGGAGAAATCATCTGGGCAGACATTTTCGGCAGCACCGGCCTGCTGGAAAAATATTGGCCCAAGCTGGCGCGGTCCTACGCGGCTGAGGCCATTGTCTCGCAATCCAAAGATCACCCGGCGGATGAAAAATCGGCGCAAACCTTTTTGGACGACATGGAAGGCCGCCACCAAACTGTCGAAAGCGAACCGGGACTCTACCGCCACACCGAAATCAGCGGGGATGGATTCAAGGCCTTTGAGCTGACCTCGCTGCTGCCGAAGACTGGATTCGACTTGCACGTCGCCAAAATGGCGGACTGAAACCTTGGCCGCAGATTTACGCGGATCAACGCTGATTTGAGATATCCGCGCAAATCAGCGAAAATCTGCGGCTGGTTTTGCTTCAACTTGAGTGGTTGTTGTACCAATTCCGCCAGGCCGCAGGATCGTTCGGTAAACTCTGCCCGGTGATGTCTCGCAGCGCCTGATAGACCCAGGTGTGGGTCTGCGCATCCAGCGACGCATCCTCGGCGAAGTCGAGCAACTGGGGGACCGCGCTGCGCCGTTGCTGCTCGTTGAGCATCCCCGACTGCGCCAGCCCACACGCCGCGCGTTCGCGGATGGAGGGCGAGGGATCGTCATGAAAAATTTGCAGAAGCGTGGGGATTGCGTCGTCGGTCCCGAGATAGGCCAAACCCTCGACCGCCCAATAGCGGAGGTTTTCATTGGAATCATGGACGTGCGCTTTAAGGATCTCTCCGGCCCGTCCCGGTTCAATACCCCGATTGCCCAACAAGCCCAGAGTCCACAACGCCCAGACCTGGGACTTCTGGTCTCCGGAGTCGATCTGCGACTCTAACTGGTCCACCGTGGCGGAGGTCTTCGCAACATTCAACGCCGCCAAGTCAACTTCAATCGCCGCCGCCCGCACCCGCAGATCGTTTGAGTTCAAGGCGGTCGTAAACAGAGAATTTAACGAGGGCGTCATCTGCACATGTCCATGCCAGCCATCGACGCGGCTGGCAATCTGATCGCTTGCTCCCTCATAGTGATTAATGGCGCGTTCCAGCAGCAACTCCGCTTGTGACTGGGGAGACGCGCGGTCCAGACCCTCAGTCTCGTGTTGCGAAAGTAACGCAGGTGACGCGGCCTTCGGCTTGCCCCTGATGCTGAGGAATTCCGCGACCTGGTCCCACGCGGCGCGCACCGTCCCAGTGGCGAAAAATGGCAGCGCGCAGAGAACGCCCAGCAACGCCGCCAGCAGCCGCCATGAACGAAAAGCTCCCGCCGGGATGATCTTCTGCTCTAACTCCGGCGCAGGCCCCTGAGTTCCAAAATCGGGGGGCGGTTTCAAGCGCGGATCGTGGTTCGGTGTATCCATGCCGCCGAGTATAGGTCTGGCCCAGGACCCTTCCAAGTTACCCTCGTCTCTGGCCGGGGCCGCAATCTAAGTTATTGAAAAAGTGCGCATTCAGCGTCCCCCGCAAACCACCGGAGTCCTGTAAACTACCGCCTGTCCATTTAGGGCAAATTCTCCTGTTGAGGTTCCATGAGCACGACTGACGACAAGTATTACCGGGCCCGCATCACCAGGCGCGTGGATTTTGCGCCCGATCTCTGGGCCATCCGCATTCAGCCATCGGGCGAATTCAAGTTCGCGCCCGGCCAATATGCGACCCTGGGTGTCCAGGGCCCGGCGAAGCGCCACGAGCGTCCGTATTCCATCGTGTCCTCGCCGCACGAGAGCGAAATCGAATTCTTCTTTGAGCTGGTACCCGAGGGTGAACTGACGCCTCTCCTCTACAAACTGGGCGAGGGCGATGAGCTGTTTATGCGCAAAGTCTCCAAAGGCCGCTTTACTCTCGACGCAACCCGAGGGCGGAACAATCATCTGCTGGTCTCAACCGTCACCGGGGTGGCGCCATTTGTGAGTTATGTGCGGACCTTGTTCAAAGACTGGAAAGAAGGCCGCTTCGCCGGCGAGCAGAAACTTTTCCTGCTGAACGGGGCCAGCCGCTCCTGGGAATTCGGCTACGCGGATGAGTTACAGCAATTCGCGGCGGAAGCTCCCTGGTTCAAATATGTGGCCACGGTAAGCCGTCCGCACGAAGACGACAGTTGGACCGGCGAATGGGGACGCGTCGACGATCTGCTGCGCAAGTACACCGATGCCTGGGGAGTTTCTGGGGCCAACGCGGTTGGGTATTTATGCGGTCACCCGGGAATGGTGGCCAACAGCATGGGGATCTTGAACCGCATCGGGTTCAGCAAAGAAATTCTCAAAGAAGAGGTCTATTGGGTCCCTTCAAAAGAGCCGGTGCGCTCGACGGCTTAGAGAACTTAACTTTGGAAACTCGGCTTGCATGGCCGGCCCCCTAAGTTCTTCGCGATCTTTGCGGCTTCGTTTGACGGCAATGCGGTTTGACGATAATCCTTTGTCATTCCGACAAGTCGCAGAGCGACGAGGAGGAATCTGCTGTTGGCCGGAAGATTTGTTACGCTGTCCAGGCAAACAGATTCCTCCTCTTCGCTCCGCGAATCGTCGGAATGACAAAGGTGGGCCTGTTTCAAAACGCGAAGATCGCCAAGGTCACGCAAAGGACGCGAAGAAAATCAAGACAACGTCGCCTGTGGTACTGATCTAAATTAGATCAGTGCCTCGCCTGTACGGAACCGCCATCTCTGCCTTATTCTTTTACACCATGGATCTTAAACACCGCAGCCGTGGCATCACCGACGGACGCGATCGCGCGCCGGCCCGTTCTTATTTCAAATCCATCGGCTTTACCGATTCCGACCTCGCCCAGCCCATCATTGGCGTGGCCAATACCTGGATCGAAACCATGCCCTGCAACTTTCATTTGCGCCGGCTTTCGGCCAAGGTGAAGGAAGGCATCCGCGCCGCCGGCGGCACTCCCATGGAGTTCAATACCATCGCCATCTCCGACGGTGAGACCATGGGCACCGAGGGCATGCGCGCTTCGCTGGTGAGCCGTGAGGTGATCGCAGATTCGATTGAGCTGGTCTGCCGTGGCCAATTATTTGACGCGGTTGTCTGCATCGTCGGCTGCGACAAGACCATCCCTGCCGCGGGCATGGCCATCGCCCGGATGAATCTGCCGGGGCTGGTTCTGTACGGCGGCACCATCGCTCCCGGCAAATACAAAGGCAAAGACGTCACCATTCAGGACGTGTTCGAAGCTGTGGGGGCGAATGCCGCGGGAAAAATAACCGACGCCGAACTACTCGAACTGGAAAATGTGGCCTGCCCGGGAGCGGGCGCGTGCGGCGGGCAATACACCGCGAACACCATGTCTACCGTCATGGAGTTCATTGGATTGTCTCCCATGGGCTTCAACGGGGTCCCAGCCATGGATCCGGCGAAAGACGACGTTTCCTACCAGTGCGGCGAGATCATCTTGAATTCGCTGCGCAAAGGCATCCTGCCGAAGGACATCCTGACGAAGAAGGCCTTTCACAATGCGATTGCGGGCGTCGCTTGTACCGGCGGCTCGACCAATGCGGTGCTGCACTTGCTCGCTATCTCCCGCGAAATGGGAGTTGAACTGGACATTGACGACTTCCAGAAAGTCAGTGAGCGCACGCCACTACTGGCCAACCTGAAACCGTCCGGACAATACGTCGCTTCCGACGTTCACACCGCGGGGGGAATCCCGGTGATCGCCAAGCGCCTGCTCGATGGCAAGCTCGTAGACGGCTCAACCCTCACCATCACCGGCAAAACTTTTGCCGAAGAAGCCAGCCTCGCAAAAGAAACTCCCGGCCAGCCAGTGATTGCGCCGCTCGACAAGCCGCTGAAGAAAACCGGCGGACTGGTCATCATGAAGGGCAATCTTTCGCCGCACGGATGTGTGGCGAAGATCAGCGGCCACGAAAGGCT
>CAZETZ010000203.1:0-5600 GCA_964514735.1 uncultured Acidobacteriaceae bacterium | reverse complement strand
GCGAGATCAAGAAGATGGAAGACATGAGCAAGGCAAAAGAGAAAGAAGTGATGGAAATTAAGTAGTCGTTGGCCGTTTGTCGTTGGTCTTTGCCCCCCTCGCGTTTTAATTCGCAATCCAAGCCTTCACCGGGTACTCCATGAAAAGCCTTGCTGGGCAAGGCTTTTCAGGAAATCAGACATTGTCCGAAAGTAACGCAACTTTCCCAATTTGATCGGGTTCCCACCGTAGAACTGCACGAACTGGTTCTTAAAATCCTTTTGTGTCTGGAGCACTGCTATGAAGCGGATTGGATCTGGTTTTGTCTTTTTGATGGCCCTGGCCCTGGCGGGCTGCGGCGGAGGCTCTTCCTCCGGCGGGCTCAAGGGGTCGGCCCAGAGCTCTGTATTCGTTACTGGAGAAGATGCCCCCCTGCCTTCGGTGGTTGCCTTCAACATCACCTTGAACACCATCACCCTCAACAACAGCAGCGGCAGCGTGCAGGTGCTGAGCCAGCCCACCACCGTGGACTTCGCGCGCCTGGTGGGGATGAGGTCTTTGCTTGGCTTTAACACGGTCGCGCCGGGGACCTACACCAGCGCCACCTTTACGCTGGCGAATCCGGTGATTTCGTACCTGAACATCGGGACCAACCCGCCAACCGTCAGCACCATCAACGGAACTCTCAGCAGTTCCACGGTAACGGTGGCGTTTGCCGCGCCGATGGTGGTCACCGCCAACGGCCTTGCTGGCCTCCATATGGACTTCGACCTGCGAAAGTCCCTGGAAACCGACATGGCCGGCCAGGTCACTGGAGTTGTGGACCCGACTATTTTTGTTCAAGTGGTGCGGGCCGACGACGACGAAGGCGAAATTACCGACCTCCGTGGCGGATTGGTTTCGGTCAATGTCAGCGGAAATTCGTTTGTCATGCAGCGCATTGGCGGCCTCAATCTCACCGTGGATGTGAACTCGCAGACCCAGTTCAACGGCTCCTGGAATTTGAGCAATCTAACCACTCCGGCGTTTGTTTCCGTTGAAGGCACGATGCAAGCCGATGGCAGCATTCTGGCCAGCGAAGTGGAAGTCATTACTACGGACCATGCGTTTGTGTCCGGGCGAATTTTGGCGGTTAACCCGACCACTGGCCCGGTGCAAACCCTGACCTTATTTGTGGGCGAAGAGCTGCCGGCGATCAGCCAGATTCCGGTGGACTCCGTGGTCACAATCGATGTCAGTCAGGTCACCCGCTATGATGTCTGCTTCTTCGACAACTGGTTCACCAACTTCCTGTTTAACAATTCGACGTTGGTGGTGGGGCAGCGGGTCTTCATCGGCGGCAGCTATGACGGAACTACATTCGCACCGGCGGCGATCTCTTTGCGCCGCCAGGGCGTGGTAGGCGACCTGGTGTCGAACAGCGTGAACATCGTGAGCGGCAACCAGGGCAGCTTCCAGTTGCAGAATAACTTCCTGCTGGGATACGTCCTGGGTGGGCCACTGACCGTGCAGACCGGCAATGGGACGCGGTTCGTCAACATCAACGGACTCGCCGGGCTACAAGCGGCCGGGTCGACCAACCTAGTGGCGCGCGGCCTGATCTTTAAAGATCAGAACACTGGGGCCCCGCAGTTGTGGGCACACCGCGTGCGGGTTTTGCAGTAAATCGAAGTGGCGGTAGGGCTTGGGGCGGCCTCTGGCCGCCCCTTTTTTTCTTGACGGTAATCTATAAATTCTGCATATTCAGTTTGTACAGAAATTAAAGATATGCCAACCCTAACCGCCATTCAGAAGCAATACATCCTCCACTGGGGAGAGATGGGGACACGCTGGGGCATCAACCGCACGGTCGCCCAGATCCATGCCCTGCTGTTTCTTTCGCCCAAACCGCTGGCCGCGGATGAAATTGCGGAGACGCTCACGGTCGCGCGGTCCAATGTCAGTACTTCCATACGAGAACTAGAAAGCTGGGGGATTATTCGGCCCGTACACGTGCTAGGCGAGCGGCGGGAACATTACGAATCGTTGAAAGATGTTTGGGAGATGTTCCGAATCATTGTTGAGCAGCGCAAGCGGCGGGAGATCGATCCTACGCTGCAATTGCTGCGCAGTTGCCTGGATGATCTGAAGCAGGAGAGTAATCCAGACGCGTATACGAGAGAGCGACTGGAAGAGATGACCGAGTTCTTTGAGACGGGAACTGCGGCCTATGAGGAAGTAAAGCAGCTTCCGCCCGCCGCCCTGCGCGGTCTGCTGCGCATGCGGGGGAAACTGCGCAAGCTGCTGCGGCCGGGGGCGGCGTAAAAATGTGGCGCGGGCACTCTTGCCCGCGACTGCCGGCACCTTCGAGACAGCCCGCACCCGTGAACCATCCCACCCACTAGGACGCTAAGCTTAGCGATGCAAAAATAGCTTATGCGCGCGAGTTGGCCTGAAATACGAGCAAAGGCCACAAAGTTTACCAGCGACTGGGAAGACGCCTGCGCCAAGTTCCGCGGCGCGACCAGGGCGGACCTCTACGGTTCTGACGTTATGAAGCCGGGGCTATTGCACGCACACCGCGCCAGAGGGTGGAACACCTGTTTACCGGGTACAAGAAATTGGCCACGCCGTTGACGACCCGACCCAAAAAGAGGCAAGGCCGACAAAGTTAGCGGAAGGCTAATTTCGTTACGCTGCCGGCCTTTCGCGGGCAGGAGTGCCCGCGCCACACTCGGCTATTCCTTGCCTTCGTGCAGCTGCTGGGCCAGGTAGTTTTCGATTCCCATTTCCTTGATGGCATGAAGCTGGCCTTCCAGCCAGTCGATGTGGTGCTCTTCGTCGGTGAGAATTTTCTCCAGCAGCTCGCGGGAGCCGTTGTCTTTTAAGTCTACACAGGTCTGAATTCCCGCGTTGAGGCGTTTGACCGCTTCGTATTCCAAGTTGAGATCGTTTTGCAACTGTTCCTTGATGGTTTGCCCGATATTGATCTTGAAATAATCGGACATGTTGGGCGTGCCGTCGAGGTACAGGATCCGTTCCATTAATATTTCCGCGTGCTGCATTTCCTCGATGGATTCTTTCTTGACCTGTTTCGCCATCCGCATATAGCCCCAGTTTTCGCACATCTCGGCGTGCAGGAAATACTGGTTGATGGCGGTGAGTTCGGCCTTCAAGACCTGGCTCAGAACGTTGATGACTTTCGGATCGCCTTTCACGTTTCATGTCCTCGCGTGGTGGGTTTTGCTTTGTAGAACTATATCACTCATTGCGGAGGTAACGAGTGGAGGTAGTGGTGCAGGTTGAATAAAAAAGTCCATTTGTCATTCCGACGATTCGCGCAGCGAAGAGGAGGAATCTGCTGTTGGCCGACAGCTTTGTGATGCTATCCAAGAAAACAGATTCCTCCGCGTCGCTACGCTCCTTGTCGGAATGACAAAGGGGAGGGTCATTCAAACTGCGCCACTACTGGTAAGCGCAATAGAAATTGTAGAGCATGATTTGGACCGCTTTAAGCAGGTTGGCTTGATTAGGAAACAGTTTCGGAAGTCGCAACCGGAGGCGCCACGGTTGCGGCGCCATTTCCAGCGTGAGGATCGGCGGTTGGAGAGGCCGGTTTGATTGCCCCATCCACCACACGATTTTGCAGGCAGTAGAGTGCCAGCTCGAGCCGGTCTGCGACTCCGAGCTTGTCGTAGACCTTGCGCAGGTAGTTCTTCACCACCTGTTCGGTCGTGCCCACGCGTACGGCGATTTCCTTGTTCTTCATGCCCTGGGTTACGCAGGAAACGATGAGGGATTCTTTTGGCGTCAACTGTACTTTTGAACGCGCTGCCGGCGGACGGCTTCCCTGGGTGCGATAGGCTTGCAAGACCCACTGGGTCTCGCGACGATCAAGCCAGGGCTCCCCGGCGAAAACTTTGCGGAAGCACTCCACCACCAGTTCCGGCTCCACTTCGCGGGAAATCATCGCATGGGCACCGCGACGGAACAACTCCAGAGTGAGTTCCTCATTGGGCTCGGTGGTGATAATCACCAGCTTGAGCGCTGGGTTCTGGCGCAGAAGGTCGGAGACGGCGTCCGGCGGGTGGGGCGCCATCGCCGCTTCACACAACAGGATGTCGGCCGGGAACCGCTTTACCGCGGCCATGGTCTGGGCCAGACTTTCTGCCTGCCCAACGACGCGGATGTCATCTTCTACCGCAAAAATTTTGCGCAGGCCGGCGCGAAAAATCGCCTGCGTATCCGCGGTGATGACGCGGATGAACTGACCTTCGGCGCCGCTATCAAGCGGACGCTCCGGCTGTTCGAGGCTGAATTGCGGGCTGGCCATTAATTTTCACCACGCTTGTACTGATACTCCTCAATTACTACGCCAAGGCCGACGCGGGTGCCTTCGGCGAAACTACGGGCGACGCGCCCCCGGCATTGCAGTTGAACATCCGCGGTTGCGCCCACGATTTCCGCGGGCAGCGAAATTGTGAAATCCACAGCCGAACCTACTGGCATCCCGGAATCGAGTTGGAACAGCACGCCGTTGGCGGAGATATTTTCCGATTCCGTGAGGCGTTCTCCGGCGTTCGATTTCACCGAGATGGGCAGTCTCACGGGAAAGCGCGCGGCGCTCTGCAACTCGGAATAGCGCGAGGCGGCGGCTTTGCTGACGGTTTCCGAAGATGATTGGGGCATCGGCACTACACCCTCTCTCCGTGCATCTGGAGACTGATTGCGGTCCACGTGATCCACAGATCGGCCGTTCTGCGACATCAGGGCGAGATTACACCCCCGGTATCAACAGAGAAAAGTTACGGAAGTCATGGAACAAGCGGGGTCTAACGTGTTTAAGATCAATGAATTGCAGAGAAATTCAGGGACAAAATTGTGACAAATTCTGGCAACTGGCGAAGAAGCTGTCAGCACTCAGCCATCAGCATTCAGCCAATTCGGGGCTCAATGTGCCTATAAGTCATACAATTGGCTAAGTGCTGAATGCTAAGTGCTGATTGCTACTTTTAGAACTTCGTCACTTCGGTGAAGTTGAAGTCTTTGACCTTCATCGGCGGCACCACCATATCGAAAGACTCTTCACCGCTGGCGCGAACAGGCGTGCCCATGTCTTCAACGTTCGAGAACATGTGGATCAGGCTCTCGTTGAAACGGAAGTTACGTACTCCGTACTGGATTTTTCCGTTTTCGACGTAGAACGTGCCGTCGCGAGTCATGCCGGTGAGGATCTTTTGGTAAGGGTCGACTTCGCGGATGTACCAAAGGCGTGTCACCAGGATACCGCGCTCGGTGGAGGCGATCATCTGCTCTGTAGTTTTGGGATCTTGCGGGCCATCGAAGACGATGTTCATGGGCGCTTCGCCCATTTCATTGGGGAGAAGAAATCCGTGGCCGGTCGGGACAATGGGGCCAACATTGTGTTTGTATTCCGAGGATTTCATTTTTTCCGCGGTAGCGCGGGCATAGGTCAGGCGCCTGACTACTCCGTTTTCCACCAACTGCAACCGCTGGCGAGGCACGCCTTCCCCGTCGTACGGCGAGCCGGATTGGAGGGGATGGGCAACAACATCCCAAATGTGGATGTTGTCGCCGAAAACTTTCGTGCCCAACGGCTTGTTCAGAAACCACCGCTTGTT
>CAZETZ010000202.1:0-5601 GCA_964514735.1 uncultured Acidobacteriaceae bacterium | reverse complement strand
GCCCCGCGCAGGTTCCACATGGAAAATCCCCAACCCGCTTCTTTCCACAGTGAAAGGCAGTCTTCCATCCATGCCAGGGCCACATCATGCGGAGTTTTATTGAAGCAGCCCCACTCGCCGACGTGAATTTGCACGCCCCGTTCGACTAGCGGCTGGTAACGGTCAATGTATTCGCGCTTGAGCCGGGCGCGGTCCCAAATTTGCCCCTGATCGTCTTTTAAGGGCCAGGTTGGAAGATTCATGGTCTCGAATTCATCTTTCGGGACCCAGGTCGCGGTGTAGTGAGTGACCGCTTTCGGCATGTAACCGCGAGTACTTTGCACGATCCCCAAATCGGCAATTCCCAGGACTGGATATTGCCCAATGTTAATTCCATCGGCAAAGATCAGGCGGTTGGAGTCTTCGGCGCGGATTGCCGCCACTAACGCATTCACAATTTCCACGTAGCGCTCTTCTAAATACCCTTCATAGGAACGCATCTTGGGAGGCTCGTTGATCAGATCAAAACTTAGATTGTTGCTGGGAATGCCTTTGTAGCGCCGCGCAAACGTCTTCCAGTGAAAGACAGCGGCATCGAGTGCCTTATCACGCTGGACCTTGGTCCCAGAAAAAAGGTCGGCCGCTTCCAGTTCGCGCTGGTTGATGCAATATCCGGGAATGCGATGAAAGTTCAGGTTGATGTGAATGCCATGCTGGCGGCCGAGTTCAATGCCGCGGTCAATTTCCTTCAGCGGCGCTTCGCGGACCACGCTCCAATCGTCCCGGCTGCCCCACACCCAATAAGAAAGAGGGAAGCGGGCGAAGTCGAAGCCCCACTCGGCCATGGTCTCGAAATCAAATTCATCGAAGGCCGGGCCAGTGTATGGCCGCTCCGGCCGGCCAAACCTGCCTTGCAGATTGAATCCTCGCCAGCGAGGGATTTTTTTGGCGGTGATGTCAGGCACGGAGGGCGCCGACACTAGCGCGCCGGCTGCCGCTTTTCCCGCGACGGTGAGCGCGGCGAGGTTCTTGACAAACGATCTGCGGTCCATGATTCCTCGAACTACTTGTGTGGAAGCCCGGACTAGTCCTGCCTGACGGGGCAAGCCCCGTCTCCACACGGTTTATTTGGTTACCTGGAATTCTGCCTTTTCGCCTTCGACCGCGTTGGGAGCGACCCAGACGTCATAGGCCCCTTGCGGCACCACCCACTTCATCGAAAGATCGTAAGAGCCGAGGTCGTTGGCGTTGACCGAGAACTCGACCTTCTTGTGCTCTCCCGGCCCGAGCGTGACACGCGAGAAGCCTTTCAATTCTCGTACTGGACGCGAAGTTGGCGCAATACGGTCATGCACGTAGAGTTGAACGACCTCAGTCCCTTCGCGTTTTCCTTCATTCGCAATATCGGCGGACACATGCAACGTGCCGGTTGTCGAAATGCTGGGCGTCTCCACGTGCACATTGCTGTATTTGAAGGTGGTATAGGTCAGGCCGTATCCGAAGGGAAACAGCGGCTCGCTGCTTTCGAATTGATAGCCGGTGTGCCAGCGGTCGAGAGAAGTCGGTCTACCAGTGCTCTTGTGCGCGTAGTAGACCGGAACCTGTCCAATTGTTCGTGGCCAACTGATCGGCATACGGGCGCTGGGCGCGGCATCGCCAAACAGCAGGTCGGCAATAGCATTCCCCGCCTGTGATCCTGGATACCAGGCCTGCAAAATTGCCTGTACGTGGTCATTGGCCCAGGTAATATTCAGCGGCCGTCCGCTTTCCAGGACCAGCACGACCGGCTTGCCTGCACCAGCCACCGCCTCAAGCAGCTTCTGTTGATCGCCAGGGAGATCGAGAGTCGAGCGCGCGCTGGCCTCTCCGGTGTAATTGGAAGCTTCGCCTAAGAAGAGGACCACAACGTCCGCTTTCCTGGCAGTGTTGACCGCGTCTTCGATGCTTGTGGGCCCGGTTGCGATTTCCCCGGCAACTCCCGTCGCAGTCGAAGGGGCCGGCGCGGCGCCTGTGGCCCCCGAATCATAATGAGGGCCGCGCAGGTCAAGATCGGCGCCGCGCGATACCAAAATGCTCGCGCCGGGCAGCTTAGCCTGGATGCCTTCGTGAGGCGTGACCGTGTCCTGGGCGCGGCCATTGGCCACCCATGCCCCAAGCTGGTTGGCCTTGTCATCCACCAATGGCCCGATGAGGGCAATGGTCTTGGTCCCCTTGTCCAGCGGCAGGATTCCATTTTCATTCTTTACCAGCACCATGGATTCCTGTGCCATCT
This sequence comes from uncultured Acidobacteriaceae bacterium, assembly GCA_964514735.1. Classification (GTDB taxonomy): domain Bacteria; phylum Acidobacteriota; class Terriglobia; order Terriglobales; family Acidobacteriaceae; genus CAWBXL01. Next base: position 3,350 of record CAZETZ010000202.1, on the reverse strand, counting down.
TCCGGGTTGCGGCCAGATTTTCGGGCGACAGAATGTCCGACTGGGCCCGTTTCGGGTCGGTGTAAGGATGATCGAACAGTCCTGCCCTAAACTTCGTGCGCAGAACTCTGCGGACTGCTTCATCCACCACGCTCACTGGCAGCTTGCCGGAGCGGACCAATTCTGGAATGGATTTGTTATAGTCTCCATCCGCCATGTCCATATCTACGCCAGCGGTCAGTGCCATTCCTGCAGCTTCGGCTGGATCGGCTGCGACTCCATGAATGGTGAGTTCGTTGACCGAGTTATAGTCACTTACCACCATGCCGTTGAAGCCCCACTCTCCACGAAGAATGTCGGTCAGAGTATGATAGTTGGCCGACGCCGGGATCCCATTCAAGTCCTGAAATGCCGACATTACTGTGGCCGCGCCCGCTTTCTCAGCGGCGCGGAACGACGGCAGATATACTTCACGCAGCGTCTGTTCAGACATGTCCACCGTGTTGTACTCGCGTCCTCCTTCCACCGCGCCGTAGGCCACATAGTGCTTAATGCAGGCCAGTAAACTTTGCGGGTCCGCGAGGTTTTTTCCCTGGAAGCCACGTACCCGGGCCACTCCCACTACGGCGCCAAGGTACGGATCTTCGCCAGAGCCTTCGACCATCCGCCCCCAACGAGGATCGCGGGCGATATCGAGCATGGGAGCGAATGCCCATTTCACCCCTGCTGCCGTAGCTTCTTTCGCCGCGACTCTTTCCGACTGCTCAATCAGCTCTGGGTCGAAACTGCTGGCGCTGGCAATGGGGACCGGAAACATGGTCCGATAGCCGTGAATGACATCAAACCCAAGCAGAACGGGAATTTTAAGACGGCCCTGCTCCAGGGCAATTTTTTGGACCGCGTTGGTGTTCTCTGTTCCGATCACATTGAGCAGGGAGCCGACACCGCCCTTTTTTAATAGCTCGGTTGTTTGAGGCGACAGACTGTCATACTGGCTGAGTTGGCCGGCCTTCTCCTCCAGGGTCATTTGCTGGATCAGGGCATCAATACGCCGCTCGACGGCATCCTTGGTTTTTTCCTGGGCCAGGGCAAAACGAAGCGAGCATAGCAGGAATACGGTGCAGCAAACGACACGGTGGCAGCGGACCATTCAACCCCCTTGTGGGACGTAGCATGATCAGGGTAAAACACATGCGTCGTCAAGCAGTTAGGCGTAACTTCCGGGTTTCACTTTTGGCCGCGTCCGCAGGGAAAAGCGGGATAGATTGTAAAAGATCGAATGAATTGCCGGTGATCCGCCAAATAAACAGTTTTGATTGGACTCATTCAAGGGCCAACCACTAGAGTTTGTGGGAGCTTCAGCAAGGCTTCGCACTGAAGTCGCAGCACATTGGATTTACTTAAGGTGAGCAAATGGCAACGCGAGAGTCCAGTATTGGCCGATACACTAGGGAAGGGCCCCAGATGACCTCTATCGAATCCGCGATTGACGCTTCCCGCGTGTTGAGCCTGGACGAAATTGGCAGTCTAGCCTCAAGTGGAGGCAAGCCGGCGGAAACGCTGATGAACGTGGTGGCGCTGATCGCCAACCGGTTTCAGACCGATGTGTGTTCCGCGTATCTGCTCGAACCAGACCGGGCCAACCTGGTGCTGGCGGCAACTGTAGGCTTGCGTCCCCAATGTGTAGGCACGCTCCGCATGGGGCTGCATGAAGGCCTCACTGGACTGGTGGCGGAGCAAGTCCATCCCGTGGCCGTGGAACATGCAAACGCCCATCCGCGCTTTAAGTATTTCAAGGAAGCCGGAGAGGAAATTTATCAGTCGTTCTTAGGCGTGCCGGTGATTGACCGGGGCGTCCTGCAAGGGGTCCTGAACATACAGACCAAGGAGCCGCGGGTTTTCAGCGAGGACGAAATCCACTTGCTGGCGGAGGCGGCTGCGCAGGTCGCACCGGTGATCAGTGAAGCCCGCACCCTGGACCGCTTTATCGCGCCCATCCAGGAACGCCTGTGGACCCTGGCGCGAAACATTTGGTGGTGTTGGGACCACGATACCAGCGGGCTGTTTCGCGACATTGAGCCGGTGCGCTGGAGGCAGCTGAACCACAACCCGGTTTCGCTGCTGAGCGAGACCCCATTGGCGGCGCTGGAGCAGCGCGCGCGGGAGCTGGTGCTGCACAGCCGCATCAACTACGCCTATCGCCGCCAGCGGGAATACCTGGAAGCCGACCGCACCTGGGGAGCGCGCAATGCCGGCATCCTGCGTCCCCGCCCGGTCGCATATTTCTCCGCGGAATTCGGCCTGCACGTTTCTATTCCCGAATATTCCGGCGGCCTGGGTGTGCTGGCAGGCGATCACGTCAAGAGCGCCTCGGACCTCGGCATTCCGCTGGTAGGCATCGGCCTGTTTTACGGGCAAGGATATTTCCGCCAATACCTCGACATCCATGGCTGGCAGCAGGAAGAGTACATTCACACCGATGTCAATCATCTGCCGATGGAGCCGGCCATCGGCACCAACGGCGAGCCGGTCCGATTAGAGATAGAAACCCGCAGCGGCATGATCTACGCCAAAGTCTGGCGCATGCGAGTGGGGCGCTGTGATCTGCTGCTGCTCGACTCCAACGTGGAGGGCAACGCTCCTGAAGACCGCGAGGTCACGTCACGGCTTTATGGCGGAGACAGCCGCACGCGCATTCGCCAGGAACTCCTGCTCGGAGTGGGCGGTTTCCGCGCCCTGCGGGCGATGGGAGTCACTCCTGGAGTTCTGCACCTGAATGAAGGTCACAGCGGATTCGCGCTGTTAGAAGCGATCGTGCGGTGCATGGATGACGAAGGCCTGAACTTCGAGTCCGCGTCGCGCCGCGTTTCCCGTGAGGTGGTGTTCACCACCCACACGCCGGTGCCCGCAGGCCATGACCGCTTCCATCCCGGTTTGGTCGAAGAACATCTCGGCCCGCTGCGCGACCGGTTAGGCATCTCCCATGAAAAGCTGATGGAGTTGGGGCGGGAGAACCCCAGCAACCCGCACGAAGAATTCTGCATGACGGTGCTCGGCCTGAAACTTTCCCGCCGCGCCAATGCGGTGTCCTCGCTCCACGGAGAAGTATCGCGCGCCATGTGGCGGGGTCTTTACCCCGGCAAACTGGAAGAGGAAGTCCCCATCGGCCACATCACCAATGGCGTGCATGTTCCCACCTGGTTGGCGCCGCAAATGTTCCGCCTCTACGACCGCCATTTCGCCACCGGCCGGCAGGAGCGGAGCAGCGAGCCCGAAATCTGGGAAGGCCTTGACGATGTCGACCAGGGCGAACTCTGGGAAACCCACACACGCCTGAAAAAGCGGCTTAGACGTTTCCATCGCCACCCGCC
>CAZETZ010000201.1:0-5610 GCA_964514735.1 uncultured Acidobacteriaceae bacterium | reverse complement strand
CGACGGCAAGTGGTGGGCGCACATGGGATGGATCCTCACCGGCAAATCCATGCACCATGACACCACAACCCTGGCGCGTTATGTTCCCGACCTGGCCAAAGATAAGTTTCACGTTTGGATCACCAAGTATCACTACGTGCCCATGATTGTGCTGGGCGTCATGTTGCTGGCGATTGGCGGACTCCCCTTCCTGATGTGGGGAATTTTCGCCCGCACCGTAGTCGGATTGCATGCCACCTGGTTGGTGAACTCGGCCACCCACAGTTGGGGGACCCGCCGTTTTGCCACTACCGATCTTTCCACCAACAGTTGGTGGGTCGCTCTTCTTACCTTTGGCGAAGGCTGGCACAACAATCATCATGCTCACCCGGTTTCCGCGCGCCATGGCATTGCCTGGTACGAAGTGGATTTCAATTGGTACGGTATCTGGGCGCTTAAAAAGCTGGGCCTGGCGCGGCACATCTACAAAATCAAGCTGGACAATCTTCCGGCCAATCCGCCGCTGACCCGCTCTTTGGCCAATGCCGCTGTAGTTGAGCCGGCGCCCATCGCGATGTCCGACTAGTTCAACCACAAGACCCAACCGCAGATTTGCACGGACCTTCGCGGATTTGGATTATCCGCGAGAATCCGCGTAAACCTGCGGCTAGATTTTTGGAGCGTCTTCGTCCCGCGCTGGCGTTGCTCCCGGCCGGCTCGCGACCCAGGCGGCAAAGCGGTTGGCGGACTCATTGATTTGCTTCAGCGACGCTCCCCGCACAAAAAGATGCGCTAAGCACGCGGTAAATGCATCTCCCGCACCCACCGTGTCCGCTACTTTGACCTGAAAGCCGGGATGACTCTCGGTTTCCGAGGCCGAAACCAGCAGGCTGCCACGCGCGCCACGGGTGACGCAGACCAGCTTCAACCCATACACGCTCAGCAACCGGCGCGCGGCGTCCTCCTCGCTGCCAAACTTCAAGCCCAGCAGCCGGACCGCGGTTGGAAGTTCCTCGTGATTCAGCTTGACCACCTGCGCCAGCTTGAAAGATTCTTCCAGTAGTTTCGCCGAGAAATACTCCTGTCGCAGGTTCATGTCCCAGATCCGCAACGCGGTAGGAGGAAGCGCATGCAGAAATTTTCGTATGGTTTCTCGCGACTGGGGAGATCTCTGTGCCAGCGTGCCAAAGCAAACGATGTCAGCCTTGCGGGCGAGGGCCTGCAATTCCGCGCTCCACTCCAGAAAGTCCCAGGCGGACGGTTCGGTGATGAGGAATACGGGTTGTCCATCTCCATCGACATTGACTCGCGCAGTGCCAGTTGGGTGTTGCGGATCAAGCTGAAGGAACTCGGCAGTGAGTCCCAAATCCGGCATTTTTCGCAAGGCTTCCTCGCCCAGAGGGTCGCTGCCCACGCGGCTGGCCACGATGCCCTCGTTCCCCAGTAGAGACGCCATGTAGGCAAAGTTTGCCGGAGCGCCGCCCAGTTGCTTGCCGTCGGGCAGCATGTCCCATAACACTTCACCGATGCCGATGATGCGGTAACCGTCTTCCATCGTGGCCTTCTTCTTTCGCGACCCGTGCGGTCGAAGACCGCTTTTTCTCTGGGCCAGAAACCTGAAACCGCAGGGAACGCGGAGTGCGCAGGAAGACCCTATTTTCTCAAATATCGTCTCAAACGGCAGACGCGGTAAAATTCTCCCGTGCGGATCGCCCGGCGCAAATCGGCGCTTTTTTTCTTGTGCCTGGGAGTCTGCCTGGCCGGGCTGGCGCTGGCGGTGGGCAGCGGCTGGATTATCCTTAATTGGCGATTTGACCTCAAAGTTATTTTTGGCGTCATATTTTTCGGCGCGATTGCCGCTGGCATGATTCTCAACACCACTTTTCTGGTCCGCGAAATCCGGCGCAACGAACAGCATGACAGTTTCATCAACGCCGTGACGCACGAATTGAAGACGCCCATCGCTTCCATCCGCCTCTATCTCCAAACCCTGGAGCGCCGCGACGTGGACGAAACCCAGCGCCGGGAGTTCTACCGCCTGATGCTCGACGATGCCGACCGCCTGCTGGGCACAGTGGAACAAGTCTTAAAAGCGGGAGAGGCCCGGCACAAGCGGGAGCGCCGCCACGCCGAGCTGGATTTTGGCGCCCTGGTGCAGGAGTGCATCGAGGTCGCGCGCAATCGCCATCATCTCCAGCCGGAAGCCTTGCGCTTCGAATCCTCCAGCAATGGGGCCCGTCCGGTGGTGAAAGGCGATGCCGAGGAGCTGCACACCGCGGTCAGCAATGTGCTCGACAATGCGGTGAAATATTCCACCAACGGGGTCGACGTAGCCGTGCATCTGGCGATGCCGGATGAGAAGCACATCGTGCTCAGCGTGCAGGACCACGGGGCCGGCATTCCGGCGCAAGAGCTCAAACGCATCTTCCGCCGTTTCTATCGCGTGAGGACCCTGGCGCTCCGGGGAGTCAAGGGCACCGGGTTGGGCCTGTTCATTGTCCGCGCCATTACTCAGAAACATGGCGGACGGGTCTTTGCCCAAAGCCAAGGCGAAGGCCAGGGGACCACGGTAGTGATCGAGCTGCCGCGGAGTGTGGCATGAGCCGCGTGCTCATCGTCGAAGACGAAGCCCACCTGGCCAACGGCCTTCGCTACAACTTGGAGGCCGAAGGCCATGCCATCAAGATCGTCGGCGACGGCGAGGCCGCGCTGACCTTGCTTCTGGACAACCAACAAGATTTCGACGCGGTAGTCCTGGATGTAATGCTCCCCGGAAAAGACGGATTCACCGTAACCTCCCAATTACGCGCCGCCAGAAACTTCGTGCCGGTGCTCATGCTGACCGCTCGTGGACGCCCCGAGGATGTGCTCAAAGGATTTGCCTCCGGGGCCGACGACTATCTGCCCAAGCCATTCGAACTGGCAATTCTCCTGGCGCGTCTGCAAGGTTTGCTGCGCCGCTCCGAATGGATGAAAACCGCCCCGCTTGCTGGAACTCTAGCAAAGAAGAACGGGGCCCCGGAGTACGAAGTTTTTTCTTTTTGCGGACGCACGATTGATTTCGGCAAATTGGAATTACGAGTAAAGGGCAACACCATTCAGCTCACGCTAATGGAGGCGGAGTTGCTCCGCCACCTCATCCGCAACCAGCGCAAGGTGGTTTCCCGAAAATCCATTCTGGAAGAAGTCTGGGGCCTGCATGAAGACACCGACACCCGGGCGATTGACAACTTCATCGTGCGCCTACGCCGCTATATCGAGAACGATCCCGCCAAGCCTCAGCACTTGCTGACCGTGCGTGGCGTGGGATATAAATTCTCTCCGCAACCGGACAAGTCGTGACGCGCGTAGAAAGTAGAAACATTACAAACCGCGGCGGCTGCGGTTTATAGGCTCCTCATACCTCCCGATGTTAATTTTGCGCGATGAAACTTCCGATATTGCTATCTCTGCCGAATCCGGCGAGTCGTTAGCCCCGCGGAGTTGAGGCTCCGGCAGCCAGTTCCCGAACCACATCCAAAAATCCAACCCCAGCCTGCGGATTGGAAAGTGAATCGAGCGCAACCGTAGCAGTGAGGTGAGGAGACTTCGACCGGAAACGCACGCTGATGAGGTTATGTCCGCGTGAAGTCATCAATGTATTGACCACGGGAGTAAGTTCCTGGTTCCAGTGGGTCCGAGTGGTCAGCACCACAGGGCCTGGGCGCGAGATCATCCACTTGTGCGCTCCCGTTTCGTCGATCGCCGGGCTGTTCTGCGTAAACCAGCGATGACGCATTACTTCCAGGTTGAATGCCGGCATATGGTCCAGGTCGGCTTCGAAGGTGAGGGTTTCTTTCTGTTTGCGCCACAGGCTCAGCGCCCATTGCACAGGCAGGGGGCGTGGCCGTAAGCGAACCGTCACCGACGCATCTTCAATCGGCTGCCTGATAAACCGCAGGTGAGCTTTTACCCGGCTGGAACCAAGCCAGCGCAAGTCCACAATCCGGCCCTCGCCAATGCAGGCAGCCTCCATCCAATGCAGGGCCATGCTACCTTTGCGCCGATTGTAATGAGTAAAAGCGGCGTACCAGAGCAGCAACGCCGCAACCGTGATAATTCCGGAGATGAGGACTCCGTGCCCCACGTTCACCCCTGATGCGATAGTACGTCCGCGGGTGGCATGTCGGCAAGCATTCCGTGAAGCACGTAAGGGCTGCAATTTGATTAAGAATCAAAGAATCGGGTGGTGTCCGGACACGGCCTCCGGCTGTGCGCCTGGCGTGAGAAACATTTGTTCCGCGCCCGAAAAATGGCAGGGCCTAAAGCCGCTGCCCTGACATGTAAAGTCGGCTGGCTTAGAATACCGAAGTGGAATTCACCCTCCGAGACGCCGACTCCCGTGACTTTGAAATTCTGTGGAGCATTGATCAACAGTGCTTTCAACAGGGGATTGCATACTCCCGCCGCGAATTGGCGGCCTACATGGCATTGCGTGGGGCCTTCACAATTGTAGCTGCGGAAGAAGAGTCGCATATCCTGGGTTTTCTGGTGGCCACTATCCGCCGCAACGGCACTGGCCACGTCATCACCATTGACGTACTTCCCGATGCCCGGCGTCTTGGGATTGGGTCGAAACTGCTGGCAGCCGCGGAAGACCGCTTGCGCATGCTGGGATGCCATCGCGTGTCTTTGGAAACTGCGGTAGACAACCGTTCTGCCCTGACCTTCTATAAGCACCACCAATATTTCACCGTCAAAACCGTCCCCCGTTACTACTCGAATGGCGTAGACGCGCTGGTCCTGCAAAAGGATTTGCTTTCCACCGCGCAGGCCAGCTAACTTGCTGAAGATGAAAGTTGCCATTCAGGGAGAACTGGGCGCGTTCAGCCACGAGGCGGCCCGCCGCATGGCGCCGGGGTGCACGATTGTTCCCTGCGCGCGCTCGGCCGATGTTTTTGACTGCCTGGAAAGCGGACGGGCAGGCGTGGCCGTGGTTCCCATCGAAAATTCTCTGGCCGGATCGGTGACCGAGCACTTTGACTTGCTGCTGGCAAGAAATGTTTTTATTCAAAGAGAATTTCGCCTCCGCATTGTCCACAATCTGATCGCCGCCCCTGGGGTGAAACTGAGCGATGTTCGCAAGGCCTATTCCCATCCGGTAGCGCTCGACCAGTGCCGGGATTTTTTCCAAAAGAACCGGCGGATCGAAGCGGTCCAGTTTTATGACACCGCCGGCAGCGTCAAGTATGTGATGGACGAACATGTTCCCGATGCAGCAGGGATCGCCGGCAAGCAGGCCGCGGCAGTTTATAAAGGGCGCATTCTCGCCGCTGAAATTGAAGATGACAAGCGGAATTTCACCCGCTTTTTCCTCATTCGCCGTAGGCGGCGCGTGCTCACTGGAGCAAACAAGACCTCCATTGCTTTTCGCTTGAAAAATACACCGGGAGCGTTATACAAGGCCCTGAGCGTTTTTGCCCTGCGCGACATCAGCCTGAGCAAGATCGAGTCGCGGCCCATGCGCGGTCGCCCCTGGGAGTATGTTTTTTACGCAGACTTTCTGCGGGGAGACGACGCGGTCGCCCGCAACGCGCTGAACCATTTAGGGGAAGTGGCCGATCTAGTGAAGGTGCTGGGAATCTACCCGGC
>CAZETZ010000200.1:1204-5671 GCA_964514735.1 uncultured Acidobacteriaceae bacterium | reverse complement strand
CTAGTTCAGAATCTCCCCCTGTTGAAGCACCGTCGCCAGTGTAGTGGCCAAATAGGGTACTACCTGTGTCCCCATGTTCTACCATGTAGAAATTCAAATTTGGCTGGGCTTCACACGTGGCCTGACATTTTGACCCAGCTGAACCCGCGTATTTGCAAGTAACAAGTCCTTGTGCGCTCAGAAGATGAGAACCAGGGGTTGTCGCGTTAGCAGGATGATCTTCAAAACCTTCCTGTATTGACGGTGGGTTGGGTTCTGCAAAGACCTTGTTGAATTGGCTGCAATCTTGTGCATTCACAAAACACACTGCTAGGCCAATAAAGAGTATGAGCAACGCAACAATAAATCTTCTAAGGATCATTACCTTTCCCCCTGTATCTTCCACGTAGCAGGTGGCAACGGCTTAGAACGCGCCGTTTGTAACATTGCAGCGGTCATGCCGCAGCGAAGCGCTTCAAGGTTGCAGCAGACGTCCTGCTGCCATTGAGAGCAGGAATCCTCCATTCGGGTTGCGTCAAGCCATCTATCGATCACAGATAACCGACGCCGGTTAGTCTCAACCAGCGCTTTTGGGTAGAGTGGCGTGCCCAGTGCAGTTGCGAGACCAATCTGCACAGTTGTATCCATAGGACGAATTAACTCTTTTCCCGCGGCGTCCTTTCCAAAAAGAAACAGCGCTTTGTAAGGCCCAGCGGTCACTCCCATGTAGGTAACGGTTGCGAGAAAGGCGGCATATCGCGGATAGGTTTCATAAGCAGGCGGGGCAGACGGGTCTTCGAGAGCGAATGCTGCTGCCATTGTAATAGCCTGAACCATCACTTGTAGATCAGAAGCAGAGGAATTACCAGGAGACCAGTGCAGGTCCGCGCTAAAAAATTGCGACGGCGTTTTCAGTCCCCCTTCTTGAATACTATGCCCCGTGAAGGTTGTTTTTAGAACGGACGCTGGCTCGGGAGAGACGTACATCCCGATCGGTTTTTGGAATATATCGGCAGTATTACCGGTTACGAAATTACTAAGCCGGAATGTGATTTGGCCGTTGGCGAGATCGCGATCCATGTCCGCCTGAACTAGAGGCGGATTTTGTTGCTCCCATGCTCGCGACGAAAGATGGTATACAACATCAAGTTGCGCCGCATATGCTAAGCGGGCATAAGCCGTTCGGACGACTGTCTCTTCATGTGACATCGTCTGGCCCGCGCTGAAAACGCAAAATGCGAGGATGCACAACGATAGCGATACTGCTTTTCTAATCAAGGTGTGAACTCCTAAATTGATTTCTTGACGTGGGGCCGAGTATCCGAGGGGGAACAACACAGGTAGCTTACAGGCTTCGGGCGGAATCCTATTAAAAGGGGGGCACTTTTGTTACGAAAGCCGAACCACGAAGCTGGCTGGACGTTCCCAAAACGCTGTGCTCTTCGCTCTGAGTGCAGAGCGCACGATCTACTAGAAGCACCCATTGTTGACTGGGCCGCCGGACAAAATTTACCCCTGATTCACCAGGGCGTCAGCCACAACATGACCCGGGAAGGCGTGCCCCGCTCGGATTGACCGAGGCACTCTCTTGTCAGAACCCCAGTAATCCGAATCCTGACTATTCCGCCCGCAGCGCTTCCACCGGATTCACCGACGCAGCCCGGTGTGCCGGAAGATAACTCGCCGCTAACGCGGCGATGCCCAGCACGGCGGCCACAGTGGTTAGAGTAAAAGCGTCCCACACCTTGGTGGCAAAGAGTAGCTGACGCATCGCTGTGGCTGTCACGATTGCTCCGGCCAGGCCGGCAACGATTCCGACGGCAACCAGCCAGGTCGCTTCCTTCATGATGAGCTGATACACCGTGGTCTTTTGTGCGCCGAGCGCGATCCGCACGCCGATTTCCCGTGTACGTTGGCTGACGGAGTAGGCAATCACGCCATACAACCCGACCACACTTAATACCAGCGCCAGCGTGGCAAAGCTTCCCACCAGCCAAGCGGAGGCGCGGTGCAGATACGCTGCCGGCGAGTCGTGGATTCTCTGCTGCATGGTGGCCGCGCCAAAGGTGGCAACAGAGGGATCAATCTGATGAATCGTCGAGGCGAGCACCGGCAGCACCGACTGTGCATCCACCGAAGTGCGAGCTATTACAGACAAGAAACCAGTCGGCCTTTGATCATAAGGAATGTAGATCGCGGGACGAGCGGGCGCATCTAGCTGCGCTTCCCGGATATCGTCAATCATGCCGATGACCTGCATTGCCTGTTGGGGCGGCGCTCCCTCGTAGTTGATGCTCATTCCGACTGGATTTTGACCGGCGAAATACTGGGTGGCGAGCGCGCGATTGATGAGGACAACCGGAGGCTTGGTCTCGTCCTCCGCCTCGGTGAAGTAGCGGCCCTTCAACAACCGGGCTTGGAGCGTCTGAAAGTATCCCGGTGAGACCATGCGATACGCTACTTCGTTATGTTGGCCGGTGTCGGGCTGGCCGACGATCCGGAAGCTGGTGGTGAAGTCTCCGTCTCCCACTGGCAACTTATTGGCGATACTCACTGAAGTCACACCAGGCAAGCTCGAGATGCGGGCCAGCACCTGCCGTTCGAAGATGACCCGCTGCGGATTCTTTGAGTAACTCTGTCCCGGCATCGAGACCAACAGCGTGGCCAGGTTATCCGGTTGCAGGCCCGGGTCAATCTGAAGCAGACGATAAAAACTCTTGCTAAGCAGCCCCGCACCAACCAGTAGGACCATCGCCGTAGCCAATTCGACCACCACCAGGCTGGTCCCGAACTTGCGCCATAGAGTTCCGGAAGCGTTACGGCTTCCCTCCGCCAGTCCGGTCCTCATCTCCGCCAACGACAGACTCAAGATGGGAGTCAACGAGAACAGTACCCCTGTCAGCAGCGCGATGGCGAGAGTAAATGTCAGCACATGCGGATTCAAACCAAGTCCGTGAAGATACGGCATACCGGCGAGAATATCCGTCGGGATCAGCCCGGTCAGAAGACGCATGGCCCCGGCGGCCCCGGCGATGCCAATGGTGCTTGCGATCGCGGCCAGCACCAACCCTTCCGTCACGAATTGACGCAGCAACCGTCTGCGGGATGCGCCCAGTGCTCCACGCACTGCGATCTCACGTCTACGGCTCTGGGTGCGAACCAACAGTAGGCTGGCAACGTTGACGCAGGCGATCACCAGCAGCAGACCTGCGCCGCCCAGGAGTACCAAAACGATGGGGCGGATATCGCCGACGATCACGTCGCTCAGCGAGTACACACTTGCACCGTTGCCGTGATTCGCATCGGGATACTGAAGTTCAAGCTGCCGTGCAATCGACGTCATATCTGCCGCAGCGGTTTCAAGCAAGACGCCGTCTTTCAGGCGCGCCAGGCCAAAGAGAAAGTGGCAACCACGGCATGGGTTCTGGTCGTGGTCTGCCGCCCAGAATTGCGCCGGCTCGGCGGGAGCGAAGTGAAAATCTCGTGGGAGTACTCCAACAATGGTGTTGGGAGCATCGTCGAGTGTCACTGTCTTCCCCAGAACGTCCTTGCTCCCAGAGAAACGTTCCTGCCACGCCGCGTAACTGAGGATGACGGTCCGGGGCGCGGATGGCGTGTCTTCCCCGGAAGCGAAGTCACGCCCCAGGATGGGAACTACTCCCAGAGTTTGAAAGAACCCGGCGCTTACGCGAGCTCCCGGTGTTATTTCAACGCCTGCGGGAGTGCTGAGCATGAAGCCGTTGCTGTCATACACCTCGAATGCGCTGAAAACTTTATTAAGCCGTTTGAAATCGTAGTAATCGGGAAAGGAAAGGTGGAATTTTGGGCCGAGAGGAATGCTCCCGAAGACAACCACCAGCCGCGATGGGTCGCGATACGGCAGCGGCTTGATCAGCGCGGCATCTACAAAGGCGAAGATGGTTGCCGCAGCGCCGATTCCCAGGGTGAGGACCAATATGGCGGTGGCGGCGAACCCCGGATTCTTGCGCAGTTGGCGGAACGTATAGCGGAGGTCGTGCCATAGCGTTTCGCCCAGTGGTAGAGCGCTTCCTTCGCGGTAGGCCTGCTGGACCATTTCTACTCCACCCAACTTCAGAATGGCTTCGCGACGCGCCTGCTCCGGCTCCATGCCCGACCGTAGGTTGTCGGCGATATGCATCTGAAGGTGGGTTTCAATCTCTTCGGCGAACTCGCGGTCATGGAGATCGCGGTTCGATGATCCCCAAAGACGCATCAGCCAGGCACGGAGTTTTCTCATAGAGACTCTCCTCCGGGAGACACAAAACGCGCAAGGATCGCGGTCGCTTTCTCCCATCGTTGGGATTCCTTCTCGACTTGCTTGCGTCCGGCACGGGTGAGCTTGTAGAAGCGGGCGCGGCGATTGTTGTCGGACACACCCCATTCGGACACGATGTATCCCTCCTGCTCGAGTTTGAGTAACGCTGGATAGAGAGTCCCATACTGGACAATCAACTGGTCGCCGCTGGT
>CAZETZ010000200.1:0-1104 GCA_964514735.1 uncultured Acidobacteriaceae bacterium | reverse complement strand
GCATAAATTTTTGGTACAATGACGGAGCAATGTTAGCTGCCCATCAGCGATGTTACTGTTGTCGGCCCCAGCGCCGTTGTTGTCTCTAGAGCAGTGTTCTGGCCACGACCGTGGCGGGTTTCCAGTTCTTCTTAAGTACCGAACGAGGACGTTACAAGCCTACCCCTCGGCCAGAAGCTCCACCTAAATCTGAAAAATCTTTGGAGGAATAAGGAATTGACTGCGTCCACGAGCCATTTAGTTTCGCCCCACGGCGGAGAACTAGTAAACCTGATTGCCCAACCCGAACGGGGCGAAGAACTGAAAGCGCACTCCCGCGAATGGCCGTCCTGGGACCTGACCGGCCGCCAGCTTTGTGATCTTGAGCTGTTATTGAGTGGCGGATTTTCTCCTCTGCGCGGTTTCATGAACAAAGCCGACTACGAAGGCGTCAGCCACAACATGAAACTAGCCAGCGGCCTATTGTGGCCGATGCCGGTCACGCTCGACGTCACCGAGGACTTCGCCAAGAAGCTCACCTCCGGCTCGAGCAAAGTTGCGCTGCGTGATCCTGAAGGCGTGATGCTGGCGGTCCTGCACGTGGAAGATATCTGGCAGCCCGATCGCGCGGCAGAGGCCAAGGCAGTTTTCGGGACCAACAGGAAACGTCAACCGGGTTCGGACTACGCCCAGAAACAAGCCAAAACGTTGGACGCTGCGAGGAATGAAAGCAAGAGGGAACGTAGCGCCGGAGAGAAAAATCAGCGGCAGCCACAAGAGCTGGTTCAAGACCTGGGTTTCCTGCATGGTGTTGGTGACGCTGGCGACGACCAAACCGAGCGAGCCGAAGGAGATAATGCCGATGGAAACCAAGAGGAAAATCGAGATGGGGTTCCCAAGGCTAGGGACATGGAAAATTACGCGCGCGAAGAACAGCTCAAGAGCCACTATAGGAAGAGTGAGCACATAGTTGGCGACAATGCTCGAAGCCAGCAGGTCGCTTGCTGTGACCGGGGCGACGTGAAAACGCCGGAGGATTCCCTGTTCGCGAAAGAGGACGAGGGTGGCGCTGAGTCCCCAAAAGCTCCCCATCCGATACCAGTTCTGAGGTCGCCTGAGGGGCCC
>CAZETZ010000199.1:2780-5699 GCA_964514735.1 uncultured Acidobacteriaceae bacterium | reverse complement strand
GTACCGCCGTCGCTCGAACTTCCCAAGCCAGTCACCGACCTGAAGGCTGTGCGCAAAGGGGACAAGGTCTATCTTCGCTGGACTATGCCTGCGCAGACTACCGATGGGGAGAGTGTGGGGCGGCTGGGTGCGACTCGGATTTGCCGCAGTTTCGACCCGAAGGCGGTGTCGTGCGAGCAGGTTGGGGAGGTCCCGGGTGGTCCCGTGAAACCTTCGGGGGCTGGCACGGCGGCGCCGGCGAATCAAGCCAGCTATACGGATTTGCTTCCTGCCGCTGTCCAGTCTGACCCCGAGAAAATTTTGAGCTACTCCGTGTCGGTCGAGAATGAGAGCGGGCGGAGCGCCGGGCTTTCGAATCGCGTAGCGGCGCCGGCGGCGGCTACGGTAGCGCCCCCTGCCGGTTTTAAGGCCGCGGTTACCGCGGATGGAGTTGTGTTGAGCTGGACTCCAGTGGTTTCTTCATCGGCGCTCCACAGTTCTTACCGCATCTATCGGCAACAAGAAGGCAGCACCGCGGGCGTGGTGGCAGGCGAGATCCCGGTGGCTCCGGAGGCTTCGTCGTCTGTAGACCATGGGTTTGAATGGGGAAAGACTTACGATTACTTCCTGACAATTGTCACCGAGGTTTCGGGAGGAATGCATCCTTGCGGGGTTCCGCAGACTCCCCAGCCGGACTGTGCCACCGTCTATCAGATCGAAGGCGACGATAGCCCCAGGGTCAAAGTGTTTGCGGATGATGTGTTTCCTCCGGCGGTTCCGTCCGGGTTACAGGCGGTGTTTTCTGGCGAAGGCCAAAAGCCGTTTATGGACCTGCTTTGGGCCCCAGATACGGAAGGGGACTTGGCGGGCTACAACGTCTATCGGCAGGAAGAAGGTGGGGCGGCGGTCAAGATCAATGCTGAACTCGTGAAGCCCCCAGCTTATCGCGATTCGGCTGTCCAGCCGGGTAAAAAATACTACTATTCCGTTACGGCTGTTGATCTTAGGGGAAATGAGAGTGGACGGTCGGAGGAGGCCAGCGAGTCTGTCCCGTAACTGATTACCCCTTCGCTGGTCATTGTCCATTCGATCAATGACCAACGTGCTTTGACGGTCATGACCAGCGGGTTCAACAATGGAGTTTTCCTTAGGAGAGTCCCATGTTTCGATCCCCTTTCCGGCTGGTGGTTGTGTTGTTGTTGTCAGGTCTGGCGGCCGCCCAAACCAACAAGATTGACGCTCCACGTCTCTATGAGATGGGGATGAACGCTTTGACCGGAATCGGACCCAGCCATAACGACCAGGAAGCGATTGAGTACTTACGCCGGTCAGCAGACCTTGGCTATCCACCTTCGCAAGTGGTCCTTGGTTATATCTATGAAACCGCTGCGGCTGGAGTGGCGCAGGATGCGGGACAAGCCATTGATTGGTACAAGAAGGCCGCCAGGCAAGATGACAATGTCGGCGAATGGCTGTTAGGTCGAGCTTATTTTATTGGGCTGGGGACAGCCCGCGATTTGGACCAGGCGGCTGCCGCCCTGAAAAAAGCGGCCAGTCACAACGATCCTTATGGGGAATATCTTTTGGGGATGGTTTTGCTGGAGCGGACCCAGTATCCACAGGCGGCTGAGATGTTTCGCAAGTCGGCGATGCAGGGGTTGCCGCAGGCGCAACAGCAGTTGGGAAGCATGCTGAAGGATGGGCGCGGCGGCGCGGTGAACAAGTTTGATGCTTATGTCTGGTTGCTGCTAAGCGCTCGTGCTGGAAATACGGCAGTGGGCGTGGATTTGGGGATGCTGGAAGGGGATTTAGGGACGAATCAAACAGAACAAGCTAAGACCAAAGCCCGAGACTTGGAGCTAAGTGTGGGCCGGCTGGTAGTGGCCCGTGGCTGTACGGGATGGCCGGGGGAGTTCAATGCGGTGCCTACGCCGCCTCCGCCGGATATCCAGAATTTCTGCCGTTGATGAACAGTTGGAATATTCAGTTCGCGGTTCCCGCTTATTCGACTTTGTAGTCGCAGGCTTCGCGGCAGGGTGGGCAGTACATCAGGCCATCGACGCAGATGCGTATGTCGATCTGTGACTGGCACAGGCAGCAAAACTTCTCGCACTGGCATTTATCTTCGGGCATTTCACACTGCATGCAGCGGACTTTGGCTTTTGATGGTGTGGCCATAGGTTCACTCTAGCGCTGGAATTGCCGATGGCAAAGTTCCGTAGGTAACCGGGCGGGGTGGACACCCCTGTCCGCCAAAACCCGAGAGCGTTTTGTGATGTATAGCGTAAGCCAGAACCAAGACTCCAAATCTGTGGCACTGCATGCAGGGCGGACAGGAGTGTCCGCCCCACCCCACATGGCGGTTGATGCTCCCATTCACCCATGTTAGGGTAATAGGTTCTTATCCTTGCAGACCAGCCCTGTTTAACTTTGAGGTTTGATTGTCCGTTCTTATGTCCCCAGCCAAGACCGCTCTTATGTCCCCAGCCAAGACCGCTTTGAATGCTGTCCATCGCCAGATGGGCGCGAAGATGGTGGAGTTCAACGGCTGGGACATGCCAGTGGAATATCCATCGGCGGGTGGAATCATTGCTGAGCACATGGCGGTGCGCACCGGCGTGGGCATTTTTGATGTCAGCCACATGGGCGACATACGGCTGCATGGGCCGGAGGCCCTGGCGGCGGTCCAGCATATTTCTATGAACGACGCCTCCAAGTTGGCCATAAGGCAGGCGCAGTATGCTGCTTTGCTCTATCCGCAGGGGACGTTTGTGGATGACGTGATCGTGCACCGGCTGGGGGAGCACGATTACCTGCTGGTGATCAATGCCGGGACGCGGGAGAAGGATTTTAATTGGGTGCGGGACAATACCCATCAGTTCAATTGCCGGGCAGAAAATCTGTCGGCATAACCTCAATGGCGTAGCGAATAGCTTCGGC
>CAZETZ010000199.1:0-2770 GCA_964514735.1 uncultured Acidobacteriaceae bacterium | reverse complement strand
CAAGGCGGTGGACCTGTTGCAGAAGCTGACCGATGTCGATCTCTCCACCGTCAAGTTTTACTGGTTTACACGAGGTTCGATCACGCTCATGCGGACCGGAGTACGGCGCAATCTGGAAAATGTCCCCATTGCGCGTACCGGGTACACGGCGGAGGACGGATTTGAGATTTATGTCCCGGCGGACGAAGCTACCAGCGAGCAGGTTTGGAATGAGCTTCTGGAAGCCGGGAAGGAATTCGGCGTGGTCCCCTGTGGATTGGGATCGCGCAATACGCTCCGGTTAGAGGGCAAGCTGCCGCTCTACGGGCATGAAATTTCCGATACGATTAACGTCTGGGAAGCGGGGCTCGACCGCTGGTGCAAGATGGAGAAGCCCGGCTTCATCGGCCGAGCGGCGCTGGAAAAAGCGCAGAGCGAAGGCGTCAAGCGGATGCTGGTGGGGCTGGAGATGGTTGGACGGGGCATCGCGCGTGATGGGTACAGAGTCTTGGACAAGGGGCGCGAAATTGGATACGTCACCAGCGGCTCCCCTGCTCCATTTCTGAAGAAAAACATTGCCCTGGCTTATGTGCCGCTTCAGTTTTCGGAGATCGGATCCGTGGTATCCGTGGAAATCCGTGGCCAAGGGGTTGAGGCGCGAGTGGTGCCAACACCGTTTTATAGGAAACCGAAAAAAGCATAACCACAGAGAACACTGAGACGCACAGAGTTACACAGAGATTTGAGCTAGGAGCTAAGAATGGCTTATCCGGCAGATTACAAGTACACGAAAGAACATGAGTGGATTAAGGCTGACGGAAACAATGCAACCATCGGCATCACTTCGTATGCCCAGGATTCTTTGGGAGACATCGTGTTTGTAGACCTGCCGAAGGTAGGCACGGAGATCACTGCTGGTAAGACTTTTGGGACAGTGGAGTCGGTGAAGGCGGTTTCCGATCTGTATGCTCCGACCTCTGGTACAGTCACCGAAGTAAATGGCGAACTGGCCACCGCTCCTGAGAAAGTAAATAAAGACGCCCATAGCGCCTGGATGATTAAAGTGATGCTGAAGGATGCGGGCGAATTAAACTCGCTGCTTTCGGCTGCCGATTATGAGAAGTTTGTGGCGGAAGAGACAGGAAAATAGATTGTGCAAGCTTGGAAACTTATTGTCGCCGGACTCCTGGTTGCAGCGCTGACGACTGGGACTCAAGCCGACGATAAAATTCCGCTCTGCAGCACGAAGGATTTTCCTGTTGAACTGCAGAATCAGATTAGAGATAAGTTTGTTTCTTGGAAGATACAGGACGAATTGACTATTGCTCCCTACACAAAACAACGGTGGCAAGCTGAGAAGCCGTTGGAATGTCCAGGCATAGCGACTGGGCGGTTCGAGTCTTCCGCCCGTGTTTCTTACGCTATCTTGCTGGTTCCCGAAAATGATCCAGATGCAGCTTACAAACTGGCTCTATATGCGCCAAGTGGTAATGGGGCATCCGATGCGTTGCGCGTCATAGAAGAATGGAATAAGGGAGGAGCATCCCACTACTTTATTCGTAAGACCGAGATTAGTAAGTTTTTTAGCCGCCATTGGATAACAAAGTTGCACGTGAAGACGGACGACGGGATTTTGATTTTCGATGCCGCCGAATCTGAATATGGAACCGATGTGTATTTTTGGGCAGACGGCCAATATCGCCATGAGTGGGTCGACTATTAGAGATTATCGAAAGGGCCGAATCTAAACCTTCATGCGATATCTACCAAAATCTCCTGCTGACCGCGAGGCCATGCTTAAGGCCATTGGTGCGCGTTCGATCGATGACCTGTTTGCGCCGATTCCGGTGGAGTACCGGCTGGGTCGCGATCTGAAAGTGCCGCGGCAGATGGCGGAGTCAGAAATTGTGGACTGGTTCCGTGAACGGTCTCATGAGAATGGCGATGGCTATGCGTCATTTCTCGGAGCCGGGGCTTACTTCCATTATCGTCCCGTCATCATTGATTCTCTGATCTCGCGTGGCGAATTTCTTACCGCTTACACGCCTTATCAGGCGGAGATTTCTCAGGGCACGCTTCAGGCGATTTTTGAATTCCAAACCATGATCTGTGAGTTGACCGGCATGGAAGTGGCGAATGCTTCCATGTATGACGGCTCCACCGGCGCGGCAGAAGCAGTGATGATGGCGGTGCACCTGACGGGACGGCGCTCGGTACTGGTGGCCCGCAGCCTACATCCGGAGTATCGCGAAGTTCTGGCAACTTACGCCCATCATCAGGGATTGCCGATTGCTGAGGTCCCATTCACGCAGAGCGGGCGGATTGATGTGAAAGCTTTGGAGAAGAGCATCACTCCCGAGACCGCATGTGTGCTGATCCAGTCTCCGAATTTCTTTGGGACGATTGAAGATGCTGAAGCCCTGGCCGAGATTGCGCATAAGAATGGCGCGATGCTGGCGGTTTCGATTGCGGAAGCAGTTTCGCTGGGGATTGTCGAACCTCCACGCAATGCAGACATCATTGCGATGGAAGCGCAGTCGTTCGGCGTACCGCTGGGATTTGGCGGGCCTTATTGCGGCGTGATTGCCACCAAAGAGAAATATGTACGGCAGATGTCGGGGCGGTTGGCTGGTCAGAGCGTGGACAGCAACGGCAAGCGTGGTTTTGTTCTGACCCTGGCCACGCGCGAGCCGCACGACCGTCGCCAGAAAGCGACTTCCAATATCTGCACCAACCCGGCGCTGGTGGCTTTGATGGTTAATATTTTCCTGCACATCTATGGCAAGGTTGG
>CAZETZ010000198.1:0-5706 GCA_964514735.1 uncultured Acidobacteriaceae bacterium | reverse complement strand
GGGCTAAAAGCCACTGCCCTGATACGTAGCGTTTCTCTCAAACTGCACCACTACCCGTCCCGCAGGGGCTTATCGTTTAAGAAAAAGAACTGCCAAGGGAGGTAAGGTGAGCTGAAGTGAATAGGGCCGCCCGTGCGAGGCAATACCCTGACTCTGAACTCCCCCGCCGTTCCCCATGTTGCTGCCGCCATATTCTCCGGCGTCGCTGTTCAGCAATTCCCGCCAGTACCCGTCAAAGGGCACTCCCACCACATATTTTTCCCGGATTACCGGAGTAAAGTTACACACCACCAGGACGGTTTCTCCTGGAGACTTTCCTTTGCGCAGGAACGAAAGCACGCTGCTGCCGCTGTCATTGGCGTCCACCCACTCAAAGCCCGCGGGGTCCGTATCCAATTCGTGTAATCCCGGTTGTTGGCGGTAAACGCGGTTCAGTTGCTCCACCCACTTCTGCACTCCGCTGTGGACCGGATATTGCAGCACGTGCCATTCGAGACTGCTGTCATGGGTCCACTCGCGCACCTGGCCAAACTCGCCTCCCATAAACAGCAGCTTCTTGCCCGACTGCCCATACATGTACCCGTAGAGCAGACGCAGGTTGGCGAACTTCTGCCATTCGTCCCCGGACATCTTCCCGATCAGAGACCCTTTTCCGTGGACGACCTCATCATGCGAGAGAGGGAGCAGAAAATTCTCGGTGAAGCTGTACAAAGAGCGGAAGGTGAGTTGGTTGTGATGATACTTGCGATGGATGGGCGCATGCTGCATGTAGGCGAGCGTATCGTGCATCCAGCCCATGTCCCACTTATAACCAAAGCCCAGTCCGCCTACGTAGGTGGGCCGCGACACCGCCGGCCAGGACGTAGACTCTTCCGCCATGGTTAGGATATCCGGATGTTCCTTGTAAGCTTCCAGATTGAACCGCCGCAGAAAGTCAATGGCTTCTAGGTTCTCCCGCCCGCCATACTGGTTGGGAATCCACTCCCCGTCGCGGCGGGAATAGTCCAAATAAAGCATCGATGCCACCGCATCGACGCGCAGGCCGTCGATGTGGTACTTGTCCAGCCAGAACATGGCGCTCGACATCAAAAAGCTGCGGACCTCGTTGCGCCCGTAGTTAAAGATGTAAGTGTTCCAGTCCGGATGGAACCCCTTGCGCCAATCGGCATGCTCGTAGAGATGCGTGCCATCGAAGTAAGCCAGCCCGTGGCCGTCGGAAGGGAAGTGGGACGGCACCCAATCCAGGATGACCCCGATTCCATGCTGATGCAGGCACTCCACCAGGTACATGAAGTCCTGGGGCGTTCCGTAGCGCGATGTCGGGGCGAAATATCCGGTGGTCTGATATCCCCAAGAGCCGTAGAACGGATGCTCCATAATGGGCAGGAGTTCGACGTGGGTGAAGTTCATGCGCCCGACATACTCTGCCAGCTTGGGCGCAATTTCCCGGTAAGTGAGCGAACGATTGTGGTCCTCCAGCATGCGCATCCAGGAGCCCAGGTGAACTTCATAAATGGAGATTGCGGAGTGGACGGACTGTTTATGCGCTCGCGTCCTCATCCATTCTGAATCGTTCCATTCGTAGGCCAGGTCCCAGACCACCGAAGCGGTCCGGGGCGGATTCTCGTGCCAGATACCCACCGGATCGGCCTTATCGGCGACGTAGCCATTGTGCCGGGAAACGATATGGAATTTGTACAAAGTACCTTTGCCGATGCCGGGGAAAAATCCCTCCCAAATCCCTGAGCTTCCGCGTGGGGAAAGTCGATGCGCCTCTCCGTTCCAGCCATTGAAGTCCCCAATGACGGAAACCTCCCGCGCGTTGGGGGCCCAAACCCCGAAACATGTTCCTGGCTTGCCATCGACGATCATGGGGTGCGCGCCCAGCTTTTCGTAAATGCGGTAGTGGCTGCCCTCATTGAAGAGGTAGAAATCTTGCTCGCTCAGCATGCTGCCGCCGATTTGCTCTGGTACCGTCGAGGCCGGGTTCATAGGGTTCGGGGAAGAAGGAAATTGAATCCTTAGTCTACTGGATCGGGCCGCGGTTTGGCCGGCGAACTGAAGGGGACGGGAACTCCCAGGTAACCAAATGCCCGTGCTAGACTGAATTGGCGATGCCAGTTATCCGTGTCGTAGTCTTATGGCACCAGCATCAGCCTTTTTACAAGGACCTGGTCACTGGAGAGTACCGCCTCCCCTGGGTACGCCTGCATGCTCTCAAAGACTACTACGGGATGGTCAAGCTGCTGGATGAGTTCCCTAACGTCCACCAGACCTTCAATCTTGTTCCTTCGCTGATCACACAAATCCAGGATTACGTGGCCGGCACTGCGCAGGACCCGTTTCTACGCGCTGCCGCCAAGCCCGCCAACGATCTCACCCTGGAGGAGCGCAGGTTTGCCATCCAGTATCTATTCCAGGCGAACCCGGTAAACATGATCGGACGTTATCCGCGCTATCACGAACTCTGGGAGCGGTTCCGTGGCAGCGGCGATTCCCCGGAGAAGGCGGAAAAATATTTTCAGCTCCAGGATTTCACCGATTTGCAAGTCTTATCGCAGATCGCGTGGTTCGATGAATTCTTTCTCGAAGATCCGGAGGTTGCCGCCCTTATCAAAAAGGGGCACGACTATTCGCTCGACGACCAGAGGTTTGTGATTTCCCGCCAACGGGAGCTAATGGCCAAAGTGCTGCCCGCGCATGCGGACGCCGTCCGCCGCGGTGGAATCGAAGTATCTACATCCCCCTTTTATCATCCGATTCTGCCCTTGGTTTGCGACACCAATGCGGGCGCGGTCTCCACGCCCGGGTTACCGCTACCGCAGAACCGGTTTCGCCGTCCCGAAGACGCGCGGGAGCAACTGCTGCGCGGCTTGGACCTCCACGAAAAAGTTTTTGGCATGCGGCCCCAAGGGGTGTGGCCTTCGGAAGGCAGTGTTTCTGAAGAAGTCCTGACCATCGCCCACGGTCTGGGGGTGAAGTGGATGGCCACCGACGAGGGGGTCCTGGGAAGAAGTCTGGGAGTTGGGTTCCATCGCGATGGCGGCGGCCGCCTGACGCCGGACGACGCCGAAAAGCTCTACAACATCCATCGTTATGAGAAGGGAGACACGGAGATGCACTTGATCTTCCGCGATCATGCCATGTCCGATCTGGTCGGTTTTGTTTATTCCGGAATGCCGGCCCAGGATGCGGCCCACCATTTGATCCGCAATATCAAAGAAGCAGCCCAGCCGATTTTGAGCAAAGGCAAAGACGCCATGGTCCCGGTGATCCTGGACGGGGAAAACGCCTGGGAATACTACCCAAAGTCAGGCCGCGAGTTCTTGCGGCGTTTCTGCGATGGCTTGCAAAGCGATTCCGGCATCGAGCCGCTTACCGTCTCGGAAGCCGTCGCCCGCTGCAAAGAGCCGGCGAAACTCTCCTCCCTGGTCCCAGGTTCCTGGATTCACGCCAACTTCAACGTCTGGATCGGCGCGCCCGAAGATAACCGCGCCTGGGACTACCTTTACAACGCCCGCGAGTTCTACAGCCAGGTTGCCCCCAACGCCGGCGAGGTGCAGAAGAAATTGGCGTTCGAAGAACTGCTCATCGCCGAGGGGAGCGACTGGAACTGGTGGTACGGCCCGGAACATCACTCCGCCAACGACCGTGAATTCGATGAGCTGTACCGTAAACATCTATCGAACGTGTATCAGGCTTTAGGCGCGGTCCCCCCGGATTATCTGGCCCAACCCATCACCGCAGGGGTTTTCCGGCCTTCCTTTATTCCTCAGACCGCTTATATCCACCCCCATGTCAGCGGAGAGATGGTCCGCTACTTCGAGTGGATGGGGGCTGCGGTGTACACGGCGGACCACCATTCCAGCGCCATGCACGGAAAAATCTTCCTGCTCGACGCCGTCCATGCCGGCATCGATGAGACCAACATTTATGGCCGGCTGGACTTCATCAACGGTGTGCCGGACGGGGAGTTTGTCATCGTCGTCAATCTGGAATCCTTGTCTGAGACGCGACAGACGGAACGGGCACTGCGTCTCGACTTAGAGGCAAGTGAAAAGAAAATATGTTCCTGGAAGGTGACCATTCCGGGGACGGGAGAAATTCTCGGGTCTTCATCTTCGCCCAAGGGTAGCGCGGCGGCCCTGGCGCGTAACTTCGAGTTCAAGTCGCCGCTGGATTGGCTGGCCGCGGCAAAAAATAAGCCAGCCAAAAGCGTGCGCGTGCGCTTCAGCCTGTGGGAAAACCGGCTGCCGGTCGACGCCCTCCCCCTCGAAGGATGGATCGAATTGCAACTCGTGAGCGAAGCAGAATTGGGCTAGTGTACCGAGGTTAATTCTCTCCCGATTTCCCGTTTTCAAGGGTCGTCCCCAAAGTTTCAATCGCTTCCAGGCAAGCCCGGCGCATTTGTATCCGCAGATCTTTCCCAGTTTGCCCCACCACCATCAGCATGGCGGTACCATGGAGCAATTGCCAGACAGAAAGGGCAAAGCGGGTGTAATCCTCGGGCGTGCGTCCGTAGCGGATGGCCAGCCATTCCTTGAACAGATGGAAAGAAGGCCACTGCTCATGGACCGAGGGAGGTTTGGACCAACCCGCGGACAGCAATTCGTATTCGTGGGGATGGCTGGCTGCGAACTCCAGGTATAACTCGCAAGCCTCCCGGACCGACTTCGCTCCCTTCAACACCACAAAAAGTTTTTGCCTGGTATCCACGCACAGCGCCTCAAGTATTTGCCGGCGGCCGCGGAAACGCTCATACACGGTCGGGGTGGTGGTGCGGGCTTCTTTGGCCACCGCCCGCATGGTCAAGGCGTGCTCGCCGCCGCGCTTCCAGAGTTTGCGCGCGGCCTTGAGAATGCGCTGTTCCAGCGCCGGGTCGGCATGACGTGGCACCTTGGTCTCCTTTGGCGGACCACCGCCGCGGCCATCGTACTCTTGACGGTGTTAAACTAACAACGTATTATTATTGATACTCAATAAAATTATTGGCCCTGGCCGGGTAGTATGCTCGAATCCCCTTTGCAGGAGTAGAAATGGTTTCTTCGGACGATCCGATGAGTAGTAAAGACCCCGCAAAAATTAACACCATGATCTCTGACTTGCGCTCGGCATGGATTGACCTGCTGGGCGCCCGTTGCGCCACGGACCGCCTGCGCCAACGCTACTCGATCGCGGAAATGGCCCGCTTTGCCGAGCGCACTACCCTGAATAAATCCATGGACGCCGTGCATGCGATGTGCGAATACTTCGCGGAAATCAGGAAGTACATCTCTACCCAAAGCTAAAGAACAATGCGCACCTTCGTGCGCCAGGCTGTCCTCCCCCAGAGAAGGCCCCCTCGCGTATGGCTAGCCCCATCGAGGGGGCCTGAGGACAACGATTCATTGGCCGTTGTTTTCCACGGAGAGGGTCATTGGACGGTTCAACTCCATCACCAGCTCAGTCCCGGCCGGAATCATGGCCGATTTGTGCCGTGCGAGCCAATGCACAACCGTTGCCCCGGCGCCCACGCTACCGCCGATCAGAAGGCCTGGGCCGCCTCCGATGAATCCTCCGGCGAGCATGCCGCCACCCGTTCCCGCCGCGACCTCTTTCAAGTCCCTGCCATCGTGTCCCGAACCTTTGAACTGACCTTCCTCGTTCACATCGGTCCCGCCACGCAGGTTGGTATCCACCAGAGTTGCGTCCAGCGGGTAACGCTCT
>CAZETZ010000197.1:0-5766 GCA_964514735.1 uncultured Acidobacteriaceae bacterium | reverse complement strand
CTATCCGTTCGGATAGTGTAAAACTTTGAGGCTGTATCTGAATCTCCACATTTTTTTGTGATACATAAGCGGTCGTGAACCCCCAGGTGAATCCACGGCTGCTCGGCTTAGCGGGTCCGTTGCGCGATTCAATCTTCGCCTTGCCGGCCAGCGAAGTCCCGGTTGGACGAGATCCTGTCAATCTGCTCGCCATTCCCGACCCCTCCTTGTCCCGCCGTCATTGCGTCATTCTTCCCGCGGAAAGCGGCTTTCTCATTCGCGACCTGGACAGCCGCAATGGCACCTACGTGAACGGCGTGGCCGTGAAGGAAGGCGCGCTCCAACATGGGGACCAGATATCGGTTGGCGACTCGGTGTTCATCCTGCTGATGCGAGAGGACGGCAGCGGCGCATCCGAAACCGGGGTTGAGTTTGAAGACGGGCCGGCGCAAGCCACTGCCCAAGTCCGGCCGCAGGATGCCCTTTACCTGCAACCGGACCGCATCCTGGGCGAGATACCTTCGCCCTCGCGCGTAACTCGTAACCTGAACGCTTTGCTGAAAATCAGCCGCATCGTCCACCAGATCCATGATTTGGATAAACTCCAGTCGCAAATTCTGGACCTGATGTTCGAGGTTGCTCCCGCGGAACGGGGGGCAATCTTGCTGGACGGTTCGGGAGAGAAATTCGCTTCCGTCTTTGCCCGGCATAGGGCGACGGCCAGCACTCATCCGGTCCGCGTCAGCCGCACCATCGCCCGCAAGGTAGTGCTGGAAGGGGTAGCCATTCTGGGGACCGACGTTTTACGGAACGATGGCCTCAATAATGTCGAGAGTTTGCTGGTTTGCAATGTCCGGTCGCTGTTGTGCGTCCCCCTGGTGGTCTTTCAAAAGGTGACGGGCTGCATCTATCTGGACACCTCCAATTCTTCCGCCCGCTTCGACCAGGACCACCTACAACTGGTGACCGCGGTTGCCGGCATCTGTGCCGTGGCTTTGGACAATGCCCGCCGCCTGAAATCGCTGGAGCAAGAAAATCTGCGGCTGGCGACCGAAATCCACCTGGAGCACAACATGGTGGGCGAGAGCGCAAAGCTCAAGCAAACCTGTAGCGTAATCGCACGGGTGGCGCCGGCGGATTCCACCGTTTTGATTGAGGGTGAGAGCGGCACCGGGAAAGAGCTGGCCGCGCGCGCAATCCACCGCAGCAGCCCGCGCCATAAGGGGCCGTTTCTGGCCATCAATTGCGCGGCCATTCCCGAAGAGCTCCTGGAGAGCGAATTATTTGGCCATGAACGAGGTTCGTTTACCAATGCGGTGGCGCAGAAAAAAGGCCGCATTGAAACCGCCGACGGCGGGACGCTCTTTCTCGATGAAGTCGGAGAGATGTCGGCCAGGATCCAGGTCAAACTTTTACGGGTGTTGCAGGAGCGCGAATTCGAGCGGGTGGGCGGGACCCGGACCATCCAAGTGGATGTCCGCGTGATTGCCGCCACCAACAAGCACCTGGCGGCTTCCGTCAAAACCGGAGAATTTCGCCGCGATCTCTATTACCGGTTGAATGTGGTTTCTGTAGTCATGCCGCCGCTTCGCGAACGGCGCACCGATATCCCGTTGCTGGCGGGGCATTTTGTCGAGAAATACAGCCAGAAATTTGCCATCCGTCCGAAGCGCATCTCCCCGGAAGCCATGACTTGCCTGGTGAATTATGAATGGCCGGGCAACGTCCGCGAATTGGAAAATGCGATTGAGCGCGCGCTGGTGTTGGGTTCTTTCGATCAGGTCCGCGCCGAGGACCTGCCCGAGGCGGTGGTGTCAAGAGACGTGACCGCCGGGGTCACAGGGACGAAGTATCATAGCGCCCTCAAGGAGCTCAAGAAACAGCTCATCCTCAAATCGCTGGAAGAGGCCAAGGGTAATTACACCGACGCGGCGCGGCTTCTGGGCGTGCACGTGAATTATCTCCACCGGCTGGTGCGCAACCTTGGCTTGCGCGAGCAGATGTAGCGGCCGCTCACGGGAGTTTCAACTTCAGTAAGATCGCAGGATCGACGTAGACTCCCTGCCAGCGCACCGCGATGTGCAGGTGCGGACCGCTGGCCCTGCCCGTGCCTCCCACCAGGCCGAGTTCCTGGCCCCGCTCCACTTTGTCTCCTTCTTTTACTTTGAACTCCGATAAGTGCAGATAAAGCGTAAGCAATCCCTGTCCGTGGTCCAGGACCACGAAATTGCCTTCGAAGTAAAGCGGACGCGCCAGCAGCACCGTCCCGGTGTTGAGAGCGGCGATCGGAGACCCCGCTTTGGCGGCAAAATCCAGCCCTTCATGCACGCTTCGCACCTGTCCGTTGAAGGTGCGCTGGGTGCCGAAGACATCGGAGAAAGGAGCGTCTAATGGCGGGGTAAACGGACCCGACCATTCGCGCTCGGCGCTTACCTTGCTGAACGTTTCCTGCTTGATTTGCTTGTCGCGCGCAATGATTTCCAATTGCTCCGGGCTGGGGGCGGTGTATTTGGATTCCACCGTGATTGCCGTCGTGCGGTACGTTCCCGCGCGAACTCTGACCCGGCGCTCAAAGCTCACATCGCCCTTGGATGTCGCTCCGTCCAAGGAAAGCGTGTAAACCCCAGGCTTGACACTCAGCCCGACCCCAGCGATAGCATTCCAACTCCTGGTCTTGGGGTCGGGCACGAACGAGATCTCGTGTTCCAGCCATTTCCCCGACAGTGCTTTCAACTTCATGGCGGGCCTGACCCGAAACACCACTGGAGAACCGTTTACCAACTGCATCGGCTGCCACTGAACTGACCACCCAGATTTCGTCGTTGCTCCCCAAAGATTGCCGGAAATGATCGCCAGCCATAGGCCAACAAGGATTCTGGTTTTGCAGCCACCCATAGAGAATTAGCCTAGCACCGCCCGCCCCGCGCGAGCGCTATAATCCGGGCATGCGAACCTCGGTCTGCACTCTGGCTTTGTTGGTCGGCGCCGTTTTCAGTTTCGCGGACGATGGATCGCATTTGGCCCGAGTGGACCGCGTCATTGTGTTTAAGCAGGAACGAACCCTTCAGTTGCTGGACCATGGCAAGGTCTTCAAGACCTACAAAGTAGCGTTGGGAGCAAATCCGGTCGGGCCGAAGGTGCGGCAGGGGGACCACCGGACCCCAGAGGGAGCTTACGTCCTCGACCATAGGAACGCGCATAGTCAGTTTTACAAGTCGATTCACATTTCCTATCCGGGCGCGGCGGACCGGGCCAACGCCGCCAAGCTTCATGTCGCGCCAGGCGGAGACATTTTTCTGCATGGGCTTCCCAACGGTTATGGATGGATTGGCGGCAAACATCGCTTAAAAGACTGGACCGATGGATGCGTGGCCGTGACCGACGAAGAGATCGATGAAATCTGGCGGCTGGTGCGGGATGGCACGCCGATTGAAATCAAACCGTGAAAATAGTTGGTGGACCTGGTGGGCGTGCCGGGCTTTCACAATCTGTGTCTTCGCCACTACTTTGCAGCTTGGACCTCATAGGCTGAGCTTAAAGAGCGGCTGCGAAGTTGCCCTTTCATTTATCGCTGACCTGGCCTTCAATTCCTTGAGCAGAGACCACGGATAGGGATATGAATAGCTGGAGAATATTCCCGCGTGTCCCGGATTTTCTAGTTCTTTGGCAGGGCCTCCGCGGCCCAAGCTCTAGCGTGATGGTGTTTATGTCCCGCCGCGAACGCATATTGCGGCCCGGGACGCAAAAATCAAAGCACATGTCTGGGCAGAAGTAACCGGGCACACTCCTTATTGAAGGGTGTGAAGGGGGGATATATCCGCGAGGGGAACCCATCCCAACTGTCACTTCTTCCAGTTTGCCGCGCATCTTATGCCTTCTATTCTTTTGATCGGTTGGCCGGTAAACCTTGCAGTTGTCATCGTACGATTTGCGAAAAAAACTGTTCCTTTTTGAGGCAATCGAAATGGTATGAGGCCACTTCTGTGCGCTGGATTGCCGGTGATTTTGGAACGAAGACCTTATGGTTCTACCAGTCACTCTGGAGAAGCTCCACTATGCGAACAGAACTGGTGCAACGGCGTTTTGGACTCAAGGTGTCAAGCGCAAGTTTTTTTCTCTCTCAATCTTTATGGGATCGGCGAACACCTCTGGGCACAACTATTTTGGCTCTAGGGCTCACACTAATATTTACAGGATGCGCCAAGAAAGAGACGGTCCAGGCAGCGCCACCGGAGGTCGAGGTAACCAACGTTATTCAACAAGATATTCCTCTTTATACCGAATGTATTTCCACTCTCGATGGCTACGTGAATGCGCAAATCCAACCGCAAGTGACCGGGTACCTGCTGAGTCAAAATTATCGTGAAGGTAGTGTGGTGCATAGGGGCCAAGTCTTGTTCGAGCTCGATCAACGGCCTTTCCAAGCCGCGCTAGAGCAAACCAAAGGACAACTGGCCCAAGCGCAAGCCCAGTTGGGGAAGACAAAGCTCGACGTAGAACGCGATACGCCCCTCGCAAAACAAAGCGCCATTCCACAAGCGCAATTAGACAACGACATTCAGGCGCATGAAGCGGCGCAAGCACAAGTGAAAGCTGCGCAAGCACAAGTGGAGCAAGCTGAATTGAATTTGAGTTTCACCCAGGTACGATCACTAGTGAATGGAGTTGCGGGGATAGCAAAAGGGCAAATCGGCGATCTAGTTGGACCGACCACGGTCCTTACCACGGTGTCTCAAGTCGAACCCATAAAAGCTAACTTCGCCATTAGCGAACAAGAGTACCTTCGGTTTGCCGAACGAATCAGTGACGTGGCTGAAGGGCGGAAGCAGCCCGTGGCGCGAAAAAACCTGGAGCTTGTCCTCGCGGATGGAAGTGTTTACGCACAAAAAGGGTGGGTCGTGCTGGCTGACCGGCAAGTGGATTTGAAAACCGGCACGATTCGTCTGGCTGGAGCTTTTGACAATCCCAGAAGTATTTTGCGCCCAGGGATGTTCGGACGAATACGGGCAGTGACGGGTGTTGACAAGGGAGCTCTACTGGTCCCTCAACGCGCCGTAATGGAAAACCAGGGGAGTTACTCAGTCATCGTAGTGGACGCGAACAACAAGGCCAATATTCGCCCCATAAAGATTGGCCAACGCGTCGGCGAAATGTGGGTGGTCACGGAGGGAGTAAAGCCAGGCGAACAAGTGATTGCCGAAGGCATGCAGAAGGCCCGTGAAGGAACTGTAGTCCACACCAAGCAGTTCAACCCTCCACAAGGGGAGTAAGTGTATGTCCAGCTTCTTTATCCGCCGGCCGATTGTGGCCATGGTCATCGCCATTCTCATGGTCATTGTCGGTCTAGTTTCCATGGCTGGTTTGCCAACAGCTCAGTTCCCCAACATTGCGCCACCTGAGATCCAGGTGAAAGCCACCTATCCCGGAGCAGATGCGCAAACTGTCGAGCAATCCGTAGCGACACCCATTGAGCAGCAAATGAGCGGCGTGGACAACATGAACTACATGTATTCCAACAACGCTAACAATGGGCAGATGACGCTGACCGTCAACTTCGATATCAAAACAGATCCGAGTACCGACCAAATCTTGGCGCAGATGCGCACCAATCAGGCAAACTCGCAACTGCCAAGTGATGTGATCAATTACGGCGTGACAGTACAAAAATCCACGTCAGCCCCATTGATGCTAATTGACCTGTACTCACCCAAAGGAACCTACGACAACATCTATCTCGCAAACTACTCCTACATCAACTTGAACGATCAGTTGACGCGTGTTCCCGGC
>CAZETZ010000196.1:0-5823 GCA_964514735.1 uncultured Acidobacteriaceae bacterium | reverse complement strand
GTCTTGCCAAAAATGTCTTGACACGGGTTCACGTCGTTAGAGACGGAATGACAAAGTTGGGTAGTGCATCAGTTTAGTTTTTCTCTGGTTCAAGTTGAGTGGCCTCGGGAAAGAACAAAATCTGGTACCACAGAGGACACAGAGTTCCACAGAGCAACTCCACGGAGGTCTGGTCGGTTTCCTCTGTGAATTCCCCTCTGTGGAACTCTGTGTTCTCTGTGGTTTCCGCTCTTGCTTTTCTCCGAACTCCTAAAACAAACTGAGACACTACCTAAAGTTGCATGCTGTCCTTTAAGTCCATCCCTGCGTGTTAACATTTGTTAACTGTATAAAAATTGAGGAAAACATGCGTTATTTAAGCCTGCTACTGCTATGCGGTTCTGTTTGTTTCGCGCAGTCAAGCCCATCGGCTGGGGTTCGGTTCAGTCCCGATATGTTGGACAAGACGATCGATCCCTGCACGGATTTTTATGCCTACGCGTGCGGCAAGTGGCAGGCACAGAACCCGATCCCCGGTGATCGCTCAAGCTGGGGGCGGTTCAATGAGCTGCAAGAGCGGGGCGAAACCATTAT
Source organism: uncultured Acidobacteriaceae bacterium (assembly GCA_964514735.1). Lineage (GTDB taxonomy): Bacteria > Acidobacteriota > Terriglobia > Terriglobales > Acidobacteriaceae > CAWBXL01. The sequence goes on along the minus strand of CAZETZ010000196.1, from coordinate 5,250 downwards.
CCGCGATATTCTGGAAAAATATTCCGCCAATGGCCCCGAGCGCACCCCGGACCAGCAGAAGTTCGGCGACTACTATCAGGCTTGCATGGATGAATCTGCAATTAATGCGGCGGGAGCAGCTCCTTTGGCCGCACAGTTGAAGACCATTGCCGCGCTGAAGTCGAAAAAGGATTTGGCCGAAGAAGCCATTCGGCTACATCGCGCCGGGACCAATGTGCTGTTCAGCTTTGGCTCTAATCAGGATTTCAAAGATGCGACCCAGGTGATTGCGGAAGCGGACCAGGGTGGGATGTCCCTGCCGGACAAGGATTACTACCTCAAAGAAGATGCCAAATCGGTGGACCTGCGAAAGAAGTATGTTGAGCATGTGCAGAAGATGTTTGAACTGCTGGGCGATGCGGCGGAGAAAGCTTCTGCGGAGGCCAAAACGGTGCTGGACATAGAGACTTTGCTGGCGAAGGGCGCGCTTGATCGCGCCAGCCGGCGTGAGCCCAGCAAGGTGTATCACAAGATGACTGCCAAAGAATTGGCCGCGCTTAGCCCCGATTTTAGTTGGAATGTTTACCTGGAAGGCGTTGGCGCGCCCTCAACGCAAGCCCTGAATGTGACCGAGCCCGATTTCTTCAAGCAGATGAACACCGCGCTGCAAGCCACGTCAATGGACGATTGGAAGATTTATCTTCGCTGGAACGTAGTGCACGCCAATGCGCCCATGCTGCCCACGGCGTTTGTCGATGAGAATTTCACTTTCTTCAGCAAGGAACTTTCCGGCACCAAAGAGCTTGCGCCGCGCTGGAAACGTTGTGTGCGATTTACCAATGGAGATTTGGGCGAGGCGGTGGGCAAGGAATATGTAGCGCAGACTTTCGGGGCGGAGGGTAAAGATCGTACTTTGAGCATGGTGCAGGCGCTGGAAAAGGCCCTTTCCAGCGATATCGACGGACTTCCGTGGATGGGCGCGGAAACCAAGAAGCATGCCCATGTGAAGCTGGAGGCGATCACGAACCGGATCGGGTATCCGGACATGTGGCGGGACTACAGCAGCCTGAAAATTGTTCGCGGGGATGCGCTGGGCAATTCACTGCGCGCGAACGAATTCGACTTTCAGCGGCAGCTCAACAAGATCGGCCAGCCTGTGAACAAGAACGACTGGCCCTATCCGCCCAGCACGGTCAACGCCAGCTACAACCCGCAGCTGAACAACATTACCTTTCCGGCTGGGATCCTTCAGCCTCCGTTCTATGACAATCAAGCCGATGATGCGATGAACTTCGGCGGGATTGGCGCGGTAATCGGCCACGAATTGACCCACGGCTTTGACGATGAAGGCAGCCAGTTCGATGCCGGAGGAAATTTGAGCGATTGGTGGACCGCGGCGGACAAGAAAGAGTTCAACGCCCGCACCCAGTGCGTTGCCGACCAGTATTCAGGCTACGCCGCCGTGGATGACGTGAAGCTCAATGGCAAGCTTACCCTGGGAGAAAATACTGCGGACAATGGCGGGTTGCGCATTGCCTACATGGCGCTGCTGACCATGCTAGCCGGCAAAGCGCAGGCCCCGATGGACGGCTTGACCGCGAACCAGCGTTTCTTTTTAGGTTGGGCCAACGTCTGGTGCCAGAACCGCACGGAGGCCGTCAGCCGCATGCTGGCGAACGTGGACCCTAATTCACCGCTGAAGGTCGTGGTTAATGACACCGTTTCCAACATGCCGGAGTTCCGGGAGGCGTATCACTGCAAGCCGGATGCGCCCATGGTGCGGGAGAATACCTGCCATGTGTGGTGATCCGGGTGTGGGGCGGACACTCCTGTCCGCCAAAAGCCGGTTGAGATCAGGAAGCATGGCGTAAGCGGCAAACACAGCCGAAAATTTAGTGGCAGCACAGGCAAGCGGGCAGGAGTGCCCGCTCCACAGTACTAAGTTCCAAGCAAGCTATAGAGCAGAATCACCAATACGATTGCGGTAAAGCCTGTGTACATCTTGTCTTTTTCTGCGGCAAAACCGAACAGAGCGAAGATCACGCGGGCGATGGGTGTTGCGATCAACAGCAGCAACCCCAGTTGAATGATGCCGCGGCCACGGAATTGCAAAGCTTCATGGAAAATACCGCCGATATGCCTATATCCGGCCGGCTCTCCTTGAAACAGACGGTAGTCAACCGTGGAGCGGCTATGGTGGGCCAAATACACCGTGCCTCCAAAGCAGACCACGATGGCCGACGTCAGCACGCCCACGCGCAACAAAGTCCCAATGATGTTCTCGACTCGCTGGTCCGTCCAGTTGCTAAGTTTCATCAGATCCTGCCCGTCGCACCGTTATAAAGCATTTCTAAAGCTAGAAGAAGAATTACAACTGTGAAGATGGAGCGCGCGGAGCGGGTCTTTATCCTCAAGAGCACCTGAGCTCCCAGCAGAGAGCCGGCGAGAACCCCCAGCATCACCGGCATGGCCACTCCAGGATCGATGTAGCCGCGGCTTAAGTAGATTCCAGCACTGGCCGCTGCTGTCACGCCGATCATGAAGTTGCTAGTTGTGGTTGAGACCTTGAAGGGAATTCGCATGGCCTGGTCCATGGCCAATACTTTCACCGCTCCGGAACCGATTCCCAGCAGGCCTGACAACGTCCCAGCGCCAACCATGATGCCGAAACCTGCGGGGACACCGCGGATGAAATATGGCTTGGGACCCTCCGGCGAAGGGTACGATCCGTTCATCTTGAGCCGCGTGGCCAGAGGATCGGGTTGTGGATGCTGCGGCTGCGGAGGCTGCGCGCGCCCGGACAGATAAGCGGAGTAGAGCAGCACCAGGCCGAATACCATCGCAATGGCATGCGTGGGGACTCTCAAGGCCAGGTATGCTCCCAGCAGCGCCCCCAGGGTGGTGGCGATCTCCAGAAACATTCCGATGCGGATGTTGGAGAAACCCTCTTTGACGTATGCTGCGGCTGCTCCCGAAGACGTTGCAATGACCGAAACCAGGGATGCGCCGATGGCATAGCGGATGTCTACATGGAAAAACAGGGTTAGAAGAGGGACCAGGACCACGCCGCCGCCGAGGCCGGTCAATGCGCCCAGGAAGCCAGCCAGGAATGAGCCGATCCCAACCAGCAAGCTGAACTCAAGAACGTTCATGGAATTTTAGCGGCGCCGCCGGGCCTAGGTGGCCGACAAGAGATCATACAATTGGGGCGTCTGGGCGCGAATTCGATTCTACGTGCTCGTGCGCGTGATAGCTGGAGCGCACCATGGGGCCCGACTCCACGTGCCGGAAGCCGAAACGCAGCGCTTCGTTCTTCATGGTGACAAATTCGTCTGGAGTGTAGAAACGGGCGATGGGTAAATGGTCGCGCGAAGGCCGCAGGTATTGGCCTACGGTTAAGATGTCCACGCCGCGCGAGCCAAGGTCGAAGAACACTTCCAGAAGTTCGTCCATGCTCTCGCCTAGTCCGACCATGACGCCCGACTTCGTCAGCAAGTGGGGAGCAATTTTCTTCGCATTTTCCAGCAGTCGCAAAGTCCGCTGGTAGCGCGCGCCAGAACGCACCGCGCGATAGAGGCGCGGGACCGTTTCCGTATTGTGGTTCAGCACATCGGGCTTGGCATCGAGCACGATACGCAGCGGCTCATCGAGTCCTTGAAAATCTGGGACCAGAACTTCGACCCGGCAGTCCGGGACCAGCTCGCGGATTTGGCGGACCGTCCCGGCAAAAACTTTGGCGCCGCCCACGTTGTCATCGTCGCGATTCACGCTGGTGATGACCGCATGTTTCAACCCCAGGGTTGCTACCGCTTCAGCCACGCGGCGTGGTTCGTCCCAGTCAATAGCTTCCGGCTTACCTTTGGGGACCGCGCAAAAGCCGCAGCGGCGGGTGCAGATGTCTCCCAGCAACATGAAGGTGGCGGTTTTATGGTTCCAGCACTCTCCAATATTGGGGCATTGCGCGGATTCGCAGACCGTGTGCAGTCCCAGGCCCCGGGCCAGTTTTTTCAGCGCGTGGAAATTTTCTCCGACTGGGGCCTTGGCGCGGAGCCAGTCTGGCTTGGCTTGGCGGACCGGCAGATGGGTTTCAATCTGGATGAGTTGAGAAGATCCGGCCATCGGTGATTCAATTTTACCTGTGCCGGCCTTATTTGACGAATTGTGCAGCCCCCGCCGGACGGAGCAAGCTCCGTCTCCATACCGAAAGTTAACACTCCAGGTACGATTCCACCCAGCTCTTGATCTTCAGTCGCCGGTCGTCACCCGGCTCGAACCGTACTCCAAATATGTTGCTCTTGGGTTTGCGCCAGGTGGTGGCGCCTTTGACCCAGATTCGCGGTAAGGTTAACAACGCGAAGGAGACTTCCAATGCTTGATTGGGGGAAATATCTTCGTTGGTCTTAAAAGACATTCCTCCGGAACTGATTTCCACGCTGGTCGCGGAGAAGCGGCGGTTGTCAGCCAAAACGATATTTACTTCGGTGACGATGGGGATCCGCACGTAGCGGCGGAACTCATGCGTAATCAGGGGTTGGGTGGCGCGGACCAGTTTCAACGCGGCCTGGCGCTCCAGCGGCTCATGGAAAATGGCATTGATGCCGTACTTGGAGAAGGCGATGGCGTCCTGCGCGCTCCCTCCCAGGCCATAAATGACCAGGCGGCTGTTGGAAGGGGAGTTGCGCGCCGACATCATCACTGGCTCGGACTCAGGCTGAACGCGCACCACGCAGGCCTCAAATTTTTCTTTCTGCAACCGCTCGGTCGCTTCCTGTGACATGTTGACGCTTTCCATGCCGAATTGGCGGAAGCATTCGTGGAGAACACGGTGCGTAGTTGACGCGAGATTCACCAAGGCGACCCTGGCCGAAGCCTTCTTGCTGGAGGGAATAGACAACGTGGCAGCAGATCCTAAGGTTCGTTCCATAGTTTTGATTGTGTCCGGCTGAAACCCCATTCTGGCGCGGGTTTCACGGTATGGCAAAGACGAATAAGGACAATGCCGGGTACAGAAGTGTCATTACTCGATGTGCCCAGTGGCTGGTCCCGTAATGGCTCTAAGGTAAGGAGGGATATGCGCGGGGGAGCCTAAGAAACCGGGTGATTTCATTAGAAATTACCTAAGAAAGACGGGGTTTCGAGGCAGAGGAAAAACCTTTAAGCACAGGGGGCACGGAGTTCCACAAAGGTTTCCCCTGTGTTAGCTCTGTGCGCCTCTGTGGTTCAAAGGTTTTTCTTAGACTTGGATCGCTTGAGAAACTACTCGTGCCAGCG
>CAZETZ010000195.1:0-5888 GCA_964514735.1 uncultured Acidobacteriaceae bacterium | reverse complement strand
TCGCTTACATATAAAACAAACTGAGTCTCGGGAGGCGGTGTTGTTCCAACAGTCGTTTGTGAACATACTGCTTCTGAAGCTGCTCGATCTGCGACGCGGGCATCTTACGGCGATACGGTGCTAGCTCGCGGTCGGCCTGGGCGCGGACCGCCACGATTTCTTCATCCGGGGTCGATGCCAGCAACACGGCAAACAGTTTTTCTTCCAGCACGGTCAGGCGGCGCTCCAGGTCTTCCAGACGGGGCAAAACATTCTTGATTTCAAGGTCAGCAGCCAGTTGGTGCAGCGTGGCGGCGGACTCTTGGGCCAAAGCATGGCCAGAGATGCCGCCGGTTTGCGGCAGCTTTACAGCCGTCAGTAGCTGCGCGTTGCGGCGGAGATAGGTTACGATTTCCGCAGTTTGAAACCCAGCCGGCTTTTCTTTTTGTGCGTTGGATGCGCCGACCGCCGCTTCCTTCATATCTTCCGCAGCGGCCAATACTTCTTGGGAGCAAAAACCCAGCCCGTTTATCTTGCGGGTTTTCGAAGGACGCCGGTCATAGTGGTCGAAGGTGGCATTAATTCCGCGCAGGACCGCTTCCAGAGGAATGCCCGCATCTTTCCAGGTTTCAATCAGCGCCCAGTCGAGGGTGGACAACAGAAGACCACCACCGCGACGGCGAAGGAAGTGTTCTTCGATCTCAGTGAAGTAGTTGAAATAATTTTCCACAATGTATGCGATGGGCTTGTTGAAGACCAGCCTGGTTCTTCCGCCCTTTCAGGGCTTAAGCGCTTCTCTGCTTTCCCCCCAGGGCTTGCGTCCCTTCGACAAGCTCAGGGCAGGCCCTGGGCTGCATTCTATCGCCGCTTTGCGGCTATTAAAGTGGACTTTGCGGGTGTGGTAGAACTGGCTGCATTCCGTTCCCAGATCATGCGCAGACCATCGAGGGTGAGAAACTCATCCACGTGCTCGATATATTTCGACCCCTTGCCGATCAACGGAGCCAATCCGCCGGTGGAGATGATCTTGGTTTCTTTGCCCATGTCGGCCAGCAGCAAGTCGAGAATTCCGTCCACCAAACCGAGATAGCCATAATAGAGGCCGGATTGCAGGCTTCCTACGGTGGTCGTGCCGATGACGCGGGCCGGTTTGCGAATATCGACTCGCGGCAAACGGGCGGTGTTTTCGAAGAGCGCGTCGGCGGAGATCCCCAGTCCGGGGCAAATCACCCCGCCACGATACTCTCCCTTAGGCGAGACGCAGTCGAACGTAGTTGCAGTTCCGAAGTCCACCACCACGCACGGCCCTCCATATTTTTCGAAAGCGGCAATCGCATTCACAATGCGGTCCGCTCCCACCTCGGAGGGATTGTCATAAAGCACCGGCATTCCGGTTTTAACGCCGGGCTCGATAAACAGCGGCTTGAGCTTGAAGTAACGCTCGCAGACCTGGCGCAGCGTGGAGTCTAGCGGGGGCACCACCGAAGAAATCACAATTCCAGCGATCGCTTTCGCTTCCAGATTGTCCATGGAAAATAAGTTGCGGAAGAGCACGCCATATTCATCTACCGTCTGCGTGGAGATGGTTGAGACGCGCCAATGGGCAGCCAACCGATCGTAATGGTGGGGCGCGGCGGATTTGTCCGCTTTGGTGAAGACCCCGAGCACCGTGTTGGTGTTGCCGACATCGAGAACTAGAAGCATGGTGTGGTTCTAACATGTGTGGGGAGGGGCTAGCCCTGTCCGAGTAAACTCTTCTCTTCGGCTGGCGGGGCAAGCCCCGCCTCCACACGGTTTAGCGTATTCGCATGCTGCCACTGAGAACGATCCTCAGGCCTTGCATGGTTCTTACTTGCAGGAACCCGCGCGCATCCAGTCCATAGGTGGTGCCTTCATAGCCCCCGTCTTCCGCGTCCACGAAAACATTTTTGTCCCGAACGGAAGAGGACCTTTCCTGAAAGCGTTTCAGCACCGACTCGCGCGCGTCCGGCTTTTCTGAAAGCAACCGATATTCGCGGTCGAGCGATTTTAACAGGGCCGCGCACAGCTCCACCCGTGACCACTCCTTGCCGCTGGCCAGACGAAGAGAAGTGGCAATGGGCTGAAGTTCAGCGGGAAAACTGTCGTGGTTCACGTTGATCCCAATTCCGGCCACGATGTAGCGCACCCGCGTGGCTTCCGCATTCATCTCCGTCAGGATGCCGCAGAATTTCTTGCCGCCGGCCAGCAGATCATTCGGCCACTTCAAATCGGTTGCCAACTTAGGATCATTCGACTGCACCGCCGACTGCACCGCCGACTGCACCGCCAGCGCGACCGCCAAGGAGAGCACTGCCACTTCGGCTGGCGGTAAAATAGGCCGTAGCACCACAGAGCAATAGATCCCCGCCGAATCGGCCGAGTGCCAGGTGTGCCCGCCGCGTCCTTTGCCGGCGGTTTGCTGTTCGGCCAGGAACACTGTGCCCTCGGGCGCGCCTTCGCTGGCTGCCTTCATAGCGGCGGTATTTGTGGAGCCTAGCTTGAAATAGTGGCGAATGTGCTGACTAAAAATCGTGCTGCGGACCAGCGGCGCCAGCACTTCGGGAAGCAGCAAGTCGGACACCGCGCCGAGACGGTATCCGGTGGCAGGATGCCCCTCGATCGCAACGCCAAGACTGCGTAGCTGCTGTACCAGCCGCCAAACTTCGGAACGGGTGGTCCCGATCTCGTCGGCAATTTTTGTTCCGCTCACCACAACCGTTGCGTAATCATTCAGCAAACGAATGATACGACCCAGGCGTGCGTCGGTCTGGGTCGAGCATACGCCTTCGACCGCACTCGGCGTGGTCCGTGGGGTGCGAACTGTGGCGACTCTCTTGATGGGGAAATTATGCGGCAGGCAGGAAGAAAGGACAAATCATTCCGAGGATGGAGCGACGGGCGGGGAGCCCTTCGACAGGCTCAGGGCAGGTCCGTCGCTCCATTACTGGGTGCTAGTGAATGTCGATAGTGGTCACGCTCAACGCCGGCAACGTAATCTTCAGCGATGTCCCACTCGCCGCCTGCGTGCCAATCAAAACCGGATGCACCGGGTTCTGGCCGGAAGCTGACGTTGCCGTGATCTGATAGATCGAAGCCGTCCCAGACAGCGTCAACCCGTTGATGGCTGTGACCTGAGAAGCGGTGGAGCGGTTGATGGCCACAAACACCACTCTTCCCGGCGTCGTAGTGTCGGTGCTCGCGTACACCGCAACCTTGGAAACATCGCTGGAAGTTGCCTGCACCGACGTATCGCCGAAGTTGGCAGTGCTACCGTCAAATCCCCGAAATGCGCGGAACCCGGCTAGTGTGTAATCGTAGGTTCCGCTGGGCGGCCAAAAGCTGGCTGCGAACAGATTCTGCGTTCCGAAAATCCCGAGCATGTCGGCCTCGGCCAGCGTGCCCGAGATGTGGTTGAATCCCCCGCCTTCATATTCGGTGATCGCAATACCTTTCATGCCTGGGAATTCGGCATTGATCTTGGTTTGCAGCCGGGGAAGTATCTGAATGGGGGTGCTCCCCAGCGTCTGATACACCCAGGGGTTACTGTTGTTGGGATCATGCCAGGTTGGGTCCCACAGGTCGCGCGGGGCCTGCACGATTTGTTGCACCTGACTGGCAGTCAAGCTCGTACCGCTCATGTTGACGATCCGCGTGCTGCTGGCGTCATACACCTCGGGATACCAGTGAAAGTCGTAGACATCGACTAAGGGCTTGCCATAGGTGGTAGACGCAGCACTGATCGCCTGGAGATATTTGTCCGGGAACCAATTGGTGCCACTCGGCGTGGAGCTCAATTCTCCTTGCCAGTTATACAGGCCGCCAAATCCGTAATGCACCGGTCCAAAGATCAAAACATTGGGGAATTGGTCCTTGAGAGCTTTACTGAGGTTGATGGTCTTAGTGATGTAATCATCGGACGTTACCCGCACGGGCCCCTGTACCTCTAAGTGAGTCGAGTTCCACAGCTCCGGTTCGTTATCGAGGCTGACAAAGGTTGGAAGAGCTGGGCTCGCGCCAAAGATATTCTGTCCTGAGAATTTTTGGTCAAGCGCCCACAGGAACTCGTCCATGTAAACATTGGCATCGCCGGTGGGAGGCGTCGTCGTAAATGCTGTAGCCGTGACTGAGCTTTTCTTGTCCACGACTGTTTTGAAACGGCTCATGTCTGGAGGGCTGGCCACACTGACGTTACCGCTGGCATCCGCGGAAACCAGTCCCTGAAGCTGGACCGTCATGAGGCTCGCCAGTCCGGCTGTATGATCGGCGGCAATGAAGCTGCGTACCGCCTCCGCTGGTGTGGTGCTACTGCTCAAGAACGTGTCGTTGCTGTAGGGACCAAAGTCACTACCGGCGTTGGAAAAATTATTCTCCCAGTTGTAGGCCGTCCAGCGGTTGCCGCCCGCGCGGTCCATGGTGGCGTGGGGTGGATTCGGCGTGCCTCCATAGGAGTTGATGCCGTAAATCCAGGGCGAAATCGCATGCGTCGAGCCGGGCGTTACTATGACGGTGACATCGGGAGGTACGACGGCGGGGGTTGCGCTTACCTCGGTTGAATTTGAACTTTCTCCCGCGGCATTTAAGGCTGTGACCACATAGAAATACGTCGTGCCGTTGGTTAACCCAGTGTCATTGAAGACGGTACCGGTCGGGGCCCCCACTTGCGCATAGCCGCCTCCGCTGGTGGTGGACCGTTTCACATGGTAGCTGGTAGCGCTAGCGCTCGCACTCCAACTGAGATTTACTTGTGTGTCTCCGGGGGTCGCTGCAACCCCCGCGGGCACTACCGGGATGGGCAGGGCCGGTGTAGCTGATTTCTCGACGGAGTTGGCGCTTTCGCCGTACGTATTCACCGCCGAAACTACGTAATAGTAAGTTGTGCCGTTGGTCCGGCCGGTGTCGGTGAAATTCGCCGCGCTGGGACTGCCGACTGTCGTATAAGGTCCGCCGGTGGTCGTCGAACGCTTCACGTTATAGGTGGTAGCTCCGCTTACGGCAGTCCACGTCAAAACTACCTGGGTGTCGCCTGGCGTTGCGGCCAACCCCGTCGGAGTTCCTGGAGCTGAGCCGCCTCCTCCCCCATTGCCGCCGCCATACCCACCGCACGCGGTAAGTGACAATGCCAAGACAAGAAATAACGATTTGCTAAAGGAGATGCGCAGCATGAACGTGGGCCTCCGGCGAAATTGCTTAGCATCCTACCCGAAAAAACCGGGCTTTAATAGAGTCCCGTTCCGGTACTGAGGTGTATGCCCAAATTCCAAATTGGATCGAAGAATCAATCTGCCTGTAAACGTTTACGGAGAAAGGGGTTAGGGCCACATAAAGTTGCTATCTCAGGCAGGGGAGATTCTCAAACTCATATCTACGGCAGCCGGGGAATGGGTCAGCGCTCCCACTGAAATGTAGTCCACTCCAGTTTCCGCGTAGGCGCGGACATTTTCCAGCTTGATACCGCCGGAGCACTCCAGCGGAATTCTGCGCTCGAACTTGGCGCAGCGTTCGACTGCATTGTGGACTTCAGCTACAGACATATTGTCGAGCAGGATGGCTTCAGCGCCGTGCTGTAAAGCATCTTCCAGTTCCTGCAAACTCCGTACTTCAACTTCAATCGGCTGCGTGCCACGGCGGTTCTGATGAAGATTGGCCAAGGCTCGCGTAATTCCTCCGGCCAACTCAATGTGATTGTTCTTGACCAGGATGCCATCGGAAAGATCGAGCCGGTGATTCTGTCCCCCGCCGCAGCGCACGGCATACTTGTCGAGTACGCGCAGGCCAGGCACGGTTTTACGCGTGTCGAGGATGCGCGTTTTTGTGCCTTCAACCGCATCCACGAATTTGCGTGTCAGTGTAGCAATGCCGCTCATCCGCTGCATGAAGTTGAGAATGAC
>CAZETZ010000194.1:0-5949 GCA_964514735.1 uncultured Acidobacteriaceae bacterium | reverse complement strand
ATTGTTGAACGATAATGCGGTGGCGAACTACAATGGCGAGCAAAAATCGCCAGAAAATGTTCGCCACCCTGTGAACGGTTGTACAGCTTTGAGCCAGAGGCCCGGCGGATCTTATGGTTGAGATTCCCTCAGTTCAGAATTTGAGTTTACGAGCCCTCGTCCCGCGTCTGAAAGCACGTGCTGCGTACGCTCAACGGGAAGAGTCGGTGCGCATGAGAAATCGACACCAACCCAATTGCTGTTAGAAAACGGGCTCCTCATTGCCACCCATAAGTCAATATGAAATTTGTGCGTCTGGGCATTAAAGTTCGCCGTCCATCCAGCGACACCATCTTTCGTAGCTTCATGCCACACGGGTGTACACCCAGCAGGAACGTCGTAGTCATATGTCTTGTGATATTGTCCGCCACCAAAACTCACATGAACGTTTAGCGTACCGTTGTCAAGATTAATCGAAACGGGCGCTGGGACCGCAGGATCATCAGTTGAGAAGTAAGTGGCTGTATAATCGTGAACGATAAGAAGAGATATCTTATCGTTTATATCTTGTCCATCGGCCAGGTTGCGTAGATCGGGATAAAAGCCGGGCGTAAAGTAATAGTGATCGCCACTTCCGTCGAAGTGATCTCCGACATTATCGAAAGCATCCACGCTCATGCCAAAGGGCACTTTTACTGAGCTAATCGCATCATTCCCCACCACCTGATCCAAAACGCCAGGATTGCCTCTATAAACGCCTGGGCTAAAAGCCTGACTTGGGCCAGCATAGTTAATATCTCTGTACACCGTGACCTTACGATCTTGACCGTTGGCAGATGAAAGCCCGATCAATACCCACGCAACAAGAACCATGATTCTTACTCGCATATCCGATACCTCCGCAGATTGAATTGTTTTTTTGCCTCAGACGCGATTTCTTTTTGCCCGAATTGACCGTCACAGTCAATTTTCTGGAAATTAAATTGTTATGAATCGTAAATGAACTGGCAGAAGTTGCGCGGGATCAATGGCTTATAATCAAATCACTAGCGCTTGCAAAAGCCCTTTTTCTCGGGGACAATTTGTCCTCACCCCAGGTTCTGCCTTTGCGTATGAGAGACCGGGTTTATAAGTTTGCTGAATTTGAATTGCTCTCCAGCGAGGGCGAATTGCGTACCAAGGGCTCTTGCGTCCGCTTGCAGGAAAAACCTCTACTTTTGTTAAGCGTATTGCTCGACCACTCACAGCGTGTGGTTTCGCGCGACCAATTGCGCGAACGCATGTGGGACAACGCGACCTTCGTGGATTATGAACAGGGCATTAATGTCGCCATTAAGAAGGTGAGAGACGCGCTGGGCGACTCGGCGGAAAATCCCAAATTCATCGAGACCATCGCTAAAAAGGGCTACAGGTTTCTTGTCCCGGTGGAGGTGAGCTCGCTCGCTGCTCCGCCCGTTTCCGCGCCCCAGCCGGCTGCCACTGGTCCAGAAATCCCACACGCTGTTCCTGCTCTGCGGCATTCCGTTCGCCGCCGTTGGATCTTCGCGGCGCTTGCTACTGTCGTTTTGTCGGCCCTTGGAATTTGGTTTTTTGAGGTTCAGGTCAAGCCTCGCCACGCTGCCCAGATTCATTCGCTCGCGGTTTTGCCTCTGCAAAATTTGTCCCCCGATTCGGGTCAGGAATATTTCGCCGACGGCATCACGGAGGAACTGATTACCGACCTCGCCCAATCGCTTCCCCTGCGAGTCATCTCCCGGACCTCGGTGATGCGATATAAGCAAACCAGCGAACCCATTACTCAGATTGCGCGCGAACTTGGCGTGGAAGCTATCGTGGAAGGATCGGTGGCGCGCTCCGGAAATCGGGTGACAGTCACGGTGCAACTGATTGATGCGGACGCAGACCGGCACCTGTGGGCGCAGAAATATGATCGCAACTTAGGAGACCTGCTGGGGTTGGAAGCGGAACTGTCGCAAGAGATCGCCAGCCAGGTGGGCGGCACTTTAAGTTCACAACGCGACATCAAGGTGGCCAGCGCCCGTCCCGTGGACCCGAGGGTCCTGGATCTCAGCCTCATGGGGCGCTACCACTGGAACAAGCGGACCGCGGCCGACCTGGACAAGTCGGCGGAGTACTATCGGCAGGCCATTGCCCGCGACCCTAACTACGCCCCTGCCTATGCCGGCTTGGCGGGCGCCTATGCGCTGATGCCACATTACAACAGCGTGGAACAACAAGACAGCTTCTCCAAGGCCGCTGCGGCCGCTCACCACGCCATCGAGTTGGATGACACCTTCGCCGAAGCGCATGCCACGCTGGGCTTGATTGCGTTGAGCAATGGGGTGTCGACTTTGACCCAGGCAGGGACTGAACTCCGCCGCGCGCTCGATCTGAATCCCAACTATGCCACCGCTCATCATTGGTTCGCGTTCTACTTGTTTTTTCAGGACCAGCAGAATGAAGCGCTCGCTGAAATGGAGCGAGCGCGGCAGCTTGATCCGCTCTCGGCCATTATCAACGCCGACGAAGGCAGTTTCCTTTATGCTGCCCGCCGCTACGAGGACGCGAAAGCCAGGCTCCGCCAAGCCATCGAGCTGGCGCCGGATCTGGGCCAGCCGCATGAGACCTTGGCGCTGCTTGAGATGGAAACCGGACACCCATTCGATGCGCTCAAGCAAGCGCACGCCGGCTTGGCGCTGGACCCAAACAATCCGCGCACCATGGGCGAGGCGGGATATGTGTTGGCCGCTAACGGGCAACCGGACGAAGCCAGGAAGCTGCTAGCCACCTTGCAGGGCATGGTCCACCAGGGCTCGGCCTACCCCATTTTTGCTGCGTTCATACACATGGGTTTGGGGCAACGAACTGAGGCGTTGGGTATATTGGCGGCGTTGGCGGACCCAAAGACTGGCGCTGGATTTGACGGCATCGCCGAGTGGCACATCTTTGATGTACTCAACGCCGATCCGCGCTACCAGAGGCTCGTGACCCAAGCCAGGAAAATGAAAATAGCCCGGTCGTTGACCACGGAACCGGCTCAATAGGCGAAAGGCGGCTTCCTCCTAATATGTGGCCGCACACGCTAGCAATCCTGCAAAGGATTGGTCCAGTTCCACAAAGAATGGATGGTAGGCGTCAGATTAAACTTAAACAAATCTCAAGGGTAAAAGTTGTTAGTTTCGAACTTCCAGCTCCGCGCATGAATGTTCAATGAATCTTGGTTGGCGAACAGGGAGTGAACAGCGTTGGATTGCCTATAATGACGTGGCTTTGTAACCAGTTGTCGAGGATTCCTTTCAGGAGACGAGAAGCCCGATGGACACGGCCGTTCCTGCGCAACTGGCTTTAGTTCAGTGCAATGAACCCGCCCCCCATCCGGCGCCCGCATGCTCCAAATGGTCGCCTACGCCTTTTTTTCTGTTCCTCACAGCCCTCGCTGTGCGCGTAGTTTTTCTCGTTATCGCACCCAATAATTCTACCGATGCCTGGGCTCGTTACCTCGCGGCCCTGCGCTGGTTACAACATCCCGCTGATCTCCCGCCAGCCAGCGTCTCCGATGCCTGGCTGCCTATGCACTTCTGGTTGCTCGGCAGCGTGTTGTGGATCACAAAATCGGAGATGGGCGCCCGGGTCTTCTCGGTGCTGTTAAGTTCGCTGACTGTAGTTCTTCTTGCCGGCATCGTGGCCCGGACCTTGGATCGCCGGCTGGCGCCGTGGACCGCTCTGTTCATGGCCTTCTTCGGTTTCCATATCGCGTTCAGTGTAACCACCGGCTCCGAGGCGCTGACCATCTTCCTCGTCGTTCTGGGCGTCTACGCTTGGTTGGGTTATGCCTCGGAAAGAACCTGGACATGGTTTGCGCTTTCTGTTTCCGCGTTTATCGCGGCTACGTTGTGCCGCTTCGAACCCTGGCTGTGTGCGCCCGTACTTGCCTTCATGTTGCTCGATTTTTCTGACGGATGCACTTCTGCCTGGTTGAACCGTTGCGCCTGGCGGCAGGCCTTTGGTTTCGGGCTGTGCGCATCCGCAGGCGCGATCGGCTGGCTGATCTTCAGCCAACTAAAATGGGGAGATGCCCTTCGTCTGCCCCACCGGACCATGTGGCTGAACCTTCATTTTCAGACTGCGCATCACTCGGTTTTGTTTCGTTTGCTGACGGTCCCGGCGTCGCTCATGCTGTCGCTTAGCCCAGTCGTGGTGGCGCTGGCCGCCTTGGGCATGGTTTGTGTTGTCCGCGGGGGATCGCAAGCGGCACGCTGTTTGGCGCTTCTAGCGCTGGTTCTTTTCGCCTTCAACTATTACAACTCGGTAAAGTATGAAGTTACCCAAGCTCGTTACACGGTGCTGTATAGCTGGCTTTTCCTGCCTTTCGTTTTTGAAGGATTGCGTTGGATGTCGTCGCGGTGGTCGTGGGCGGCGGGCCGTCGCAGTTTCGCCGGCACCCTGCTGTTTTTTCTGCTGTGGCAGGGAGGCATTATCGCTGGCGCCCGATACGCTCCCCCGCCCTTCGCCGACCGCCTGGGCGCGCTGGCCCCCACTCTTCCCCTACACCGGGAAATGCAGCAACTCACCTCCTGGTTGAAGGCAAATCCACCGCAACAAGATGCCCTTATCCTTGACGATTACAACTGGGAGTCCTCCGACATCTGGCGCTTCGCGCCTCTCCCGGCTTCAGCGACCTTCTCGATCCGGCAGGCGGACTATGACGATCCAGCGGAGTTGAAGCAGCGGCTGGAAGGTTTTGTGAAACGCCGGCGCCCTGCTTTGCTGGTTTGCTCGCCCGCTGGTCCGATTGGAAGCATGTGGCAGGTGGACCGCCAGAATGTTCTGCATGTCCAGGATTTAAGCCTCCATTTCAGTCAGCTCTGGCAAGGCGAGCATTGGCGGATTTACCGCGTCACTTATGATTAGGGAAATCCCAGTCAGACGGATGGCGTGCCCCCAAAATTCGGAGCGCTCCTGCGGCAAGCGGCCAAGTGAATGGTTGATTGCCGCGAATGCGAGCGGCCCCGTTCCCATAAGCGTATATTTTGTCCGCGGAGGACTTCATGTTTAATTTCGCAACGACGCGAGGGCTTGGAATCAAATGCGCAGCATTAGTGATCGGGCTTGCCACTCTAGCTCCGATTCTACGGGCCGAGGGCATCCCGGTTGGAAACTGGGTGCGGCGCCCCACCAAGGACGGCGGCAACGCCACCATGCTCGTAGAATCTGCGGGCACTGGCCAAAAATTTACTTTCAAGGTTGCCATCGCCAACGGTGGGACCGCCACCATGGTTGTCACCACCCAGTATGATGGCAAGGATGCCCCAGTCTACGTGGATGGCAAACCGTCGGGTGAGACGATGGCCATCAGTAAGGTGGATGACCACCACACGACCAACGTCCTAAAGATGAACGGAAATCCGTTCGTCACCCAGAAATCGGAACTCTCTGCCGACGGCAAGGTAATCAAAACCGAGAGCATTTCCATGGTTGCAGGAGCGCCGAATAGCGTCGAGTATTGGGACAAGAAGTAGGGCGTTTCAAGTACCATTTGGGCCGATATTGTTCTTGCCCATCTTCACAACCCTGTCATCTCGACCGGAGCAGAACGATCCACAAGGATCATTCTGCGGAGTGGAGAGACCTACGTTCAACTCTCCCCCACGGTTACAAGTTATACTGCCACCGCAAATGCAAATCATGTCTAGGACGAAAATGCACAGAGCTCTACTGCTAATGGTTTCAGGATTGTTGTGCTGTATCTCGCTTCAAGCCCAATCCGCTCCGGATTATCCGCGCACGCCTTGGGGAGGCTATCCCTATCCCGCCTCATACGACGCCGAGATCGCTGATCCCGACGTCCACCGCGTCCTGTACGAGAACGAAAACATCATGTTCCTCGAAGTAGCAAACCCACCGGAACTCGATGTTCACATGCACGGTCATCCGTATCCGAGTGTGTTCGCGCGCGACACCGGAAGCGGT
>CAZETZ010000193.1:0-6052 GCA_964514735.1 uncultured Acidobacteriaceae bacterium | reverse complement strand
TTCCTGCCTGATGTTTACCAATCCCCCCTGAATTTTTCCAGGCAGATCGGGGGGTTCATTGATGGCAAAGAGGCCGCGATTGGCGCGGGGTAGAAGACCGTAGTGGACCGTCATCTCGCTGCTGAGTTCGTGTCCGCCGCGCGCCGCCTTGATGGGATCAATATCGCCAATGAGATCGGCGATGGTCACGTCTGGAGTGGCCAGCTTTTCGACATAGCGCTGCTCGGGGGTCAAATATGCAATCGGAGTCTCATCTCCGTGCCCGGCGATCAGCTCGTGGCAGCGGCGGCACAGCGGGGCGTACGGATTGTCATGAATTTCACAGCCGGCGATGCAGGGGGTCTGCGGGTCTAATAACGTAGTCAGAGCGCGCAGGATGCGGCTCTTGGCCTGTCCGCGAAGCCCTAAAAGAATGAAATTATGACGGGAAAGAATAGCGTTGATGATCTGCGGTACTACGGTATCTTCGTATCCAATGATGCCGGGAAAAATCGGGTCTGGGCAGCCTAGCCTAGCGGCCAGGTTCTCGCGCATTTCATCTTTTACCGAGCGCGCGCGCAGGCGTTGTTCAGAAAAGGCACTCTCGCGCAGTTCGCCGAGTGTCCGCGGGAAACTCATGGAGGAACCCCCTGGGCTTGCTGGTCAAACCGATTATACGCCCGCATAACCGGAGCAGAGCGGGGCCCTCGGACCGCCAGGGCGCAGCTTTATCACAACCAAGCGATATCTATTTAAGTCTCACAAACAGCAGCACAAAAATCGCCCAGATTCCCACCGTCGTCGGGAACTGCACGATCATGGCATTTTGCAACGCGGTGCCGCGCGGAAGGGTCAGGGTCAACGCGGACATGGCGAGCGCGGTAAGAATGCCGAGGACCAATTTTGCTTTCCAGTTCATGACGGGTTCTCCTTGGCTGGTTTAGGTTCCCCACATGCACCACGAGCGGGGCAAAGATGCAGCGCATGAGTATACCTTGTGGAAGGCGGTTTGGAGCACAGAAATACGGCTGGGTAAGTGGTACCGGCTCACACCACCGCAGCCTGGTATTCCTCATATGCACCCTTGAAGTCGGTGATCCGCGTGTCGCCTTCAAAGTGCCAGATGCGGGTGGCAACTTCATCGATCAGGTCTTCGTCGTGGGTTACTAACAATACGGTTCCCTGATAACGCTGCAAGGCAATATTGAGGGCGTTGATGGATTCAAGGTCCAGGTGGTTGGTAGGTTCATCAAGCACCAGGACGTTCGGCTTTTGCAGCATCAGCTTGCAGAAAATCAGGCGCGCGGCCTCGCCTCCGGAGAGGACGTCGGTGCGCTTGTTGCCGTCATCTTTTTGGAAGAGCATTTGCCCCAGCAGGCCGCGAATTTCTTCGTGCGATGCGGCCGGGTCCCATTGATGCAGCCATTCGAAGGCTGTTGTGCCATGCTCAATTAGCGCTTTGTGGTCTTGCGCAAAGTATCCGACCGCGGCCTCGTGTCCCCAAATCACTTTGCCGCCGGTTAGAAATGGGCCGTTGTAGCCGCTGGTTTTGCGCAGCTCGGAATCGGATACGGTAGGCGAGTTCGCCAGCAGCGCATTCAGCATGGTGGTTTTGCCCACGCCGTTGCGGCCCAGCAGCGCGATTTTTTCTCCGCGCACGATGCTGGCGGTAAAGCCTCCAATCACGGCATTTTCATCGTACGATTTTGCCACGCCTTCCAACTCCAGAATGTGCTTGCCGGAAGGACGCTTCATTTCAAACTTCAGAAATGGACGCTGAATGTTGGAGCGGGCCAGCTCCGTGACTTGCAGCCGTTCCACTTCCTTGCGCCGCGATTGCACCTGGCTCGACCGCGTGCCGGCGGAGAACCGGGCTATAAATTCATTCAATTGCGCGATCTTTTTTTCGCGCTGTGCATTTTGACTCTCGATCTGCGAACGAATCTGCGTTTTCGCGACGACCATTTCGTCGTACGCGCCGGTATAAGTGATGATGGTTTGGTAGTCAATGTCGGCGGTGTGGGTGCAGACGTTGTTCAGGAAATGGCGGTCGTGGGAGATGACGATCAGAATCCCGTCATATTCGTTGAGAAACTTTTCCAGCCAGTGGATAGAATCCAAGTCCAGGTGGTTGGTAGGCTCGTCGAGCAACAGAGCTTGCGGATGCCCGAACAAGGCCTGCGCCAGCAGGACGCGGACTTTTTCTCCGCCGCGGATTTCTCCCATCTTGCGTTTATGCAGTTCATCGGGGATATCGAGCCCCTGCAGCAGAATGGCCGCGTCGCTCTCGGCGGTGTAGCCGTCCTCTTCGCCGACGGTCCCTTCCAGCTCGCCCAGCCTCATGCCGTCTTCGTCGGACATTTCCGTCTTGGAATAAATCTTGTCGCGCTCCTCAAGCGCGGCCCACAAGCGCTTGTTGCCCATGATGACCGTATCAATCACGCGGTAGGCGTCGAAAGCGAACTGGTCCTGGCTCAAGACTCCAAGTTTTTTGGGGCGGACGACCGTCCCCTTCTGCGGGTCAAGTTCGCCGGTCAACAGCTTCATAAACGTGGATTTACCGGCGCCGTTCGGCCCGGTCAGACCATAGCGCTTCCCCGGCGTAAAGCCGGTGGAAACTTCGTCAAATAGAACTTTAGCGCCGTAGCGCATGGACACATTGCTGACTGAAAGCATGAGTTATAGAACTGCGGAATTGCCGCAAGGCGGGACGCGCAGCTGCATTATTTAGAATAACACGATTGTTGAGTCTTAGGTTTCGACCCACCCAGGAAACCGGGACAGTCAACGATTCGCCGCGATTCCAACGGCGGACACACAAAGCGCACTTTGGAAAATATTCCGTCGCCCACGGGAGGTGTGATTCAGGAACTGGGAGGTACGTTGATCCCGGATAATATTGGAAAAGTGGTTACACAGCAGTTTTGCATCGAAGATGGGGGACTCGTGATTACTCTGGATGCTCAGGCCATCGGCGAAACGCCCGTAACAAGGGCTCTGCGGTGGAAGAGATTGGCGTAAGAACCTTGATCACATCCGAAGACGCTCTGTTTTTGATTTTTCTCACCATTGAACTAACCACGGCCCCACCTTCTACGATTTTCAGAAGGTGCGGCTCAACCAAGCCAACCTGCTGATAATTTGAACCCTGCCACATGGCCCATAATACCTTTTTGAAAGTGCAGAGTTTGATATCAGACTTGATAAGGTTTTTATTTTTTTGTTAGGGGAATAAGCAATCAATGGAATGTTAATAATCTAAAAATTTAACTTGACGCTAATCTAAGTGCTGTTATTGTCGTATGGCTGTTCGGGCCCCGCAACGAGAAAACTCTACTGAAAGGGTTGGGAGTGTACTCATGCGTCTAAGCGCTCGCTATCACCTCACACATAACCTCCTACTTTTTTTGACTTACTTGTGTTCTGTGCCTTTGATTAAAGCCGAGGACTGCAAGATACCACCGGAGTCAAACGCCCCTACGGAGAACGTAGCCGACGACGCTTTCAAAAACGTCCTCACACTCAGTGCGGGGTGCATGAAAGAGACTGATAGTGGCTGCGCGAATTCTAAAAAAGCACTCGATACTCTGCAAGTGCAGGCCCTGTTGGCTTCAGGAACAACAGCTCAATGCGCCGCCACAGGTACCAATGCTGGCACAGCGCTTTCAGCGGCTGACAAAGCCTCGTATTTGAAACGTTCGGCATTTTGGCTCGCTCTTTACCAGTCCATGCAAAAAGAGAGTGATGCGATCAAGAAGGGTACGTACAAACTGTCCGACGACAATAGAACTGCTTATCTAGGTGTGGCTCTCCAACCTAAACCGCCTGTGATCACCTCCAAAGTGGTGGATGGCGCATCTTCATTAACGGTTCAAGTGGATGTGACAAATTTCAGCGCTAACAACCCATCCCGAATATCTGTTTGTGGTTGGGCGCAAAAGCCTACTGGAACAAACGCAATGGATTGCACTGATCCTAACAGCCAGCTAAAGGCGGTTGCTCTAATAGGCGATAACGTAGGGATAGATGGCAATAAGAATAACTTTATTCCCGCTAAAACAGACGGCTCTTACACTCTTTCATTGAAAACAGCGTTACAAATCTCTCAATATATATCCATCACTCAACGTGCCACTGTTGGTGGTAAGGAAATTCAAATAACATCAGCAACCGCTTCTCCGGTGACACTATCAAAACAGTGTAACCCGGACGTCTCTAAAACTCCTTTTAGCGATTGCGACTTGAGTTTTTCGATTATCGGTGGTGTGGAGCAAAGTGCACAAAGCTCTCTCCCCAGCGCAACCACTCCTTTCCTTCGTGTTTTCACTCGGGCTGGCAAGGAGGGTAGCCATTGGCAAGCATGGGGAACCATACGCCTTTTGGGCGCACCGCAAGCTTCTTCCACCAATGGGGTGGTATCCGCAGTTACGGATCCAGCAGGGAACATTTCTACACAGACATTTTCGGGAATCGGGACCTCCGTTGATTTCATGGTAGGAGGTGAACTTGATCTTACGCGACACCTAGGTGCTGACCGATATGCCGTTAGCCTTATTGCTGGCTATGGAGGAACTACCCCTCTCACCGCCAATACATTGAATCAAGCTTATAAAGCGCCGGCCTTTGGAACAGTTGAATGCGCCACGCTTCAATCGCGATTCGCGCAACAATTCCGCACGGACAATATACTCGTGGGCACCAGCACGAATGCCACAACTCCGTCGTGCTTGGTCAATGGCAATAGCATCACATCTGCGTCAGGGGCAACAACTGTCACGTACACACCAATCAACACGATAGGCTTCAGCAATCAGGACCGAAGCAGTTTTCTTGGGAAAGCGTTGTTTGGAATTCGAACCATTGATCATTTCCCCGGCACTGGCAATCAATATTGCGGTGACGCGGATTCCGCGAACCAGATTGGCCCGTGTGAGCGGGGCATTGTTGATTTTGTATTTGGACAGGATGCGACAGTCACTGGAGGACAGATGCGCCACTTTGTTTTTAAAGTGGATGGCGTACATCCTTTACCTGTCAAAAGTGTCTCGTTCTTATATATATTTGGAACGGCTACTATCCGCTTGACTCGTAATACAAACCTTGCCCCTTTAGTCTTGCAAAGCGGGGATGTTGCTTCTTTGAGCGGAAATGGCGCTAGTGC
Source organism: uncultured Acidobacteriaceae bacterium (assembly GCA_964514735.1). Classification (GTDB taxonomy): domain Bacteria; phylum Acidobacteriota; class Terriglobia; order Terriglobales; family Acidobacteriaceae; genus CAWBXL01. Next base: position 912 of record CAZETZ010000193.1, on the reverse strand, counting down.
AGTTCCCAACACCGGAGTTGTTGTACTTCCACTCACACAACCAAATCGCGACTTTTATCGCTTTGGGGTGGGGGTCAATATCAACACCGTATTTAAGAAATTGTTCTCCAGTCCGGCTCCAACATCCTAGTTAGAGGCGCTTTTTTATCCAAAGTTCTTTTAAAAGAAAGATTTTAGTGTGTAACCAACCGGCGGATCTGACTTGATGCATACTCCACAATGTATCCCGCCACCGCGCTGGCGGCCACGGTATAGGGGCTGGCCAAGTACATTTGCCCCGGCCCGCTACGCCCAGGAAAATTTCGATTCTGTGCGCTGATCACAATTTGATCGGGGCGATTGGAGACGCCGGGACCAGCATTAATGCAGGCTCCGCAACTGGGTTCGATGACGTGGGCACCGGATTCTTGGAAGATGTCGAGATAGCCTTTGCGCACGCAGTAGTCGCGCGTTTCCTGCGAGCCGAACTGGATGTAGAACTGGACTGAATCAGCCACACGCTTTCCGTGTTTGAGCGCATCGGCGAGGACCTGAGCGTACATGTCCATGTCTTCATTTTTTCCGGCGGTACAGGTGCCGCCGTAGGCAATTTCTATTGGGACCGGCGTGTGCAGATCGCGAATGTATTTTCCGTTGCCGGGATCACCGGGAGTGGCGACCATGGGCGTAATTTCGGCAGCGTCGAGTTCGATGACCTGGGCATATTGCGCATCAGGGTCGCTATAGAGACCCTGAATTAACTTTTCGGCTTCGGCGGGCCGGATGCCCCGGCGTTCGACGAGGAACTCCACAACTTTTTTGTCGGGCGCAACGATTCCGGTGAAACCTCCGATCTCCGCCGCCATGTTGGTCATGGTGGCGCGCTCGTCAACGCTGAGTTCTTCGATGGCTTCGCCGGCATATTCCATAACT
>CAZETZ010000192.1:0-6074 GCA_964514735.1 uncultured Acidobacteriaceae bacterium | reverse complement strand
GCCGCTACCGGCCGATCAAATCTGTTGAATTGAGTGTTCCCGGGACTCTGGAGCATTGGCTCACCGAACGCTACTGCCTCTACACCGTGGCAGGAAGCGAGGTCTTTCGCGCCGAGGTACACCATGAGCCCTGGCCACTCCAGGCCGCCGAAGCTGAAATTGAAATCAACACGGTGACGAGTGCGGCCGCGATCCCTGCCCTAGAAAGCACCCCTCTGCTCCACTTCTCACGCCGGCTGGAGGTAATTGTCTGGCCGCTACGCCGTGTCGCCCAACCTGTTCCCGTCTCAGTCAGTGCTCCAGAACTGATGTCGCAAGCAACTTAAACGCAAGCACAGTTATAATTCCCTCTTTCCTAAACAAAAAGGACGTGATCGCATGTCTCTCTCAGGACGAGTTGCGCTGGTGACCGGAGCTTCGCAAGGCATCGGCCGGGCCTGCGCCCTAAAACTGGCCGCGCAAGGAGCTACCGTAGCTGTCGTTGCCCGTACTCAGGAAAAACTGGATGAACTGGTCAAAGAAATCTCCGCCGCCGGTGGGAACGCTTCCGCCTTCGCGCTGGACGTAGCTGATGAAGAACAAATCAAAACCGTCTTGAAATCGGCCATCGCTCAACTCGGCAAAATTGACATCCTGGTCAACAACGCCGGCATCACCCGGGACCAGCTGGTCATGCGCATGAAGCGTGCCGATTGGGACACTGTCCTCAATACCAACCTCACGTCAGCGTATCTGTGTATTCAGCAAGTCATCAGCTCTATGCTCAAGCAACGCTGGGGACGGATCATCAACATAACGTCCGTATTCGGGCAGACCGGGCAAGCCGGGCAGGCGAACTACTCTGCGTCCAAAGCCGGGCTGATCGGCCTGACCATGGCCATCGCCCGCGAAATCGCTTCGCGAAATATAACTTGCAACGCAGTGGCGCCCGGCTTCATCGAAACATCAATGACCGCAGCGTTAAGCGATGAGTTCAAGCAGAATGCAGTGAAAATGATCCCTTTGGGCCGCGTCGGCACTCCAAAAGATATTGCAAACAGCGTGGCGTTTCTGGCGTCCGAAGAAGCCAGCTACATCACCGGCCATGTGCTCAACGTAAATGGAGGCATGTTGATGGGGTAACCAATCCGTCGGGACAATTGCAGCTTGTTCCGGCGGTATCAGTAGATCAGCTGAATTTGGTCCGCGAGCTTCTGCTCGAATACTGGGAGAATCGCAATCTCGCTCGTGTCGTAATGAACTTCGAGCAGGAACTGGCAGAGCTACCCGGTAGCTATGCGCCGCCCGATGGTCGGCTCTTCCTGGCATATTGCGGGACAGAGGCATCAGGCTGCGTGGCCCTGCGGAAGCTCGGGCCGGACATCTGCGAAATGAAGCGGTTGTACTTACGTCCGCAGTTTCGCGGCCAGGGGCGGGGAAGGTTTTTGGCTGAATCGATCATCCAGGAAGCGCAAAAAATCGGTTATAGAAAGATGCGCCTGGATACGATTCGCACCAACATGCAGGAAGCGATTGGGCTGTACCGGCAACTGGGCTTTAAGGAAATCGCTCCCTACCGCAATAATCCGTTGCCGGGTGCCATGTACATGGAATTGGACCTTTAACTTTCTTGGCATGCAACAAATTTCAAAACAATTTAGGAGATGCAATGAGAAAGATTTTTTCTGTTCTGATGTTCTCCCTTCTTGCCAGCACAATGCTGTTGGCCGCCGACACCTACACGCTGGACAAGCCGCATACGTCCATCGGTTTTACCGTGAGTCATCTGGTCATCAGCCATGTGCAAGGCGCATTCCGGAATTTCAACGGGACCATCGTTTACGATTCCAGTGATGTGACCAAGTCCACGATCGATGTGCACATTGATGCAACCAGCGTGAACACCGGCGATGATGGACGCGACAAGCACCTCCGCAGCCCTGACTTCTTTGATGTGGAAAAATTTCCCGAGTTGACCTTCAAGAGCACTCGCATCGAAAAGAAAGGTGATGGCTTTGTCGCGTACGGTCCGCTGGCCATCCACGGCGTCACTAAAGAAATCGCGCTTCCATTCACCATTACGGGCACGGTGAAAGATCCCTGGGGGAAAACCCACCTCGTCGCCCAGGCCAGCGTCACCGTAAACCGCAAAGACTACGGCCTGATGTGGAACAAAACGCTGGAGAGTGGCGGGATGCTGGTAGGCGACGACATCAAGATTGACCTCGCCGTAGAGGCGGTAAAATAGCAACGCCATTGCGCCGCGAGACCACAAATTGAGGGGCATGGGATGAAGCGCTTCCTACTGGGTCTGTTCTTTTTCGCCCACACAATCACTGCCCTGGCTGCCACAGCCAAAGAGGTCTCCTACAAAAGCGGGGATGACGCGGTGCAGGCCGTTCTCTATATTCCAAGCGGGAAAGGCCCATTCCCGGCGTTGGTGGTCATTCACGAATGGTGGGGCCTGAATGACTGGGTGAAAGAACAAGCGTCCAAGCTGTCGGACGAAGGCTACGTGACGCTCGCGGTCGATCTCTATCGCGGGAAAGTCGCGACCACTCCAGACATGGCACGCGAGCTCATGCGAGGGGTCTCCGATGATCGCTCGGACCGCGATCTCCACATGGCAGTAGAATTTCTCAAGTCGCAAGCCGAGGTCAGGAAAGACCGCATTGGGGCCATCGGCTGGGACCTGGGCGGAGATTATGCCCTGGATGTGGCCCTACAAGAGCCGACTTTGGCGGCTGACGTCATCAATTACGGGCACCCTGTAGACGATCCCGACGATCTGAAGAAAATCACCGCTCCCATCCTTGGACTTTTCGCGGGACGGGACCGCGACATTCCTCCAGCCGACGTGAACAAGTTCGCAAAGCAGCTCAAGACTCTGGGCAAGACCATAGATGTCCACCTTTACCCCGATGCCGGCCACGGGTTTGAGAACCCAAACAACACAGCGGGTTATCGCAAGGAAGACGCGGAGGATGCCTGGAAGCGCACAGTGGAATTTCTGGCCGCCACTCTAAAAAAGTAGAAGAATTGGCTCGCAGCCAATGATAGTTGCCCTGTAAACAATTTCCACTTGCCAGACGGTACCAGAGTGGTTAACATGCAAGCCACGCTTGAGGAGCCTCCGGGGATGCAATCCCTATGAACATCGGCGAAACCATAAGAAATTTCCGGTTGCAGAAGGGGATGTCGCAGGGGGATATCGAAAAGCGCACCGGCCTGCTGCGCTGCTACCTGTCCCGCGTGGAGAACGGCCACACCATTCCTTCGCTCGATACCCTGGCCAAGATTGCCGGAGCCATGGAGACCCCGTTGTCCAATTTCTTTGGTGACTCTGGGCACACCAACGGCACTAAAGGCCTGCCTCAGCTTTCTGACGATGAGGTCCGGTTCCTGAGTCAGATCCGCCGCTATTCAGTCAGCCTGAATGACAGTGACCGCAAGCTGGTGCTCGCTATGGTGAAGAAGATGGCGGCCAACGGGGCGCGGTAATTCTTTCCAGTTCTGTCCACTAAAGTAGCCGTCGCGCCAGCGATGAAGTTTCACACCAGGAATTAATCCATAAAAATTTCGGTCCTTTCAGAAAGATCGCGGCAGAGCCGCGATAGGGTGGAGCAGGCCTTCCTAGGCCTGCGGCTAAAACCAATTCGATATCGGGCTTTAGCCTTCGAGGTACCTATGGGCATCCCCTACCGAGGCAAAACTGGCAATGGAACTTATTTCATCACGGCTTCCTGCTGGCAAAAACAAGGTCTCTTTCAATCGGACAGAATGGCTGGATTATTCATCGATGTCTTGCTTCACTATCAATCTCAAAATAAATACCGGCTGCATGAATTTGTGGTGATGCCAAATCATTTTCATCTGCTAATTACACCAACTGTTCCTCTTGAAAGAACTATTCAATTCATCAAAGGTGGCTTCTCCTACAGAGCAAAAAAAGAATTGGGATTCCAGCAAGAAATCTGGCAGAACAGTTTCTATGACCACAGAGTCAGAGATGCCGCGGAGTATCTAAGATGCCGGCACTACATCCACATGAATCCTGTCAGAAAAGGCTTAGTGCCGATTCCAGAAGAGTTCCCGTATAGCTCAGTCAAACTGAGGTTGGATGAAGTCCCTCGGTGGCTAAAGCCCGCTGCGTAGTATTTCTCAGCCGCAGGGCTAGGAAGCCCTGCTCCACCCTGTGCTCGGGCCTGCGTCCCTCGTGTTTATGCACGGAAAGGTGAAGTGAGGTCTGCTGAAAATCTTAGCGAAACGAGCACGCATGCAGCCACGACAATGCCGCAGGGCAAACAACTTCCAACTCACAGCGCGCGGCGCAGCCGCGCCAGGCTGGAGCAGGCCTTCCGGACCTGCGGCGAAGCTTAGCCAATGACCGGGCTTCAGCCGCTGAGGTACTTACACTTTCTTAATCAAGATCCCCAAATCCTTAAGCTGCGCTTCTCCCACCGGAGTCGGTGCATCCACCATCAAATCCACTGCCCGTGCAGTCTTGGGGAATGGAATCACCTCGCGCAAACTATCCGCCCCGGCCAGAATCATCACAATCCGATCCAGCCCCAGCGCAATCCCGCCATGCGGAGGCGTGCCATATTCCAGCGCCTCCAGGAAGAATCCGAAACGCGCCTTGGCCTCTTCATCGCCCATACCGAGCGCCTGGAAAATTTTCTTCTGAATATCTTGCCTATGAATACGAATCGAGCCTGATCCCAACTCCGTGCCATTTAGCACGACGTCATAGGCCAGGGCCCGAATCTCACCCAGCGGCGACTTGGGATCGCGCACCGAATCAATGTTGGCCTCAAGCTTCGCCATGTCTTCTTCGTGCAACGAAGTAAACGGATGATGTGCGGGGATCCAGCGCTTCTCCTCTTTGTCCCACTCGAACATGGGGAAATCGCTGACCCAGAGAAAGCGAAAGTCTTTGGCCACGTCGCCAGCCTTCTTGAATGCGCCATGCTTATCGGCATATTTCTGAGCGAGATCGAGCCGCAGGTATCCGCAGCGTTCGCAGAATCTCTGCAAAGTTTGGTCCATCACCGCAGGCACTTCCGGATTATTCATCGCTCCAGCGAACAACCACAAATCATCCGGGTCAATCTGGGCAAACTTCAGAATTTTTTCCGATAATGCCGGGTAGTCCTTGGCGAACCTCTTCGGATCAGTCATCAACTGCACAAATGACGGCCCCTGCAAATGCTGATAGGCTCCGTAGCTGCCAATCGTCCGCCGCTCCGTGCCGGAGATGTCACCGGCTTTGGGAATGCGGACCAACTGAAGCGGAAACTCTTTTCTCATCCGGAACTTCGAAGTCAATTCATCCACTTCCTCCGGAGTCAGCGCTTTGCGCACGTCCACCATCGCGGGCAGACGCATGTCCGGCTTGTCGCTGCCGTACAAGCGAATGGCTTCGTCATAGCTCATGCGGGGAAATGGGCTCTTGATGTCGTGTCCCGCAGCTTTGAATGCCGCAGTCAAAAATCCCTCCACAACTCCCCAAACACTGTCCGGCTGGGGATACGACATCTCCAAATCAATCTGCGTGAACTCAGGCTGCCGGTCGGCGCGCAAGTCTTCATCGCGGAAGCAACGCGCGATCTGGTAATAGCGTTCGCAACCAGAAATCATCAGGATCTGCTTGAACAACTGCGGCGATTGCGGCAGCGCATAAAAAGTCCCCGGCTGCACCCGGCTGGGGACAAGGTAATCGCGCGCGCCCTCAGGTGTGGAGCGGGTCATAAACGGAGTTTCAATCTCCATGAAACCCTGCCCGGACAAATAATCCCGGATCGCCTTACTGACTTTATGGCGCATCTCGATATTGAACTGCATGGCCTCGCGGCGCAGGTCAATGTAGCGGTACTTCAACCGCATCTCTTCGTTGGGCAGAACTGTGTCGGATGGCAAAAACGGCGGCTGCTTGGATTCGTTTAAAATTCGCAGCTCTTCAACGACCAGCTCAACTTCTCCAGTAGGAATATTCTTGTTAAACGTATTCGCATCGCGCTGCTTCACCGTACCAATGGCGGCAATCACGTACTCGTTCCGCAACGTCTCAGCCTTGGCGTGCGAGGCTGCACTCA
>CAZETZ010000191.1:0-6112 GCA_964514735.1 uncultured Acidobacteriaceae bacterium | reverse complement strand
GGAGTGGAGAGACCTGCTGTTGCTTCTCTTCGGGAAAGTCCTCGGGATCAAACAGTCCCACGTTTCGGCGTTGATGCGCAACCGCGCGGGGTCGTTCTCGGTGGAGCGGCTTATCGACTTCCTGACTGCACTTGGGCAGGATGTCGAGATTACTGTGCGTCCGACCCGCAAGCCTCAGGGAATGGTTTCTGTGGTGGCGTAACACTAGATCCAAGTGAGGCACTGGCTTCAAGTGCCCGGATACAACGATGCTGCATCTTGTTTACGCGCCGGAAAGAAGTCCCAAAAGATGAAACCTCGTCGGGGAATCACACTTGCGGCAAAGCTGCTCGAGCCTAAGTGAATACCATAGCCAGCGAGACCACCCAATAAGTTTCTCACGTATTTGGCAAAGATTATCACCTGCTTTGGTGAAATTGGTTTATAACTTGCATTATTTCGCAACAGTGTTGTTTGCCGCGTTCTCCTTAGAAAAGAAACTGCTTCCCTCACGCGTTCAGTGCGGTTTTTGGGCTCTAAGTCTGGAAAGGCTGGGTTTCGAATGCGAGATCCAATCTTTGCCAATCGTTGTTCCACACTATCAGCGTAGCCCTTTGGGCTCATAACGTAAGTCTGATGAGCCGTGATCGATGCTATCTTTCCTGGTGGATTCGCAATCGATCCCAAATTGACCTCCCACCGCTCGTGCGCACTCAAGTCGCCACGCAAAATGTCGCTTGTATCGAAACCCGGTCCGACAATTTCTACTACTAGTTTCTGCTGTTCAGGGATAGTGACACCAGCGAGACTGTATTGATCCGCGTAGGGGCTGGCTGGTTCCAGCAAAATAGCGATCATGCCATCGCGTTTCAATTCCCGCACAATAGATTCGATTGAAGAAACTGGTAAAACATATCCGCCACGTCGGTTTGTCCAGCGTTGTTGACGTTTGTCTATTCTAAGTAAGACGTTTTCGAGTCGATGTTTACGGCAGAATTTTCGAACTGCTCTCGCTGAGTACGAAGACCAACCGTCTATGACGACTCCCGAGAGCACGGGGAGATCGAGAACGCGCATCCAAAGCATGCTCGTAGTTTTGAGGCAGCCGCGAACCGACTCCAGCGCAGGAATAAGTGAAGCCGCGCTCACTGTTTCGATTTCGAAAGGCAGACCCCGAACTCTATTTCGCACGTCATCCCCGAGAGCAATCAATCGTGGATAAAGCCGGAGAGAGTCGTTGAACGGTCGAGATAAGCCTTGATTCGTACCTAGCTTTACGCCAGTCCCAATTATCCTCCCCGATTTCTTCAGCGATCAACCTGCGCATATATTGAGATGGAATGTATTCCACAGGGAAAACATACTTCTCTTGGAGGGACGACTCGAAGAACAGATATGACGAATTCGACGGGACAAGTGTTCCAATTTCTTGAAAGCTTTTGAGTGCAATCTCTGGGAAAGTTGACCGCAGAACTGCGAGCACGCGATCTACGACGACGGGAATTACGTGCATGTGCGCATGATCGATGCCACAGCCTCCCGATCCAACTTTTCTTACCCCATGTTCGAATGACACGCAGGTTCCATACGTGCTTCGAATAGCGCTTATGACTTCGTTGTGCACTCGATCTAGCTCCTGAATTCTATCTTTCGGCATATCGGCCAATGAACAATAATGCACTTTGGGTACAATCAGGACGTGTCCCTCAACGATCTGTCCGATGCTAGGCAATACCCGAAAGCTTGCTGTGTCTGTCAGCGCACGGTCACTTGTTGACCCATATAAGGACGTAAAAGCATTGTGCATACCGCCCGAAAATTCATCGCAGAAATCACAGCAACTCACTCGTTGTTCTCCCTGGGCGGAAGATTTCTCTGCATCCACGCCTCATCCACGATGACAGAATATGCTTCCTCCACTTTTCTAAGGTTCTCCATGTAAATATCGTATAAGTTCTTGCTGCCTTGTTCAGTCTCGACAGGCTCAACTAGTAGTGCGGGCGATGTCACGTTTGGGAACCCCGCTAGGTAATGCGTGACAATCATGAAGTTGTCGAACCACTGCGTGCCTGAACTTGGGGTTGCGTTGTACACATATAGCTTCAGTCGCGCTTGCTGCTCCTGCACTAGCTGTTGTCGCAAGCTCCAAATGAATCTAATCGAGTCTTGGATCTCTTGAATAGTGTTCCTTGCGGCACGCGTGTCCTCCCGAGTACGCAACCGAGCTGCTTCGCACGATGGGTCCAGGAACAAGAATTTCACTTGAGTCCCGCGCTGGAGTGTTAAACGGAGGGCATCCGGAAATCCTCCATCGCCACACCACCTATGATGCGCAATACCCAGCAAGGTGCATTGAACTCTAGCGTTGCTCAACCACTTGCACCACTGATCTTCTTCAACTTTGTTCCGGTGAAAGTAGCTTCTCTTTATTCCAAGGGCACGGAACTCTGAGAACGAATCGTCGAGCTCAGGGTTGAGCCCACTTACGACAGCTGCAGCTGCAAGAGAACCTCCTATACCAGAAAGTACAGCTGCTCTATAAGGCCAACCTAGGAATACACACATCCCACCTAGTAAGATTAAGACGATTCCTACCAAAAATGTGATCGCGATCTCAGGATGTTTTCGGTATGAAGTGAGTCGCAACGGCAATGAGACCTCGCAAGAAGAAACTGGAACGGGGCCCAAGAAAGCGTAATTAAATTACTTTTGCGGGGACATGTCAAACAAAAGCGGCGAGTTACAGACACTGCGGCGATGATTGTGTCGAACGCGCTGGCGGCGATTCTTTGGCACAGATAATTGGTGTTCGCTGGCACCCGCAACTAATATTGGAACTAGGGCAAGCTTGTACTGTTCAATTTCTGGTTTGGGCGATTGCACCTTGTCTAGGATAAAGCCAGCATCAATCAAAACCCGTCGGACAAGGGGCGTAACCGGCACCTCTCCCAATTCGTCGAGCTCAAAAAACTTCAGCTCGGAGATGTCGTCAGACGCGCGTGCTTCTCCACCCACCACCTTGGCCCAACTATAGATTACGATTCTGTGTTCATTCGGAGGATTGATGATCTCGTACACGTCAAAACGGTCTCCGACCTCGACGGCAAGCCCTGTTTCTTCGCGCAACTCACGGGCTGCCGCTTCAGCGATACTCTCAAAGGCATGGATCTTCCCGCCGGGTATAACCCAGCTGCCGCGTAGGGGATCCTTGTTTCGCTTTCCAAGAAGGATGCGATTTGCCTCATCCTTTACGAGCAGGGCGGAACCAACTCTGGGTAAACAATCTGGCATTAAGGTTCTTTGCTATCCTGCATGTGTAGCGCCATGGCGCTACACGGAGTTGGCATACTTTCACAAACAATCGAAAACATTCCATCCGAAGACTGCCTAAATTTAGGCTGTATTATTTCAACGAGTTACGCCACTTTTTCACACCATCCACAGGCGACATCCCGATATTGCAGCACTCATCAAAATAGCAAAGTAATGTCAGCTATGGTTTAGGCGCTACAAATGAGATGGTCCATAGGCCTAAAACGGAACAGTAAGTGTGGAAAAGTTGATCGAGTTGAAAAAGCATTAGCTTTTCCCGGGCTCCGGTCGGGATGACAGAGTTGTTGAGGGGGCATCGGATCGCAGGGCTGAAGCCTCTGCGCCACCCAAAGGCAAGATCAAGACCAAGTTCAACATCCAAACAACTTCAACTTCAAAAGCGGCGGCTCCTTCGACTCCGCTCAGGGCAAGCTTTGTGTCCGCCCTACTTGTATTTCGCCGCCAGCGCCCGGCGGCTTTTGGAGAGGATGGTCCAGGCTTCCTTGTAGGCCTCGTATTTGCAGCGATCCTTTTTGAGAGGCTCCATGGGGAAGAGCATGAGGCCGGTCTTGAACCCATCCTAAATCGCACAAATCGCGATTTAGGCGACCTTCGGGTCCTCTTAACCTACTTCGCACTGGATTGATACTACCGACTGCTTCGGCATTGTAAGCGCGAGCGCGTTTCCTTCTATTTTTACGGGATGTGCTGTCGGCTTTACTTCGTCTGGCTTAGTGAAAGTATTCGTCGCGCGCATGTCTTGATGTGTAAGCACCACGCCTTTCGCCTCGCGGGCGTTTGCTCCATTGGCTAGGCGGATGCGGACTGGGACGCTTGCATCCAGCGATGGGTTGGTAATCGTCACTGTTAGTTTTGATTCACGGACTGAAGCCGACGCTGACAGGCCGGGCAAGGTTGCTGGGCCATTGAGTGCCGTGACGTTCAAATCTTTTACGGGATTCTGCACTGGGATTTGCTTTGCTCCCATGTGGGCACGGTACATTTCAAAAACGTAATAGGCCGGAGTGCGGACGAACTTGTCTCCTTCTGCTAAGAACAGCGAGTGAATGCAGTTGACCGTCTGCGCCACGTTGGCCATGGCGATTTTTTCCGCGTGGCGATTGAAGATGTCGAAGGTCAGGCCGGTATGGATGGCATCGCGCAGGGTGATGGGCTGGCTGAGGATGTAGCTCGGCTGGATTTCTTCGCCGGGTTTGTACCAGACTCCCCATTCGTCGACTACGAATTTTGTTTTGTGCGTGGGATCGAATTTTCCGATTTCAGCCCAGTGATCTTCCAAAACTTTTTCCAGTCGAATTCCGCGGAGTAACACTTCGTACCACTCGGCGGCGTTGAAGTCTGCGGCTTTTACTTGTGTGGGACGGAGGTCGGTGTAGTAGTGGACGGAGAATCCGTCGGGCGGCTGGTAGCCGCGCATGTTTTCGAAGAAGCCCGTGGTCCAGCCGATGTCGCCGTCGGCGGAGTGTCCACGCGGGCCGGTTGCGACCAGAAATGGCTGCACATACGAGGGAAATTGCGTGACCCACTTGCGGTAGAGCGTGGCGTACTCTTGCGGACGCATGGTGCCGCCGCATCCCCAGGACTCGTTGCCTACGCCCCAGTAGCGGATGTTGAATGGCTGCTTGTCGCCGTCAGCGGCGCGTTCGTCGGCTAGGCTCAGTGTTCCCGCGGGCGCGTTGCAGTAGGAAACCCAATCGTGAAATTCCTGCGGAGTGCTTGAGCCTACGTTTGCGGCTACGTAGGGCTCGGCCCCGATCAAGCGGCAGAGATTGATAAATTCGTGAATGCCGAATTGGTTGGGCTCAGTGGCATCGAGTCCTTTTGGCATGCGGCTCTGCCAAAAGTTGTACGTGCGTGGACGCGATTTGCCGATGCCGTCACGCCAGTGGTAGCCATCGGCGAAGCAGCCCCCGGGCCAGCGGAGGTTGGGGGCGCCGATGCGCTTCATGTCATCGACGAACTGTTTGCGGATGCCGTCGATGTTGGGAATTTTGGAATCGCGGCCCACCCAGACGCCGTCGTAGATCACGCCTCCCAGGTGTTCGATGAAGTGTCCGTAGATGTGTGGGCTGATGACTGCCCCCGGTTCGCCGAGGGAGAGTTCTATTTCTGCGTCGGCTGCGAAGGAAAAATTGCTGGCTGCGATTGTGCCTAATGCGGCGGCGGTGCTGGCTTTTATGAATGTGCGTCGGTTCATGGTAAACGTTATCTCGCGGGACAGATTCTACCCGAGTTTGGCCGCTGTCACGGCCCGGGTTTTTACGCTGTATAATCAAAAACTGCTCTTATGCCAGCCAAGCGTTTAATCCGTTCCACCACAGTTTTAGCCATTCGCCGCGATGGAAGTGTGGTCCTCGCCGGGGACGGACAAGTTACTCTTGGCGAAGGAGTTATCAAGCATAACGCGCGCAAAATCCGGCGCTTGTACCAGGACAAAATTCTGGCTGGATTTGCCGGCTCAACCGCGGACGCATTCACTTTATTTAGCCGCTTTGAAGCGAAGCTCGACCAGTATCACGGCAATCTGGGGCGGGCGGCGGTGGAGTTGGCCAAAGACTGGCGCACCGACAAGGCCATGCGGCATCTGGAAGCGCTGCTAATTGTGTCGGATAAAGAACAAACCTTTTTGTTGAGCGGACAGGGAGACGTGATCGAGCCCGACGGCGGGATTGCGGCCATCGGCAGCGGTGGACCTTATGCGCAGGCCGCGGCTTCGGCCCTGGCCGAGCATACGCAGCTTTCGGCCAAGCAGATTGCGGAAGAAGCACTCGGGAATATCGGCAAGAAGATCGGCGAGATC
>CAZETZ010000190.1:0-6126 GCA_964514735.1 uncultured Acidobacteriaceae bacterium | reverse complement strand
GCGAAGCAGTCGCGGAGTCGAAGGACACCGGTACTACCGGCAGTGCCACGGATACGGCGAGGCATTCTCACGATACATCTTCAATCGCGTGGGCCTTATGCATCGAGAGAATGCTTTCAAGCATCACTTGAGATGACTTGCAATCCAGGGGTCCTTCGACTTCATAGTTGGTGCGCGAAGCGCCCCAACTATTTCGCTCAGGATGACAACGTGTTAGGAACTATTTAAAGACATGACTGAAACATCGAGCTTGCACATTGCAGTGATCGGCGCTGGTCCCGGTGGCTACGCCGCAGCCTTTCTCGCCGCAGACCTGGGAATGAAAGTCACTCTGATTGACCCCGAAGCGAACCCAGGCGGAGTTTGCCTTTACCGCGGCTGCATTCCTTCCAAGGCCTTACTGCATGTGGCCAAGTTGATCGAAGAGTCGAAGCACGCCAAAAACTGGGGTGTGGAATTCGCTGAACCGAAAATTGATATCGCTCGTCTGCGCGGGTTCAAAGAGAACGTGGTCAACAAACTGACTGGCGGCACCGGGCAAATCGCCAAGCTGCGCAAGGTGGAATACATTCAGGGCCGGGCCGCGTTTGAGAACTCGACAACACTAAAGGTCACCAAGAATGACGGCAGCTCGCAAAGCCTGAGCTTCAACAAAATTGTTATCGCCACCGGCTCACGCCCCGCTGTCATCCCTGCCCTAAAACTTGATACGCCGCGCATGATGGACTCCACCGGCGCGTTGAACCTGGAAGATGTTCCGAAGACTTTGCTGGTGGTCGGCGGCGGATATATCGGACTTGAACTAGGCACAGTCTATGCTGCGCTGGGGAGCAAAGTTTCTGTGGTCGAAATGACCGCCGGCCTGCTTCCCGGAGCGGACCGCGACCTGGTGTTGCCGCTGTACAAACGCATGGAGAAAATTTTTGACTCCATTATGCTGAACACCACAGTCACCGGAGTAAAAGAAGAAACCAATGGTATCCGCGTGAGTTTTAGCGGGCCTGAGGTCAAAGAACCTGAGAAACTCTTCGACAAAGTTCTGGTTTCGGTGGGACGCAAGCCAAATTCTGAAATTCCTGGACTTGAGAATACGCAGGTCAAAATCGGCCAGCGCGGATTCGTCCAGGTCAACAAACAACTGCAAAGCGACGATCCCGCAATCTACGCCATCGGGGATGTAGTCGGCGAACCGATGTTGGCGCACAAAGCGTCGCATGAGGGTCGTACCGCGGTGGAGGCCATCGCCGGGCACAAAGTTGCTTTTGAGCCAAACGCCATTCCCGCCGTGGTATTTACCGACCCCGAAATTGCCTGGGCCGGTCTCACGGAAACTCAGGCGCAAAAAGAAGGCCGCACCGTCAAAGTCGCTAAGTTTCCCTGGGGCGCATCGGGACGGGCGGTCACGCTTGACCGCACCGAAGGCATGACCAAGCTCATCATTGATCCGGAAACCGAGCGCGTGCTCGGTGTCGGCATCGTGGGATCGGGCGCGGGAGAACTGATCGCCGAAGGCGTGCTAGCGATTGAAATGGCTGCTCTGGCCAAGGACATCGCCTTGACCATCCACCCTCATCCGACCCTTTCGGAAACGGTGATGGAATCAGCCGAAGTTTTCTTTGGAACCAGCACACACGTGTACCGTCCCAAACGCTGAGATTTCCCGGAAGCAGGAAAAATAGAGACCTGTGTCGCAACTCTTCTTACGCCCCTTCAGGGCTGATTCATTTTCCACTTTTTCAGAGGGCGCGGGGTTGTGACACATTCTCTAAAACCGCTGCCCGGACACTAACCATTTATCAAACTGCACCACTACAAGAAAACCAAGCCGCGACACTACAAGACCTCCGTCGTCTATTAGGAACCTCTTAGGCTGACCGCGCACCACCCCATCCCCCGAGCCCTCGCGCCACCCTACGCGCATAAAGTTTTCTCCCGCTTTCTCCGATATTTCCCAACGGGATTGTTCCATCCAACCGGCCATCCGCATGACACTGCAACGAAAGACGGTCACCATCCTTTCGGTCACGATCCTTGGCCTGATGGCGCTTCTATACTCGGCTGCCCACGTTTTTGTTATGCGCAGCTTCCTGAAGCTGGAAGAGGAGCAGGCCCGCACAACCGTGGAGCGCGTTCGCAGCGAGCTATTCAATAACAGCCTGGCCAGCCTGACCGCCACCACCAACGACTACGGCGCCTGGGACCGAATGTATGCGTATGTTGCCGTCCCCTCGCCCAAAGCAATCGCGGACGAATTCCAAGACGGGACCTTACAAGGGTTGCGCATTAATTCCGTGGTGGTGACGGACCTCTCAGGGCGAGTTATTTTTTCCAAGGTCTACGATTTTCACGAACACTCGTCGGCGGACATGGCGCCCGAGATGCAACGGTCGTTGGCTTCCGACCGATGGGTACGGCATGTGATTTCATCGGCCACTCATGCCTACGGAGTTTTGCTTCAACCCGGCGGTACAGTGCTGATTGCGGCTTGCCCGATCACCACCACGGAACATCGCGGGCCGGTGCGGGGAGTGGTGGTTATGACCCGCAAGCTTGACCCGCAGGCCCTCATGGACCTGCAAACCGTGACCAACACCCACCTGTCGCTGGCGGCGGTTACGGACCGCGGTTTGCCCGCGGATTTTCAGTGGGCGCGCGCGCAGCTTGCGCTGGATGCGGGCGGGCCCCCGGTTCAGGCGCTCGACTCGAACACCATATCGGCCTATGTAATGCTGCAAGACATTCATGGAGAGCCGGCGGTGATTTTACGGGCCGATGGAGATCGCCGCATTTCCCAGAGCGGACTGACTGGAATTCGTTATTTTCTGGCCGCGCTGGGTATTCTCGGGGCCTCATTCGCCATGATTACGTGGCTCCTGTTACACCACAGCGTGCTGTCGAGGCTGGCGCTGCTTCATGACCAAGTCGCACAGATCACCACCCATCATTGGACGGCCAAACATGTTCAGGCGACCGGGCAGGATGAAATTTACGAGTTGGGGTCCGCCATCAATTCCATGCTCGACATGGTGCGCAATACCGAGACCAAACTCGACCTGCTGGCCAACAATATCCATCAGGTATTTTGGGTGAAGGACGCGGCCACACAGACTTTTTCCTATGTGAGTTCCAGCTATCAGAAACTTTGGGGGCAGTCCTGCGAAAGTTTGTACTCCGACCCGGCATCCTGGCTCAGAGCGATCGTCCCGGAAGACAGGGCCATTGGGCAACAGGTCCTGGAAGCGCAGAACAAGGGGGAACAAGGGGAAGTGGAGTTTCGCATCGTGGGCGGCGACGGCCGCACCCATTGGATATCGGACCGTTTCTTCCCGGTCCCGGATACGACTGGAAGGGTCCAGCAATGCATCGGGATTCTGGAAGACATCACCGAGTACAAAGAAACCGAACACGTCCTGCTCCACTCGCAGGACGAACTGTGGAATGCGGTGATGCAGCGCAAGGAGAAAGGGCCCGCCGAAAGCGCAGCCGGCAGCAAGCGGGAAACTGGGTCTCCGGTGAATTCATAAACTGCATTAAATACGCGCGGACCGCGCTTGCGATAAGATGGCGATCAGCATGAATTCAGGCCAGGGTTGTCGCGGGCGCGCTCACTTACGGTCCATCAGAATACTGGCGCTGTCGATCGCTATCCTACTTACTCTGCCACGCACTCAGTCTCAGGAGCAAGCAATGTCAACTTCGATGCAGCCGGTCGCGCAGGTTTCCGCGCCGGCATGGATGAAGGCCTCCGTCCAAAAGCTGGAAACGGAGTTGGTAACAAAATATGGAGAGGGCCAGCGGGCCCGCATCCAACGCGGCTTGTCGCAGGTTTCCGAATTCTGGTGGGCGGAAGATGGCGATGCCGCCACGTTGGCGGAGTTTGTCAGCGCGAATTTTGCCGGAGACCAAGCGACGTTGGGCACCATGTTCAACCGCTTTGAATCTCTGCTGGAGCAGCTCTCCGGACACATGCATGAAATCAACCGGGAGTTCCGCCAGCAGATGGACCTTGACCTGGGGCCGGTACTTCCCTTCGACCAGGCGTTTACGGGATATGATCCGTCCGCGCACGTGCTGGATGACTTTTTTCAGAACAAGCTGGCGTTTGTAGTGCTGTTGAATTTTCCGCTTACAACTCTTGAGCAACGATTGAAAGATGGCCCGGCCTGGAGTCGCCGGGAATGGGCGGAAGCGCGGCTGGCGCAGGGGTTCTCCAAGCGCGTTCCGGCGCAGGTCAATTTAGCGATCAGCGCAGCGGAGGCCGAGGCAGCGCGCTACATCGACGAGTACAACATCTGGATGCATCACCTGACGGATGCGAATGGGCAACGGCTGTTTCCACCCCGCATGCGATTGCTCAGCCACTGGAACCTGCGCGACGAAATTAAGGCCGATTATGCCGATACGCAAAATGGACTGGCCAAGCAACGCATGATTCAGCAGGTGATGGAGCGGATCATCACGCAGACGATTCCCGAGGCCGTGGTGGACAACCCGGGAGTGGATTGGAATCCGTATACCAATGAAGTGAAACCGTCCCCGGCGGGTGATTCGGAGCCTTCCGCAATCAAGTCCAAAACCGCCAGCGCCACGCGTGAACCGGACACACGCTATGCGATGCTGCTCAAAACGTTTCAGGCAGCACGGAAAGCGGACCCGTATTCGCCCACCGCGCCCACTCTGATCGCGCGCCGGTTTGAGGAAGACCGCGAGCTTCCCGAGGCCAGAGTGAAGGCCATGCTGGAGCAGGTACTGACTTCTCCGCAAGCGGCGCAAACCGCCAGGCTGATTGAAGCGCGCCTGGGCCGGCCTTTGGAGCCGTTTGATGTCTGGTATAGCGGCTTTCGTCCCAACAATCAGTATACCGAAGCGCAACTCGATGCGATTGTGGCCAAGCGCTATCCCAATGCGGAGGCGTACAAAACAGACATCCCGGACCTGCTCATGAAACTTGGCTTCGCGCCGGAGCGGGCGAAGTATATTGCCGAAAACATCGTGGTGGACCCGGCGCGCGGCTCCGGCCACGCCATGGGCGCGCAAATGCGGAGCGAGAAGGCCCACCTGCGGACCCGCATCGAGAAAACCGGCATGAACTACAAAGGCTTCAACATCGCGGTGCATGAGATGGGGCACAACGTCGAGCAAACGCTTTCGCTGAATGATGTGGACCATGCTTCACTGAGTGGCGTCCCGGGAACGGCATTCACTGAGGCGCTGGCTTTTGTGTTTCAGGGACACGATCTTGAGCTGTTGGGGCTGGCGGCCCCCGATGCCAAGAGTGAGGCGTTGAAAACGCTGGGTGATTTCTGGTCCACGTACGAGATCTCCGGGGTGGCGTTGGTTGACATTGCTGTCTGGCACTGGATGTACGACCATCCCGATGCCGCGCCAAAACAATTGAATGCCGCGACGCTGCAGATTGCAAAAGATATCTGGAACCGATATTACGCGCCAGTGTTCCACCAGAAGGATGTGATTCTGCTGGCTGTGTACTCCCACATGATTAACTATTTTCTTTATCTGCCGGACTATCCCATCGGACACTTGATCGCGCACCAGATTGAAGAGCAGATGAAAAAGGCTGGGAGCATTGGTCCGGAGTTCGAACGCATCGCCAAGATGGGGCGGGTCACACCGGACTTGTGGATGGAGCATGCCACCGGGAAGCCTGTGGGGGCCGACGCGTTGCTGGAAGCCACGCAGAAGGCGTTAGCCACGATGCAGTGAGGTGCCGGGACGGGCCACGCCCGCCTAAGTTCTAACTTCTCAGGGTCAGCGACTCCGGTTTCGCCAACCCAAACACCATCAACAGCGCGAAGGTCCCACCTTACTTTTGCCGGCCTCAGGCAAGGTCGTAACGATCAAGGTCCATGACCTTGGTCCACGCGGCCGCGAAGTCCTTCACAAACGCCTGCTTCGAGTCGTCACAAGCATAGACTTCCGCGAGTGCCCGGAGCTGGGAGTTCGAACCGAAGACGAGATCGACGCGCGTGCCGGTCCACTTGACTGTGCCCGTCGCCCGGTCGCGACCCTCATACACGCCTTGGGTAGAGGAGAGGTCCCACTTCGTATTCATGTCGAGCAGGTTGACGAAGAAATCGTTGGTCAGCGTGCCAGTCTTTTTGGTGA
>CAZETZ010000189.1:0-6165 GCA_964514735.1 uncultured Acidobacteriaceae bacterium | reverse complement strand
GGTTGGGGTCAACGTAGGTGCGGGTGTTGCCGGTCCAGAGCAGGGCATGGGTCAGGCCGAGGGTATCGGTGATCAGCCGGCCGTAGCCGACCTGCGCGGTAGCGTTCAGCGCGGTGATCTGCGAATCCTTGAAGCCGGCGGGAGTGAGGTCGACGGCGGTGGTAAGGCTCGTCCAGAGGATCGCGTGGAGGTAACCGGAAACGGCGTCGGTGCCATATCCACCGATGAGCGAGCCATTGGCGGCCGTGGCCCTGGAATCCAAACTGGGCCTGTTGGTGGTCATCCTGATTGCGTGGGCCCTGCTGGCCATGGCGCTACAGGAAAACGCCACTCGCCCTCTGCAAACCTTAGCCAACGTGGTGGCGGCCCTGCGGGAAGGAGACTATTCTTTTCGCGCCCGCAACGCGGTCCCCGAGGATGCCCTGGGAGAGCTTTCGCTGGAAGTGAATACGCTGGCAGATATGCTTGCCGACCAGCGCACGCACGCAATCGAAGCGACGGCGTTGCTGCGGAGAGTGGTTGAAGAGATTGATGTTCCGATTTTTGCTTTCGATCCTTCCCAGACATTGCAATTGGTGAATTCCGCCGGAGAAAAACTATTGCAGGCGCCTTCCGTGCGTCTGATAGGACGCACCGCGCTGGAGATTGGCTTGCGAGCTTTTCTCGCGGCGCCCAATGAGAGCCTGGTCCCGCTGCCGGCCAGCGCGCAGACCCGTTGGCTGGTACGCCGGAGCATGTTCCGTCAGAATGGGGTCCCTCATACTCTGCTGGTCCTATCCGACGTAAGCCGCGCTTTGCGGGAGGAAGAACGCACCGCCTGGCAGCGCCTGGTGCGGGTGCTTGGCCACGAGCTGAACAATTCGCTGGCCCCGATCAAATCAATTGCCGGAAGCCTTCACACCCGCATTTCCCGCGCCGCGTTGAATCCAGAGGAAAAACAGGATTTCGGACGAGGCTTGGCAATCATCGAAGCGCGCGCTGACTCTCTGAACCGCTTCCTCCAGGCTTATCGGCAACTGGCGCAAATGCCGTCCCCGGTCTTGCGGCAATGTGCGATACCCGCCCTGGTGACGAGGGTGGCGGCATTGGAAACACGCCTTGAGATCAAGGTGGTTGCCGGCCCGGATGTGACCCTCATGGCCGACTCCGACCAGTTGGAGCAGATGCTTATTAATATTGTCCGCAATGGCGCCGAAGCAGCCTTGGAGCAAGTGCAGGGGAATGGCAACAAGCCTGCGAGGCCTGAAGTCATCGTTGGCTGGCAAATCATGGAAAATGAAGTAGTTCTCACCATCGAGGACAACGGCCCGGGCCTTCTCAATCCGGCGAACGCGTTTGTCCCGTTTTATACCACCAAGCCTGCCGGCAGTGGGATTGGGTTGGTCCTGTCGCGCGAGGTTGTCGAAGCCCACGGCGGCTCGATTGAACTTTCGAACCGGGAACACCGGCGCGGATGCAAGGTGAAAATTGTTCTTCCCTTGAACGCCGACGATCTTCTGCTATCGGAGACTTGATGTCTTGATCTCTTATCGCGATGGATAGGCTACAAAAATCACATTCCCTATAGGAATTCAACCCTGTAGCTAAATGGCCGGACCGCGCTTTTCCCAAGCCGTTTTCCGGTTTTCGTAAAAGAAATTTTCTTGTTGCGCGTGCGTTCGACAAAGTGGTACTTCTGCTCCGGTTTGTTCCCAGTCGAACGAACCGGAGTTGTCTGATGTTAGTAGTTCGCCGCACTCACCCCGTTTGTGAGAGGCCAGCATCCCTCCCTCAGGCCGTTGTGCCACATGAGAGCGGGCCTAGTGCCTCCCGCAGGCCGTTTCCGGGTAACACCTTTCATCCTTCGGCATCAAAGCCCCATTTTTCTCAGCATAAGGAGTGGATCGAATGAAAAACCTTAAACGTAGTGGTGCGTTGAACGCACTTTCCTTTCTCATTTTTCTGCTGGCGGCGTATTCCGCCGGCGGGCAACAGTTGCCTGGCCGCTCGCCGCAGGGAAATTTTCCGGTAGCGAAAGGCTCAACCGACCTCCATCAGGCAGCACGCGCGGGCGATCTGGCCCTTCTGGAATCCAGGTTGAAAGAAGGAATGAACCCCGATGTTCGCGATCAAGCGGGACGCACGCCTCTTTTGGAGTCAGTTTTAGCTGGAAAGCTTGACGCGATGCGGATGCTTCTCGCCGCCGGCGCAGACGCCAACGGGCATTCGTTTTCAGGCAGGACCCCGCTGATTGAAGCGGCAGAACACGGACAACTGGGCGCGGCCGGGCTCCTGATTCAATCCGGCGCGGACCTTAACACGATCCAGCGGGGCTATGGAAGCGCGCTGGAAACAGCGGAGCGCTCGGGCCACAACGATGTGGCTGCGCTACTGCGTCAGGCCGGCGCAAAGTCTTCGGGAAGGTCCATAGGCGATACCGTCTGTGTCCGTCCTTGGCAGGGTGAGGGCTATTGCGGGAAAGTAGAAGCGGTCAATCGCACCGCGTTTACCATCCGCGTCACCCAGATTGTGGGTTGTACGAACGCATGCGCGGCGAAGGCCGAGTGTTCCGCAGGCCGCCCCGTCGGCGGCGCCGATGGGATCCAGGTGGGAGAAGCGGTTTCCACCGTGAGCTGGTGCCTGACCCACACGGGGGTGCAGCCATGAACTCTCGCCGACTGTTTTCGCGGATTGTCTGGGTGGTTTTTTTTGGCCTGGTCATGGGAACGTTACCATCCGCCTTGGCCCAAAGCCTGGACGGTTTTACCTTCAACGGCATAAACCACATTTCCTTCCAGCCCTCCGAGTACAACACCAGCGCGGGCACGGCCTCCCGCACGCAACTGGGCGGCACTCATGCCAACTGGGCGGCGGTCCTGGTCACGCAATACCAGGCTAACGCGACTGCCACCACCATCTCCTCGGATGCCAACCGGACGCCTACCGACGCCGCGGTCATCGCTGCCATTCAACAGTTTCACAGCCAGGGCATGAAAGTGATGTTGAAGCCACATGTCGATTCTGAGGACGGCGCGTGGCGTGGCACCTTCCAGCCCAGCAACGTGGACGCCTGGTTTTCCAGTTACACCACCTTCATCAGTCACTACGCCACCTTGGCCCAGCAGAACGGCGTGGAAGGCATGGTGATGGGGACCGAGTTCGTGCAATTGAGCGGCTCCGCCAATCAGGCGCGCTGGACTTCGGTGATCAATACCATCCGCAACTTGTTCGGCGGCACACTGGTCTACGCCGCCAACGCAACCTTCGGGGGTGATGAGTTCACCACCGTTTCCTTTTGGGACCAGCTCGATATGATTGGGCTCGACGCCTACTTTCCCCTCACCAACATCAATAATCCGACGCAGGCACAACTCATTGCTGCCTGGTCGGGCAACAAAAATGGCGAAAACATTGTGGCCAACGTGCAGAATTTCGCCAATGCGCATCCTGGCAAAACTCTCATTTTTACCGAGATCGGCTACCGTAGCGTAGATGGCGCAAACACTGCGCCATTTGATTTTGGCATCACCGGGGCCGTGGACGACGGCGAGCAGCGAGATTGCGCGGAAGCCATGTTCCAGGTTTGGAGCACGCATACCTCATTCATGAAAGGGCTGTTCTGGTGGGCCTGGCCGGTGCCGCCTCCCAACGTTGCCACCGATACCGACTACAATCCGCGTAACAAAATTGCGGAAGGCACGCTGCAAAACTGGTTTGGACCCACCACCACGCCAAACTTCACACTCTCGGCGACTCCTTCGAGTCTCACCGTAAACCGTGGAGCGAACGGTACCAGCACGATCGGCATTACCCGCACGAACTTCACCAGCGCCGTAACGCTGAGCGCGAGCGGTCTGCCTGGCGGCGTCACTGCCACCTTCAACCCCAACAATACCACCGGCAACAGCAGCACGCTGACCCTAGCCGCTTCCAGCACAGCCACGCTCGGCGGCCCGGTTACAGTCACCATCACCGGAACAGGCGGTGGCCTGACCCGCACCACCACCATCGCCCTCACCGTGACTACCACCACCTCGAACTTCACGCTCTCGGCAACTCCTTCGAGCCTCACTGTAAACCGTGGAGCGAACGGTACCAGCACGATCGGCATTACCCGCACGAACTTCACCAGCGCCGTAACGCTGAGCGCGAGCGGTCTGCCTGGCGGCGTCACTGCCACCTTCAACCCCAACAACACCACCGGCAACAGCAGCACGCTCACCCTAGCGGCTTCCAGCACAGCTACGCTCGGCGGGCCCGTTACCGTGACCATCACCGGCACCGGGGGCGGACTTACGAGTACCACGACGCTTGCGCTCACTGTGGCCAACGGAAGCACGGGAACTGGCGGAGTGACCGTAACCCCGGTAGTTGCTTCAAGTAGCGGTTTCTTCAATGAAGAGGACGTAAAGCTGGCCAACACCAACTCGCTGACCGCCTTGTCCGTGACCATCATCATCCAGCGGACAACCGGGATCAGCTTCAGCGGGCAATACAACACAATCGGAGGAACGATCACGCAGGGCAATAGCAGCACCGCGGCGGCCGTTACTTACACCTTCACCCTGAATTCCGGGCAAACCTTAGGCGCGGGGACGAATTGGACCTTTGCCGCACAGACCAGTGGGACGGGGACCGCGCACCCGACGGCAGGGGACACCTGGACCGTAACCTACACCACCGGAGGGCAAAACTTCTCTCAAACCGGTCACTTCTAAAAAACGTGTAGGGCGGGCACTCCTGCCCGCCCTGCATGCAACACAACAAAGGTTAAAAGTAGGAGTGAGCGGACAGGAGTGTCCGCTCTACGCTATCGTCATTTCGACAATACAGCCAGCGTTTCCCGGAACATGGCTTCAAACGATACTTTTGTACCGTTCCGCGAAGCAACCACCAGGGCCTTCTCGGCCTGGGGCCGCTGATAGCCGAGGTTCACTAGCGCCGATAAGACGTCCTCTTCGACTGGACTGATGGCTGGGGTTGCCGTTCTATCTGCTCCGCTTTGCGGCAATTTGTCGCGTAGCTCCAACACCATCCGTTCCGCGGTCTTTTTTCCAATGCCTGGAATTCGCGTGAGCTTGGCCACATCATTTCCGCGGATCGCCCCAGTCATCTCATCGGCGGCCATTCCACTCAAGATCGTGAGCGCCAGTTTTGGGCCAATGCCGCTGACTGTAATCAGTTTCTCGAAGAGACCTTTTTCCGCCGGTCGAAGAAAGCCATAGAGCGCGATCAGGTCCTCTCGCACGTGGGTGTAAACATGCAGAGCAACTTCACTGCCCACTGCCGGCAGATCGGAAAAAGTTGGCACGCTGATGGCAACGTCGTAACCGACGCCTCCGGTTTCAACGATGGCTTGATTCGGGTGCTTGGCCAGCAGTTTTCCGCGGAGATGGGCAATCATGCTGCCGATATTGTAGCCGCAAACCTGTAGGGACCGCGTCCCTTTGGCTTCGCTCCAGGCGGGTCCTCGGCGATCAGAACCGGAATAAGTAGGACACCTTTACAAAGAATTGACGGCTGTCGTTGATAAACGCGTTGCGCGTAGTGGCGATTCCCCCGGTAAGGGGGTCCGCGTTCAGCCCACGATCAAGATTTTGCAGATCGCTGTTATATCCCACGTAGATTGCGGTGCCGGGGTGGACCAGATAGGTAATCAGGAAATCCGCGTTGAATTGTTTGCTGGTTGGCAGAAACGTCAGGTTGCGATTGGTCAGGTTGGCGTTGTATTGCAGGATCAGACGCAGAGATAGCTGCGGGTTAAACTGCCAATTCCATTTGCTGCGCAGGATGTGGTTATTGAAGACGGCTGCGCCGGTGTTGCGGTCCCGGAGGCAGTCGAACAGATATGTGTTGTCGATTTTTAGCGTCTTGTTCGGCCGGAGAGAAACAGAAAGGGTCCCGGCATCGTAGCGGGCCACCACAGGAATGCGGTCAGCCGCCACGAAGTTGATCCCCTCCCCAAATTGATAGTAGCCCTGCAATGTCAGCTTGCGGAAATATGCTGTGCCCGCGCTGATGGTGCTGAAGTGTTCCGGATAGTCCTGGTCCTGGTTCAGCGCGCCAAAATCTGACGGCCGCAGCCTTTCCCGTAGTCTTGTATACGGATAAATAAATGCGTAAGACTGCCCCTTGAGGTTGGCAACGAAAATCGGGTTGTAATAAGTATCCAGCCGTGTGCCATCA
>CAZETZ010000188.1:4969-6171 GCA_964514735.1 uncultured Acidobacteriaceae bacterium | reverse complement strand
GGTGCCGTCTTGATCCCACGCTACACTCGCCCGGAAATGGGCCGCATTTGGAGTGAGGAAAACCGCTTTCGCAACTGGCTGGCCGTGGAAGTCGCCGCCACGGAAACTTTGGCCGAGGCAGGCATTGTTCCCCCGGAAGCGGCTAAAGCCATCCGGGAGCGCGCCAACTTTAAAATTGAGCGTATTCATGAAATTGAGGCAGAGGTGAAGCACGATGTCATTGCCTTCACCACTTCGGTGGCCGAGTTTGTCGGCCCGCAATCGAGGTGGTTCCACTACGGGCTGACCTCGAACGATGTTGTGGACACAGCCCAGGCCCTGCTGGTCGCCCAAGCTTCGAAAATTATTGCGGCAGACCTGGAGCGGCTGGCCGAGGTGCTCAAACGCCGCGCCTGGGAATTCAAGAGCACGCCGATGGTGGGCCGTACCCATGGCATGCACGCTGAGCCCATCACCTTCGGCTTCAAACTGGCCAACTGGTATTCGGAGGTGCAACGCGATATTGCGCGCTTCAAACATGCCGCCGAGGACATGCGCGTCGGCAAACTGTCCGGCGCGGTAGGAACGTTTGCCCATCTCTCCCCCGAGCTGGAAGACAAAATCTGCGCCCGGCTCAATCTGAAGGCGGCCGCGGTCTCTTCGCAGGTGATCCAGCGGGATCGCCATGCCTATTACATGGGCGTTCTCGCCGTGATTGCTTCCACCCTCGACAAGATCGCCACTGAAATCCGCCATCTGCAACGCACCGAAGTCCGCGAGGCGGAGGAATTCTTCAGCGAGAAGCAGAAGGGTTCTTCGGCCATGCCGCACAAACGCAATCCTGTGACCTGCGAGCAAATCAGCGGCCTGTCGCGAGTGGTGCGGTCGAACTCACAGGCAGCTTTGGAGAACGTCGTGCTCTGGCACGAGCGCGACATCTCCCATTCCTCAGCCGAGCGGGTCATTATTCCCGACTCCACTACGCTGGTGGATTATTTGTTGCAGAAGACCGCCAACCTGATTGACACAATGTTCGTCTACCCCAAGCGCATGCTGGCCAATCTGGAAAGCACGGGGGGCCTGGTTTTCAGCGGACAACTGCTGCTGGATTTGGTGGAGCATGGGGTCTCGCGGGAAGACGCCTATCGCGTGGTCCAGAGAAACGCCATGCGGGCCTGGAAACAAGGTCTGAACTTCCGTCAACTGGTTTTGAAGGACAAGCA
>CAZETZ010000188.1:0-4869 GCA_964514735.1 uncultured Acidobacteriaceae bacterium | reverse complement strand
TGCGGGCCTGGAAACAAGGTCTGAACTTCCGTCAACTGGTTTTGAAGGACAAGCACATCACCCGCCGTGTGCCGCGGAAGCAGATTGACCGCGCCTTTGATTTAAAGCGGCAGTTGCGAAACATTGACAAGATATTTGCGCGCGTTTTTGAAGGCGAAGGCGAGCGTCCGCACAAAAAACCTGCCCGCTAATTTCTGCACTCTGCCGCGTTCTTAATTCCGTTTCCCGAGCGCCAAAGCCCCCGGGCCCGATAACGCCAAACAGACGCATGCACCCAGCAGTGCCAAGACATATTCATACCCGAAGTGACTCATGTAAAAACCATTTCTGCCATGAACAAAAAAGATTGCTCCTACCATATCAATCGCCAGCAATAGGGCCGCCCAGCGGGTTGCGAGGCCGAAGACCAAGGCAATACCACCCAGAAATTCGACCGCCATGACGACTGCGGCAGACACCAGCGGGAACGGAATGTGCATTTGCCCAAACATCCCGGCAACGCCATGCAGGCCTATGCTGAACACTTTCTGCCATCCGTGCACGAGAAAAATAATTCCGACGACCAAACGAAGAACTGTAAGACCACAACTTCCAAGACCCTTGCTCATAATTTTGCCTTTCGTTGACTGGACTATGAATCCTTACGGACCGCCTGGCGCTATCTGCCCAAAGTCAGCCGCTATCTTGCCAATGAAACCCGGACCTGCGCGAGCACCCGAATCAAAGACTGAAGCTGAATTTTGCCGACCTGCGCCATGATGCGCCGGTGAAATTGTTCCATCGGCCGGTCCAGTGTTTTCAAGATATCCAGCCCCGAGGAAGTAATACGCGCGATGTGGACCCGGCGGTCCTTCTGGCTGCGGGCGCGTTCCACCAAGCCGCGTTGTTCAAGACGATCCATGAGCCGGGTGATGTCCGGATCATGATTGATCATACGCTCGCCAATCTCACTACAGGGAAGGCCCGCCTCACCGGCCCCGCGAAGAATACGTAGCGCGTTGAACTGCGTGGGGGACAGTCCGTACGGTTTCAGGAATTCCGCAACCTGCTGTTGGAGTTTGTCGGAAGTGCGCAGCATGGCGATGAGCGCCTCTTCTTCAAGGCTGCCGAACGGCTTTGCTTGTTTAATCTCGGCCTGGATTCCCGGGACCATGCTCTGATTATATTCGTTATAACAACTAATTTCAAAATAAGATAATGGTGCAGTTTGATAAATGGGTCGTATCAGGGCAGCGGCTTTCAGCCCTGCCATTTTCGTCTCGGTCTCGGCCAACGCGCCGATAGGCGCAGCCCCCAATGGCCTGGCTTCTTGATGGTTGCGCCTTATCGGCGCGGAAATCAATTCTTCTCGCTTGAGACGGCACGGCCAAAGAGCCTGCCCTGATACGAACCGTTTCTCAAACTGCACAACTTACCCAGATAAACGCGCAACTTCCTTAGATAACCAGGGTTTTATTGGGCAAAGGATAGTTCCCAGGTCGGCATCTTGAGGGGCGCTGGCGGCATCCAATTAATTAACTAACCGGTTAATCAATACCGGGTGAGGAGCAAGACCATGAAAAATCTTTACAAAGCTTTGGCGTCATTTCTGCTGATGGGGATGCTCAGTATCGGGGCCGCGGCGCAAGCTTCCGCCGCGCGCTACGACAACGACATCGAATCGCGCGTTACCCAACAGCTGAGCAAGAAAGCGGAATTTCACAATCTACAAGCCTCGGTCGAGGACGGCATCGTTACCCTGACCGGCGATGTAGATGTTTATCAAAAGAAATTGGACGTGGCCAACAAGGTCCGCAAAATGGATAAAGTACAGGGCGTCCGTAACCTGATCGCTGTGAGCACTTCAGTTCCCGACAGCGAACTACAGGCGAAGCTGGACCACAAGCTGTCTTATGACCGCATCGGTTACGACAATGTGTTTAACTTCGTGACTGTGTCGGTGAAAGACGGAGTCGCGACCATGATCGGCGAAGTCAAGCAGCCCATCTCACGGGATTCAGCTTTCTCAGTGGTGAGTTCGGTGCCCGGAGTGAAGGAAGTGATCAACAACGTCAAGGTCGCTCCGGTTTCAGGCTTCGATGACAGAATTCGCTTAGCTGCGACGCGCGCCATCTACGGCGACTCCGTGCTCAACCGCTATGCGGCTGACCCGGTGCTGCCGATTCGCATCGTCGTGGACAACGGCAAGCTGAGCCTCTACGGCACGGTTGCCAGCAAAATGGATAAGGAAGTGGCTGGCATACGGGCAAGCGAGGTGTTCGGGGTATTCAAGGTGCAGAACAACCTGGTTGTGGACAAGTCATAACCAGTTGCTCGTGAGGGGCCGGGTCTATGACCCGGCCACCGGGCTTCAGCCCGGCGTCATAGACGGTTGATCAGCGACGCAACATATCCCGCCCCGAATCCGTTATCAATATTCACCACGCTGACATTGGATGCGCAGGAATTCATCATCCCCAGTAAAGCAGCGAGCCCTTTGAATGCGGCCCCATAACCTACGCTAGTGGGAACAGCAATCACTGGAACACCGACTAGCCCACCTACCACGCTAGGTAGCGCGCCTTCCATGCCGGCGCAGACAATCACCACCCGCGCTCGGGTAAGCGCCTCGCGATTCGCCAGCAGACGGTGAATTCCGGCCACGCCTACATCGTAGAAATGCTCAACATCATTGCCCATGACTTCCGCCGTGGTCACGGCTTCCTCCGCCACAGGAATATCGCTGGTCCCGGCGGAGACTACTGCGATGGTCCCTTTGCCGTACTTCTTCTTGTCTTTTTGTAGAACGATGGCCCGCGCCAGCTCCCGGTATTCAGCCTTGGGCAC
The DNA here is from genome assembly GCA_964514735.1 of uncultured Acidobacteriaceae bacterium. Classification (GTDB taxonomy): domain Bacteria; phylum Acidobacteriota; class Terriglobia; order Terriglobales; family Acidobacteriaceae; genus CAWBXL01. The sequence goes on along the minus strand of CAZETZ010000188.1, from coordinate 2,043 downwards.
TTTTTTCTTTACTGCCTTGAACTGTTCGGACGTTGCCCGCGTGGCCAGGACGTTGCCCCCGTGTTTGGCCAGCCGAGCAAAAATTTGCGCGACTTGGGACGCCGTCTTGCGTTCGCCAAAGACGACTTCCGGTTGTCCGGCACGCAAGGCGCGGTGATGGTCCACCTTGGCGAAGCCCAGGTCTTCAAACGGCAAATGCCGTAAGCGGTCCACGGCATCGTCGGCCGACAGTGCTCCAGAGCGTACTTGCTCGAAGAGTTTGCGGATGGAATCAGCGTTCACAGGTTCTCTTGCTTATTGAGACTAGTCCTAAAGATTAGCACTTGATCGGCATTGTCTCAGCCATAGCCGATGAAAAACCCTTCACCACAGAGACACTAGAGAAAGGTAAAGCCGGATTTGAGTTTCTCGGAGTCTCGGTGTCTCTGTGGTAGAAATATTCACCTGTGAGAATTCGCGAAAATCCGTGGCTGGCCGTTGTTTTTCTTTTTCTTTCTTTAACTGTAACCGCGCAACAACCAGTTGTGGTCCAGGTTGATGCGTCGAAGAGCGAAGGAAAGTTTCAGCCGGTTTGGGCGTATTTTGGCGCCGATGAGCCAAACTATTCCTACGCTCCGCATGGCCGCGAGCTGATTGGAGAACTGGCCGCGCTTAGCCCGGTTCCGGTACAAATCCGCGTCCACAATCTGCTGACTACGGGTGATGGCACCTCCGCGCTCAAGTGGGGCTCGACCAACGCTTACACTGAAGACGCGTCCGGACATCCCATCTACGACTGGAAAATCACCGACCGCATCTTTGACACCTACATCGCAGCGGCGCCAAGCCCTTTGTCGAGATCGGATTCATGCCGGAAGCCCTGTCGGTGCATCCGCAGCCGTATCAGCATGACTGGCCCAAAGGAGAAATCTTCACTGGCTGGGCTTATCCGCCGCGCGATTACGGGAAGTGGGCGGAGTTGGTCCGTCAGTGGGTGTTGCACTGCGTCGCTCGTTACGGTAAAGCGGAAGTCGAGTCCTGGTCGTGGGAGCTGTGGAACGAGCCGGACATCCCCTACTGGAAAGGAACGCCCGATGAGTACAACAAACTTTACGACTACACCGTGGATGCCGTGCGCCGCGCCTTGCCCAAGGCAAAAGTTGGCGGCCCGGGCAGCACCAGTCCGCGCAACCCGCAGGCCGCGGCTTTTCTGAGACAGTTTCTTGAGCATTGTGCCAGCGGCAGGAATTTTGTTACGGGAAAAACCGGCGCGCCGCTGGACTTCATCACCTTCCACGCCAAGGGCTCACCTCAAGTGGTTGACGGACGAGTGCGCATGGGACTCGACCGGCAGTTGCGCGATGTTGATCAGGGACTGGCGATTGTGTCTTCATTTCCACAGTTTGCAGCGTTGCCAGTTGTGCTTAGCGAGTCGGATCCGGAAGGCTGCGCCGCATGTTCCGCGCGCGTCTATCCACAAAACGCGTACCGCAATGGAGCGCTCTACCCGGCCTATACGGCGGCCTCGATCCGCAGCATGCTGGAGTTAAACCAGCGGCACAAGACTAACCTTCAGGGGATCCTCACCTGGGCTTTCGAGTTCGAAGACCAGCCCTATTTTGACGGCTTCCGCACCCTCGCCACCAACGGCGTGGACAAGCCGGTGCTGAATCTTTTCCGCATGTTGGGATTGATGAAGGGCGAGCGGGTTGAGGCGGTTAGCAGCGACGCGGTGAGCGTGGACCAGATGTTGCAATCTGGCGTCCGAGATATGTCGGATGTGGATGCGCTGGCGGCGCGTTCCGAGCACGGCGTGTCCGTACTCGTGTGGAACTATCACGATGATGACGTGACCGCACCGGATTCTCCGGTGACGTTGAATATCACAGGCCTGCCACAGGGTGCGCGAAAAATGATCGTACGCCACTACCGCATTGACCGCGATCACAGCAATGCATACACAGTGTGGAAAGAAATGGGATCGCCGCAGAATCCTTCGCCGGAGCAGTATGCCAAGCTGAAAGCGGCCGGACAACTGCAATTGCTGGAGTCACCGCGCTGGGT